>JAHCHX010000002.1:0-300000 GCA_026129545.1 Saprospiraceae bacterium
TAGGGGTTGTGAGACTTTCGGCTCTTTTTTAGCTGCGCGGGCAAAAATGCTAAACGCTCAGCAAACCAGCCATTTCACGCTGCATTTTCAAGGCTTCCGCCCGTGCTTTTTCGGCAAAATCAGCCCCCGACGAGGCGTAAATAATGCTCCGCGATGCGTTCACCAAAAGGCCGCAGTCGTCGGTCATTCCGTGTTGGCAAATAGCCGCCAAGTCGCCCCCCTGAGCGCCCACCCCCGGCACGAGCAGAAAGCTGCGCGGCGCGAGCTCCCGGACGCGCAGGAACGCGTCGGGATGCGTGGCCCCCAACACAAACATCAGATTGTCGGGAGTGCCCCAGCCCTGCGCGACGCGCATGACCTTTTCCCACATCAGCTCGCGGCTGTCTTCCAGCCAATCGCGCTGAAAATCGCTGCTGCCCTTGTTCGAAGTGAGCGCCAACACAATCGCCCATTTTCCCTCGAAGCTCAAAAAGGGCGTCACGCTGTCCTCGCCCATATATGGAGCGACGGTGACGGCATCAAAATTCATTTTTTGAAAAAACGCTTCCGCGTACATCCGGCTCGTGTTGCCGATATCACCGCGCTTGGCATCAGCAATGACAAAGTGTTCGCGGCCAATGTAGTCCACCGTTCGGGCGAGGGTCTGCCAGCCATTAGGGCCGAGGCTTTCGTAGAAGGCCAGATTGGGTTTGTAGGCCACACAAAGGTCGCGCGTGGCATCAATGATGTGGCGATTGAACTCAAAAACCGGGTCGTCAGAAGCGCGGAGATGCGGTGGGATTTTTCCCAGTTCGGTATCCAGACCGACGCAGAGAAATGATTTTTTTTGAAAAATGGAAGCAACAAGGGTGGCGCGATTCATGGCGCGAAGGTAAGGCGGGGAGGGCAAAAATTGCATCACGGAGCATCAGTACCCCCTCATTGCCCACATTAAACATCCCCCGATTTTTCTGGTCTCACACGATTCGACTAATCGGAGAAAACCTACCTTCGCTTTCCAGCGTATTGTCTGGCTCCCGTCGGGAACACAAAACAATTACACATGACTACTACCCTCGTTCGTTCTTTTGCCCTGCTCGGCTGCCTCTTCGTTTCGTTCACCCTTGCGGCCCAAGATGGGGCCACTTTGTCGGGAAAAGTGATTGATGCCAAAGACGGTGCGGCTCAATTGGGCGTAAGCATCTTTCTGCTCAACCAAGCAGATTCGTCGCGGCGCGGCGCCATCACGGATTTGGACGGCATCTTCTTGATTCGCAATGTGCCGCCCGGCGACTACCTGTTGAGCACTTCCTTCATCAGCTACCTGCCCACCGAGATGCAAGTGACGGTGGATTCCTCCGACATTGACTTGGGCAGGGTCTATGTCGCGCAGGATGCCAACTTGCTGAAAGAAGTGCTCGTGCAGGATAAGCAAATTCGGGTGCAACAACTGGGCGACACCACCCAGTACAACGCCGATGCCTACAAGACCACCCCCAACGCCACGGTGGAAGATTTGATACAAAAAATGCCCGGCATCACCGTGGAAGGCGGCGTGGTGAAGGTGCAAGGTGAGGAATTGCGCAAGATAACGATTGATGGCGAGGACTTTTTCGGCGACGATGCCACGCTCGCCCTGCGCAATCTGCCCGCCGAAATCGTGGACAAAATTCAGGTGTTCGACCGTTTGAGCGAGCAAGCGCAATTCACGGGATTCGACGATGGAAACACACAAAAAACGCTCAATATCGTCACAAAAAGTGGCAAGGCCGATGGGCGTTTCGGCAAAATCTACTCGGGCTATGGCACCGACAACCGCTACATCGGCGGTGCCAGCCTCAACTATTTCAAGGGCAAGCAGCGCATTTCGCTGGTGGGGCTTACCAACAACATCAACCAGCAAAACTTTACTTCGCAGGATTTGCTCGGCATCACGAGCGGCGGCGGCAGCACTGGTGGCCGAGGCGGTGGCGGCGGTGGTCGCGGCGGCGGCGGAAGGAGTGGTGGGCCTTCTGGCGGAGGCGGCGCTTCTGCCAACAATTTTTTGACTGGCCAACAGCCCGGCATCAGCTCGGTGAACTCGTTGGGCTTGAACTACACCGACCGATGGGGAGAAAAATTCAGGGTGAACAGTTCTTATTTTTTCAACAACAACTCGAACGACAACACGAGCCGACTCTCCCGCGCGTTTTTCCTGAGCGAAGGCCTCAACCAACGCTACGACGAAGAAAACACCACGGAAAGCGACAACTTCAACCACCGCTTCAACGCCCGATTGGAATACAACATTGATTCGTCCAATTCGCTGCTCATGCAGCCCCAATTCAGTTTTCAGGACAACTCCCGCACGACCAACTTTTTCGGGCAAAACTATTTTTCCATTGACAACCCACTCAATATCACCGAAAACAACACCCGCTCCGACAACGCGGGCTACTCTTTTTCGAACAACTTGCTCTACCGCCACCGCTTTGAAAAAAGAGGGCGCACCTTGTCGCTCAACCTCGGCACCAGCCTCAACGACCGCACAGGAGAGCGCCGCCTTTTTTCTCAAAACCAGTTTTTCAACGGCATTGACACCACCCAAACCCTCGACCAACTGACTGAATCGGAAAACAACGGCCTCACACTCTCGTCGAACTTGGTTTACACGGAACCTGTCGGCGAGTTTGGCCAACTGCAACTCAACTACACGCCCTCCTTCAACCAAAACCAATCAGACCAGCAAACCAACAACCTCGACACCCTCACAGGCGAATACAGCCGCCCCGACTTGCTCCTGTCCAACCGTTTTGAAAACAAAGTGACCACCCAAAGGGCAGGTACGAGCTATCGCCTGCGCAAGGAAAAAATGTTTTTCACCGTCGGGCTGAATTACCAAAACGTCCGCCTCAACAGTGAGCAGGTGTTCCCGTTCGCCCTCACGGTCAGCAAAACCTTCCAGAACCTGATGCCCGACGCCATGTTCAACTACCGCCCCTCAAAGACCGAAAACCTGCGCCTCATGTACCGCACCTCCACCAACGTGCCAAGCGTGAGCCAGCTCCAAAACGTGCTCGACAACTCCAACCCACTGCTGCTCTCCATCGGCAACCCTGAATTGAGACAACCTTTCACGCATTCGTTCACAGCCCGTTACAACAAGACCAACCCGGAAAAAGCCACCAGCTTCATGGCAAACGGCTTCATCGGTTTCACCGACAATTTCATTGGCAATTCAACGCTGATTGCCGCAAGAGACACTACCGTGCTCGACGACATCACGCTGCTCACTGGCACACAACTCAATCGCCCCATCAACCTCGAAGGATACTGGAACGCCCGCAGTTTTTTCACTTACGGCCTCCCCGTCACAGCCATAAAAAGCAACCTGAACCTGAATATCGGGTTCACCTACCAACGCTCGCCCAGCCTCATCAACAGCGTGCAAAACTTCGTGAAATCATACACCACTAGCACAGGGCTAGTGCTAAGTAGCAACATCAGCGAAAAAGTGGACTTCACGCTTTCCTACAATGCCAACTTCAACGTGGTGCGCAACACCTTGCAGCCACAATTGGACAACAACTTCTTCTTCCACAATGCCAACGCGAGAGCCAATTGGGAAATAGTGAAAAAACTCACGCTCAGCAGCGATGTCTCCCAAACGCTCTACACTGGCTTAGGCGATGATTTCAACCAACAATTCTGGCTCTGGAATGCCGCCATCGGCTACCGTATGCTCCACAACGAATCGTTGGAGATACGACTCGGCGTATTCGACTTGCTCAACCAAAACAACAGCATTGGCCGCAACGTGACCGAAACCTTCGTGGAAGACTCCGTGACCCAAGTGCTGCGCCGATTCTTCATGCTGACAGCGACATACACCCTCCGCAATTTTGGGGGGAGATGAGATGTCGCACGAGGAAAATCCCCAGCAGCATGCACAAAATCCCCCCTTTCCCGTTTATTTGTCAACATGAAAAAATTGCTTTTCACACTGTGGATGGTCGGTAGCGCCGCCGCGCTTCCCGCTCAAGAACTCAACAAATACTGGGTAGAGTTTACTGACAAAGACAACTCGCCTTATTGCACCTGCCGCCCAGCAGAATTCCTCTCCGCTCGCGCCATAGAGCGCCGCGCACGGGCGGGTATCGCCGTAGTAGCAGAAGATTTGCCCGTCAACCCGCACTACGTCAAGGCTCTGAAAACAAAGAGCGTAAAAATCCACAACACATCGCGTTGGCTGAACGCCGCCACCGTCACCGCCGATTCCGCCGGGGCAGCGCGACTGCTCGACTTGCCTTTTGTCAAAAACGTGACATACATCGGGCGGCACATCCCACCCAAAAACCCGCCCAACCACCCGCCCAAAAAACGAGAGACCTTGCTGGACTACCCAAAGCCCGGTGGCGACGACAACCCGCTCGGCTACGCCAGCATGCAACTCGATATGCTGGGACTGCCTCCTTTGTATGCCGCCGGGCACCGCGGCGACGGGATATGGGTGGCTGTGATGGATGGCGGATTCACCAACACCGACACCTTGCCTTTTTTCGACAGCGTGTCCACACAAGGCCGCTTGTTCCCCGGTTGGGATTTCGTGGAGGGCGACGGAGCAGTGTATGAAGGCGCACACCACGGCACCGCCGTCCTATCCGTGATGGCTGCCAACCTGCCGAGCTACTTTGTGGGGGGCGCGCCCGAAGCCACCTATTTCCTGCTCAAAACCGAAGACACCGGCGGCGAATACCCAGTAGAAGAAGCCAATTGGGTGGCTGGGGCTGAATGGGCCGACAGCATCGGCGCCAATATCATCAACGCCTCGCTCGGCTACACGCATTTCAACGATACCACGCTCAATCACAACTACTCCAAGCTTGATGGACGCACAGCCATCGGCTCGCGGGGCGCGGCCATCGCCGCTCGCAAGGGCATGGTCGTCTGCAACAGTGCAGGCAACGAAGGCGATGACTGGTGGAAATACATCGGCGTGCCAGCCGATGCACCGGGCCTGATAGCGGTGGGCGCCGTGAACGCCAAGGGCCGACGGGCGGCCTTCAGCTCCGTCGGCCCCACACCCGACGGTCGCATCAAACCTGACCTCGTCGCCCCCGGCGACCAAGTGGTAGCAGCGGGCAATTTCGGCACCCAACTTGGTCTCTCCAGCGGCACCTCCATGGCCTCGCCCATGCTGGCAGGCGGCTTGGCCGCACTCTGGGGCGCCTTCCCCGAAAAAACAGGCTCCGAAATCCTCAATGCCGTGTTTGCCACCACCGACCAAGCCCTCCCCAACAACGAACGCGGCTATGGACTGCCCAACCTCACCGCCGCTTGGCTGCGCTTGGGCAACTTTCATACTGGAAGCCGCTCGTTGTTTGCTTTCGACCGCGACAAAGGCGAGATGCAATTTCTGCTGACCCACGACTATTTCCGCCCCGGCGATGTGTTTGAACTGCGCGATATTTTCGGAAAAAAAATAGACGACATCGCGGTTAGCATTTCTGGCCACCTCATCACCACGCTGTGCATCAGCGGGTTGGATGATTTGCCTGCGGGCATATATCAGGTGGTGCTGCGCAATGGGACGCACTCGGAACGGTTGATGGGCGTGGCATGGCGGTGAGCGCAAGCGGTGGATATATTCATCAGGCAAAAGGTTTTTTTGCCGTTGTTGGCGTCCCCGCCAACAACAAGCGGCGGAGCTCGATGCCAACAAATTGAAGAAGGTACTTGCCCAGCGTCCTGCGAGGTGTTTTGCCGTTGTTGGCGTCCCCGCCAACAACAAGCGGCGGAGCTCGATGCCAACAAATTGAAGAAGGTACTTGCCCAGCGTCCTGCGAGGTGTTGCTGCCGAGGATGCCAGCAACGGCGCAAATGGCCATGTCACTACCCCTACCCTCGCCAGCCAAATTGGACGAACCGTCCACTCAAAAACAAAAAAGTGGACGGTTCGTCCAAAAACAGTTTGCAAGAGTGTTGTTAGTGGACGAACCGTTCAAAAATAGTTTTCAGAGTGGACGAGATATCCAATGAAATACTTGGAGGCAGGTTTGGCAGTGCCGATTTTTGTATCCGAAGATACGCCTCATATTCCTCATCTTTTCTTTCACGCTTAAACATGTTTCCACCATGAAAAAAATGCTCTCTCCGCCTGCAAAGGCAAATACGTTGTTGCTAATGCTTGTGGCCTTGTGGCTGCTCGCCTGCTACAAAGACGCCCCCCCGCCGTATGTGAAACCCGACCCCTGCCCTTGGCCTGAAATCACGACTCAAGGCTTGAACACCTTCGGCTGCAAAATCAATGGCAAGGAGTGGGTGCCTTGTGTGGATATTTATGGGGCGGTGGTCGGTCTTCGACCTATTGATTGCACTCTACGGGAATCGGATAGAAGCAATTTTCTGGGCGTTGATGCCAGTTACTCTATGTCTTCAATTTCCGATACAAGCAATCTTTTTTTCTTAGGGTTGAAACCCTTGAAAGAGGGAGTCATAAATCCGCAAGATTTGGCACATCTTCGAATAAAGTTTAGCCTTTCATACAACGGTGGGCTAAGCTCTACATCTTGGTCTGCCGACAGTTCTGGGATTGGTACGACTATAGAAATCTTACGACTTGACACTTCCCAAAATATCATAGCAGGAAAGTTCTCCAGTTTGCTATTCGCTAACGCTGGTGGCGACACTCTTGTATTAACCGATGGCCGCTTTGACCTCAAATACTATCCACAATAACTTTAAAACTTCTCAGCCATGAAAAAAATCCTCTTCTTTCTCTTTTGCGCATTTGCTGCGTTTTCCCTCAGTGCCCAATCAGGCAACAGACTCCCTGAGGTGCTTAACCACTTGACCGCTCCTCTCAACAAAACTGAAATTGTCTCCAATTTTCTCTGGGACAAAGGCCTCAACGGCCTTGCTGAACCAGCCATATTCGACGGCATCATGCGTGATTCAGTTTATCTACAGCCTGCCACCTTCGGTTTCCTGTATGCTCAGGCGCGAAACGCTTATGCAGGCATGGGAGCAAATCCTTTGCCCCACCCGGACGTGTACATGAACTATGTGAACCGCTACACCAGCACCGACACCGTCCCGCTTGCCGCGCTTGCCCTGCGCTACCACCGCATCCACAAAGACGCGCTGCCCAACCACCTGCTTACCCTGCAAAACGAGCAACTGTCCGACGTGCCGGGGCGCACTCAAAGCCCTTATCGGCAGGATACGCTGCTTGCCTTCGCGCCTTTAAAATCAGATGCTTGGCATACTACGGTGCATTTTACGCTACCGACCGACCTCTTCTGGCAAAATTTGGGCTAGACTAATCCTTTGTTGCAAGCCGACTTCGGCGACGGCCAAGGCTGGCGAACGCTCACAGCAGGTCAGACCTACACTGTCGAGTACGATTCCGGTGGAGTGAAGACCATCTCGACCCGCATCCAACAAGGCAGTACAACACTCGAAGGGCAGTCCATTTTTTTCGTGGCAGAGCAAGCCGTTCAAGAGCGTGGCGAAGGCCTAAATTATCCAATAGACCCAGAGGATATTATCCCGGTAAATGCCGGTGCTGACCTCCGCATTTTTTATGGTTCTCCTTGCAACAAATTACTCAAACCGTTTGTCATCGTGGAAGGGTTTGAGTTGGTGAATGACCCATCAGTTTTTCAAGACCGTTTAAAGCGATTGCTACAAAAAGGAGATGCTATTACTGGCACTTCTCAACCCCTCGGCGAGTGGCTCTACGCCCAAGGCTACGACATCGTGTGGGTCAACCTGACATACATCCAAGACTACATCCAGAACAGCGCCGAAATGGTGAAAGCCTGCGTGCAAGCGGTGAACAACATCAAAGCCGCCAACGGCAGCAGTGAGCCGAACATGATAATGGGCGTGAGTGCCGGAGGCATCATCACCAAGTACATGCTGCTCAAGGCGCAGCAGACGGGCTTCGACCACCAGTGCGAGAAATTTTTCTCCTACGACGCGCCGCTGTGTTTTGGGCATGGCCAAAAGCGCAATCTGTTCAAAATCAGGGAGAGCGAGCATGAGCATCTGACAAATCTTGGAGAATCAAGGTATAAAAGCTAAATTTTTCCAAAAACGCAACCCCGACGGGAGAACATGCTGTCTATGTCAGCATTCGTTTACTCACTAAATTCTCCCAAGCTATGCACAACAAACACCTGGGCAAACTCGCCCTATTGCTCCTCCCTGCCCTCCTATCCATCGTCGCTTGCGACCCCACTGCCATCAGAGGCAACGGCGACCTCGTGACCGAAAAACGCGATGTCGCGGATTTTGCCGGCGTACACGCTTCCGTCCCCGGAAAAGTCAACGTGCTCTCAGGCATGAAGCACAATGTGGAAGTAAAGGTCGAGGAAAACCTCCTGCCTTATCTCAAGACAGAAGTCGAATCCGATGGGAACCTGCACGTCTATTTTTCTCGCAACGTGCGCGATGTGGACGGCCTCGTGGTGACCGTGACCATGCCAAACCTGAACGCGCTCTACCTCGCTGGCAGCGGCGAGATAACGACCCAAGGTGCCTTCAAAGGGCAATCGCTCCAACTGGATGTGTCTGGCTCCGGCCACATCAAAGCAAACGACCTCGACTACCATTCCGTCAAGCCCCGCTTGAGCGGCAGCGGTCACATTGACTTGCAAGGCGAGGGCGGCATCATGCAGGCCAACCTATCCGGCAGCGGCTTCATCAACACCCTTGATTTCCCCGTGAAAGATGCGGAAGTGAAAATAAGCGGCTCCGGAGTGGTCAAAGTCAACGCCTCGGCAACGCTCAACGTGTCCATTTCGGGCAGCGGAGAAGTACGGTACCAAGGCAGCCCTTCGATAGAAACCAATATCTCGGGTTCGGGAAAAGTGGTGAAAATTTGAGGCCACACCCCTTGCCGTTGCTCAGCGCGTTCTCAGCCAGCGCAACAAACCGTAGAGCGCGACGAGCAGCGGCAAGGCTGCCAGAATGGTCGCCAGAATCGTCAGCCATTTCACTTTCAAAAGCAGCATCAGCGCACACAGCGCGACGTAGATGCCCAGCGTCAATACATAGGCTTGCCCCAATCCCCTACCCGCCGCGTCGGCGCCGTTCCTCGGAAATATTAGGCTCCACAACCAGAGCAGCACAAGCAAAACATCCAGCGCGATGAGGGTCCAAGCGAATTCGTACATACCGAGATAGTGATGAATGGTAAACGATGATGCGTGATTCTACCCTTGTTGGCAAAGGTACCGACTATGTGTCCGATTGGGAAGCAAGATACGCGAATGTATGTTTCCGACGATAGCGCCAGCTTTATTTCAAAACATTTCTTTTCATTTTATTTCGGGAACAAACAAAAAGTGAAATTCGGCCTACATTTGTCAGCAAAACGCTCGACATCATGGACAGCACGTTCTACTTGTTGCTCGGCGGCATCCTGCTCGTATTGCTCGTGGTGCTATTCCAACGCCGCCCCTCTTTCACCCCTCAGGCCGCTGGCGAATTCGTACCGAAAGCACTTCACGACACCATTGCCGCACAGGCAGAGCAGTTGCGCGGCGAAATCGCTGCCCGCGAACAGGAACTCCGCGACGCACTCGCCCAACTCGCCGCCCGCGAGCAGCAGATTTTTCACCTCGAAAACAACCTGCAAAACCAAAAAGCCGAGGTGGAACAGCTGCAAGCACGATTCAAAACCGAATTTGAAAACATCGCCAACCGACTGTTGGAAGAAAAATCGCAGCGGTTCACCGCCCAAAACGCACAGCAATTGCAGTCGGTGCTCAGCCCGTTGAAAGAAAAAATCAAGGAATTTGAGGAAAACGTGGAGCGCAAGTTTTTGGAGGAAACGCGCGAAAAAACCAGCCTGAAAAAAGAAATCGAGCAGCTCCACCAACTCAACCAACAACTCAGCCACGATGCCCACAACCTTGCCGCCGCGCTCAAAGGCCAAAGCAAAGTGCAGGGCGACTGGGGCGAGCTCCAACTCGAAACCCTACTAGAAAAATCAGGCCTGCAAAAAGGCGTGCACTTCCTCACGCAAGTCACCTACCGCGACGACGACGGTCACGCCAAACGCCCCGACTTCATCATCCATCTGCCCGAAAACAAGCACCTCGTCGTGGATGCCAAAGTGTCGCTCACCGCATTCGAGCGGTATTTCAACACAGACGACCCCAACGAACGCGACCAACACCTCAAAGCGCACGTCACCAGCCTTCGCAACCACGTCGAAAACCTAAGCCGCACCAACTACCAGATGCTTTACCAAATCAACACACCCGATTACATGCTCCTCTTCGTGCCTTTGGAGGGCGCCCTCACCATAGCCGCGCAAGCCGACCCCAAACTCTTCACCGACGCGCTAGAACGCAACATCGTGCTCGTCACCACCAGCAGCCTGCTCGCCACCATGCGCACCGTCGCCCATCTTTGGAAACAAGAAAAGCAAACCCGCTCGGTGCTCGAAATAGCGCGGCAAAGCGGCCTGCTCTACGACAAGTTCGTGGCTTTCGTGGAAGACCTGCGCACCATCGGCAACCGACTCGACAACGCCCGCACGGCCTACGACGATGCCATGAACAAACTCACCAGCGCCGCCCGCCCCGGCGACACCCTCATCGGCAAGGCCGAAAAAATCAGAGAACTTGGCGCAAGAGCCTCCAAATCACTGCCCCATGAACTACTGCTCGACGAGGAATCAACAAACCACCAATAACCCCCCCCCCCGCCAGGACAAACGCACCAGAATGGCACAAACCTCGGAGAGGTCAAATGTCGGTAGAAACGCCCCATTTTCGCGGTGTTTACGACCCCGGCGGGGTCGAATGTTGGTGACCTTTGCTGCGATAGACATTTGACCTCTCCGAGGTCGTGATAATTATCACAAAAACACACCATTTCTACCAACATTTGACCTCTCCGAGGTCGGTTGTATTTTGATGCGTTTGCCCTGCCACCCCCCGCCCGAACAGATGTTCGTCCCGGCGAACATAGGCCAACATCCAAAAAACACTAACTTTGTCGCAAAATATCAGCCATGCACGGCTCCGAAACAGCAGTAATGTCAGGCAAAATCAGCGAAGCACCTCCCTTACTCCGTTTTCAATGCGAGCAACTTTCGCGGTTGTCATTCACCGATTTTGAGCAGGCGTGGGAAATGCTCAACGAAATCAGCACCCACGTCACGCCACAATCGCCCTTTGAAATTCGGCTGGCCTATCACCAAAACGCCTCGTTCCTCAACAACCAACGCCATCGGTACGAACCAGCGCTCGAACACGCCAAGCAAGCCATCGCCATCCTCGAGAGCCTCGCCAAAGCCGACTCGCTCGCCGAAGCTTGGGCCGACCTCGCAGCCATTCACCTCAATCGCCGCGATTGGCGAGCCGCCGAAAAAGCCCTCGACCGCGCCCGAAAATATCTCAACAAAAACGCGCCACCACACCTTCGCGCCCACATAGCCTGCCGCGAAGGCTTCCTACACCTCCATCTGGGCAATCAGCGCCAAGCACTCGACGCGCTCATGGAAGCCCAAAGAGGAATGCTTCGGCTCGACGAGGACAAGGGCACCCTCAAAGACTTTTACATTCAAACACTCATTTTCAGTGGATTGGGCGACCTCCACGAACACCTTGACGAGAAGGCCAAAAGCCTCGAAGCATACCGTCGGGTGCTGCCCATCGTGGAGCGCCACGGGCTGCAACCCCGTCTGGCCTGGCACTACCTCAACGCCGGGCGTGCGGCCATGGCCCAACAAGACGTGGGCCAAGCAAAAGCCTGTTTTGAAAAAGTGCTGGAAGTGGCAAGCGAGGGCGAGAAAGAGGTACGCACCCATGCGCTGGGCAATCTCGGCATTCTGGCTTTGCTCAACGATGACGTCAAGCAAGCCGAGGCGCTGTTCGATTTGGCCGCAGAGCAATACGAAAAACCACTCAAACCCACCGATTTCACCAACATTTCCAAAATAGAAAGCTGGCGCGCGGGCTTGTTTTCTCAAATCAACGACCTCGAAAAAGCCGAAGAATCGTTGAAAAATTCTTGGGAAATGGGGCAAAAAGGGCAAGACCTGTATCATTTGAGCCAAATAGCCCAAAATCTCGCCGCGCTAAGGAGCCAAAAAGAGGACTACGAGGAAGCGTACGAATGGCAACGCAAGGCCACCGACTTGGCAGCGCGACATTTTCATCAACTACGCGACCGCGAACGCGAGGAAATAGAAGCTCGGCACCAGCTCGAACGCAACCGCCAAGAAGCACAAATGGCCAAGCTGCGCGTCGCCAGCCTCCAACTTCGCGCCCTTCGCGCCCAGATGAACCCCCATTTCATGTTCAACGCGCTCAACGCCATCCAAGGGTTGATTACCTCCGGACGCAACAACGAGGCCGAATCCTACCTCGCCAAGTTTGCCAAAATGATGCGGCACACCCTCGAATACTCCGACCTCGAAGTGGTGGCCTTGGAGCAGGAAATCGAATTTCTCGACCGATACTTGGACATCAACCGAAAGCTGAGATTCCGCGACAGGCTTTTTTACCAAATCATCCCGCCAGCAGGAGCCGACATGACCGACCTCCAAGTGCCGACCATGATTTTGCAGCCCTTCGTGGAAAATGCCATCGAGCACGGCTTGCGCCCTCGACAGGAAGGCAACCTGCGCATCGAATTCCAACTCGCGGAAAACGGCAATATGCTGCGCTGCCTCATCGAGGACGATGGCGTGGGATACAACAAAGGCAAGGAAAAACAAAAAGAAGGAGCCGCCTTTCAGTCGCACCGCTCGCGTGGCATGGACATCACCCGCGAACGCCTCAGCCTGCTTCATCAGCTCCAAAAACACGAATCGGGCGATTTTATCCGCATCAACGATCTAGGCGACCTCACGTCAGGCGAACGCACGGGCACCCGCGTCGAGGTGCTGCTGCCCCTGCTGGAAGGCGACTAAGCATGAGCCAACAAACTTTACGATAACTTAAAACGAGAAGCACAGCACCTACACACGAGCCACTACCTTTGCCGTCAAATTCACGACCACACCCTATTTTTTCTCGAAGCATGGCGAAAAAAGACATCCCTCAAAGCCCCACCAGATACGGGCGCATTTACCTGAACGTGTTGGACTTTTTCGTCCAAGACAGGTTGTTTCTCATCATAGCGGGTTGCGCCTTCATCGTGGCTGGTTTTGCCGTGCTCGACCCCAACACCGCCATGTGGTTCGGTTTTCTCTTTGCGGCTTACGCGGCAGTGGCCAACGACAGTATCCAATCGCTCGGCACCTTCATCGAAAGTAACCGAAAGCGCAAATGGTATATCCTCTGGATGTTCACGGGCCTCATTTTTATCGTGGTCATCGCGTTCAGTTGGTTTTATTTCAATGGCGATGTCACTTATCAGCGCCTACTGGATGACAAAGGCAACACCAAATACCCGCATCCGCAGCAGTTTTCCTACTTTCAGGTGATAGCCCCGGTCGTGTTGCTCATCCTCACCCGACTGCGGATGCCGGTTTCCACCACCTTTTTGCTGCTCAGCGTGTTTAGTGCCGATGCCTCTGGGGTCACATCCATCGTTTACAAAAGCGTGACAGGCTATGTGCTGGCGTTTGTGCTTTCATTCCTTGTGTGGCTCGCCAGCTACCAAACCATCAAGAAGTATTTCAAAAAAAGAAAAGCGCACTATCTCTGGACGGTGGTACAGTGGACGGTGAGCGGCTCCCTATGGGCCGTTTGGCTCATGCAGGATGGCGCCAACATCGCCGTGTTCTTGCCGCGCACGCTGAATTTCACGCAATTCCTCATCTTCACCGTCGTCATCTTCTTGGGGCTTGGGCTGCTGTTCTATTTGCGCGGCGACAAGATTCAGAAAATCGTCAGCGAAAAGACCCGAATATCCGACGTGCGCGCTGCCACGCTGGTGGATTTTACTTATGTCATCCTCCTCATTTACAAGCTGCTCATCAGCAACATCCCGCTGAGTACCACATGGGTGTTCCTCGGTGTGATTGGCGGTCGAGAAATCGCAGTCAACTATATGCGGAAAAAGAAAGGGAAAAAGCACATCAAAATGGCGGTTTACTCGATTTCAAGAGACTTGCTATACGCGCTCATCGGGCTTGCGGTCTCCGTTATTTTGGCCATGGGAGCCAATCCGCTTATCCGCCAGTCGGTAATCGGAGCAATTTCATTGGAATAGGAGAATAAGTTTTTTTCACGTTCAGCATGGCGCTATGTTTCCAGATGGGCATGCCACAAGGCCGCCCCCTGCGCTGTTTTCAACCAACAGCAAATCAAATCCCCATCTCCACCTGAAACCGCCATTGAAAACCCGAGCCAGCGCCAGTAGTGGTGGCTGGGTTTTTCAAATGCTCGTAAGTAAGGTCAGTCTGAACCTTCACCCTGTGTTTGTTAAGGTATTTTCCCAAGCAAATCCCGTATTGCATTTTTTTGAGCTCCACATCATACAAGTCACGTTGAGGCTCCAGATACGAGTGACGCAGGGCGAGCTCCCACATTTGTCGGGTGCAATAACTAAATTGGGTATTGATTCCCTGACCAGCATACACATAGCGAAAATTCAAGTCATTGTCGAACGTCTTAGGCTTGTCGCTACTTCGCTTCAAGTATTCGCTCGAAAGCGCCCAGCCATTGTATTTGAAAAGCAAGTCCAAGTGTATGCTGAACAAGTCGCGAGGCTCGTAAAGAAAAGGCCCCAACTCCCCCCCGGTGCGTTTGGCACTTTCGTTAAAATGCAGCGTACCTGCTGCTGATAGTTTAGGGCGAGGCTCATGCAGCAAATCACCCTCGAAGTAGTCACTCCTTTCGGAAAAAGGCCCCAAGGGCAACAATTCCAGCCGAGCGGTGTAGGCCAATCCTTTGTCGGATGGCAGCGCGTTCCGCCCCTCCCCCGCGGTGACGGCTGTTTTCACCCTGTATGCAAGGTACCCCTTGTCGGAGGCATAATTGACAAAAATGCCCACGTCGCGGTCGAGCGTAAGCATATTGTTCACGATAGAACGGTCAGCAAATTGTTGTTCGCCGGAAGAAATGACACGCTGCCGATTGCCGGGCAATTTTCCCTGGCCAATGCCGATAGTGAAACCCTGATTGATTCCATACCATATCATGGCATCGCGCAGCACATTCGGCACGTTGCTCACATCCCAATCTTGGTCGGCGCGAGAAAACGATAATTGCACATGGTAAGAAAATTTCGGATTTAGCAAAAAACCCTCAAACCGCAGACGCATCCGGCGCACCCGAAGGTCAAACTCCTGCACATCTGAATCCGGGCCTGAAAAATGATAAAATCCAACGCGGCTCTGTACGCGAAAACGCAAAGCGAGCGAAAAAGAAGAGTCAACCGCCGCAAACCGAACACCATTGTCAAGAGTCGTTCTTACTCCTTGGGCATTAGGTTGAAATGGCAAAAAGGACAACAAGGCCCCGCAAAAAGCGATAGCCTTTGCATTAAAAATCATAGATCAGGAATTTTCGATACAGCGCCGCAAGATAGGTGAACAAGTTTTTTCTGCCGATAAAAACCTTTTCTCAACAAACAATGCCCCGGCCTTTTGGCAGAAAAAAACACACAGAGGCGTGTAGTAGATAAAGACTTGTCGCCCAATCACCTGTAATACGCAAAACACGCACGATAAATCCCCCTACCGCTTTCAACCTCATTCAACCCCTCCCCTGCTCTCGCATGATTTCCAGCAGCCTGACCATCAGGTAAGACAAAATCAGGCTGGCCGCGATGCCCTCCACAAGAATAAAAAGACTGGCCGTGACAGGTGTGAAGTATTGGCCAATTGGCGACTCGTTCTGGATGTTAGCCAAAAACGCGGGGCTGTAAGCCAAGAACAACACCATGAATATCGTGAACGGAAGCACCCCCACGAAGGAAGTAAACATACCCATGATGACACCGGACGTGTAGTCGTCGGAAGGCTCGTGGTGGTCGCGGTACCATACACGCAAAGCCATCCAAAGACAGCCAACGTGGATTACGGCGTTGAAGATGCGCAGATAATAGTTTTGGCTTAAATCAAGGAGGTGCATGAGGAGGAAGAACACTGTGAAGCCCAGAAACATCCAAAGGCCATAGCGAAGAGCGATGTTTGTCATAACCCGAACTGTTTTGGTGAAAAAAAGTGGCCGCTTGAAATTCGGGCTAAATTTACGATTTGTTTTTATTTTTTGACAAAACAACTATTCAAGTAATCATTGTGCAAAAACATCTTTTTAAAAGCATAAAAAATAAAGGAAGCGTTTTTTTCAAACAATAATTCCAATTAACACAAGCCGTTGCCATTGTTGATATCCTTGCTAATGTCGGCAGGGATAGCACTGTTACCACATTCTTGAACTCGTCCCGAACTTCGTACATTGCGCTTGTCACTCCCCAACGAACCTTTTCAAATCGCTCCGGCGAAATTTCCACTCTGGTGTTTCCAACACCTCGCCAAAATCAGCCGAATACCACGGGCTTAATCGCCCGTCTGACGAGTTTTTTAGCACCTGAATTTCCTGTGCAGGCATATAACTCTGCGCCAATAAGAACACTTTTTGACCTGCCTCATTGGTGGCCATGTCCACCACGATGACTGCATGGCCGGGCGAGCCGCCTTGTATGAACACATCTCCGATTTGCATGGTTGCCACATCCACCGCTTGCATTTCCTTCGACAGCGACAGGGTGCCGGCATAAGTGAACACCAGCTCGAGGTATTGCCAGAAGGTCTCGTAGGAGTCGGATGGAGCCGACTTTTGCTCCCAGCTCGTCCGGTTGCCCGTCACTTTCACGCGCTCGCCTTTGCGCCAGCGCTCGTAGTCCACGCGGAAGCCGTTGGTCAGGTTGAAATGGATGTCGCGGTATCGCCCCTTTCGCCACAGATACTCCGCCCGCAGCCGGATGATGGCATCGGCGCATTGGTGCAAGTCTTTTTTGCCAATAGGCATATCCACCACCGCGTCGTACACGCCGGAGTTGCTTTTCTCCCTTCCATCATGCAAGAGGACTTTGCTGCCGACTGGCTTGAGTGGCAGGTAGCGCAAATAGTGCGCGAAAGCGCTGGAATCAGCGGTGACACGCTCATAGCCTTGTGGCGGGGAAAATCGCTGGCAGAGCAATGAATCGGGGGCAGGCTGGGGGGCTTCGGTTGTTGTTTTCGTGTCGGATGGGATTGTTTGAAAGCAAGTCCCGATGAAAAACAGGAGCGGCAAGCAGGATATTTTCATAGATAGTTAACGCAAGGCATCACCCCTCATTTTGAGCGAGTTCAAATAATGGACTTGTTGCGGTGGAGGGCTTCCCTTCGCCAAAGGCCTCCACCGCCATAAGTCCATTCAATAGAGCAACGAACTTACTGCCTAAATAACCGTTTCTTTTGAAAAACACCCAATATGCTCCTCTTTTCCCGACCCAATGACCCCCTCATTCGCGCTTTCCTTGATGCTGAAAAACAACTCCCGTAAGTTACCCGGAAATAGGACGTAGCCAACACGAAGACCCTGTGGCAGGTTATGATAATGATTTGAACACCATCGAACTGGGGCGGGGCGAAGGCGTTTGGCTCGCTGCAAAGGAGGCCGTCAGGCAATGGAAGATGTTTCCCGGCGGCTGGTCCTACATCACCAACATGAAAGTCTGGCATGGCACCTTGAATGCCGCAGGCTTTGGCTGGCTGGTGCTGCATGGCTGGGTGCAGGCATCGAAAGCACAAGAGAATGCCTAAACCGCTACTTTTGCCCGCTCCCTGAACAACTCGCCCGCCGCCCTGTTTCAGCGGCAGTTTCTCAACAGTGTTCAATATGCACAAATATTTGGCTTTCAGTATGCTCATGGTGCTTGCCGCGGGCTGCGTCACCACTGACACGAGTTTCACCCGCGTAGCGCCCGGAATGTGGCGCGGTGTGTTGGAGTTGGAAAAATACAAGGTGCCCGTGCACGACAAGGATACCATTTTCGTGCTGCACGACCTGTTCAAGGAAGGCGAGTTGCCATTTAATTTTGAGGTGACCTATCTCGACGAAGAACAGTTTTATGTGGAAATCATCAACGGCAGCGAACGCATCCGACTCGACAGTATCCAATATGGACGCGACCGCACCCGTGCCCGCGACACGCTGAACATCCATTTCCCCGAATATCAAACCTACCTGCACGCCGAGGTGCGCGGCGGCACCATGCAAGGCGAATGGGTGGTGACTACCCGCGAAAATTACCGCATCCCGTTCTACGCCCATGCCGGACGCGACTATCGGTTCACCAACCTGACCCAAAAACCCGACAAAGACCTCAGTGGCGAATGGGCCACGCTCATCGGCACGGACACGGACAAGCCGACCAAAGCCATTGGCGAATTCAAGCAAACCGGCAATCGGCTGGAAGGCACATTCCGCACAGAAACAGGCGATTATCGCTATCTCGAAGGCACGGTGCAGGGGCGAAAATTCTGGATGTCCAACTTCGATGGTTGGCACGCTTATCTGTTTAGTGGAAGCATTCGGGGCGACTCGCTGAACGGCGAATATCGCTCCGGCAAACATTATCGCACGCTATGGTCGGCTTGGCGCGACCCGAATTTCAAGTTGGGAAAAGCCGATTCGCTGACAACTTTGAAGACGGGGACGAATTTTTCTTTCCAACTTCAAACACCGGATGGCCGCGATTTGGCGTTTCCCTCGCAAGTATTTGATGGAAAAATCAAAATTTTCACCATCATGGGCACTTGGTGTCCCAATTGCCGCGACGAGCAAATGTTTCTCAAGGAATACTTGGCCCAGCACCCCGCAGCCGCACAAGACATCGCGGTGGTGAGCATTGCCTTCGAGCGCCACAAGGATACCGCACAAGCCAACGCCCATTTGTTGGAATACAAGCGGAAAATGGGCATACCGTTTGAAATAGTATATGGTGGAAAAGCCGACAAAACCGAAGCTGGGAAGGTGTTTCCAGCGTTGAGCGAAGTGCTGGCTTTCCCCACGATGATTGTGGTGGACAAACAAAATAAGGTGCGCCACATCCATACCGGATTCGACGGGCCCGCCACATCGAAATACGAGACGTTCAAAAAAGACTTTGCCTCATTGATGGAAAGTCTGCGTTAAATACGAAAACATGAACCGAATTATCCTCGCCTACTGCCATGACAATGCCGAACTGGCCGAACAAGTCGAACACGACCTTAGCCGTATCGGTATCCCTTTTGACCACCTCACCAACCAAACTGGCGAAAAGCCGGGGCATCTAAGCATCCGCCTGCACAGCGCGGAAGACCCCGTCGTGCTGTTCGTCACTGATAATTTTTTCAAGAGCCGCGACTGCATGGATGGAGCCTTGGCCGCCGTGCAAGCCCTCCAACGCAGTCAGCGCCTGCTCGTGGTGGTGGCCGACGGCAAAATAAGCCGCGACGGAGGCACCACCTTCGAGCGCGTGGAGACGCACTTCGACCGCATGGTGTACGCCTTGCAATACATGAACTTCTGGCAATCCGAATGGCTCGCGCTGAGCGACCGCTACCAGCAAAGCGAGGGCAGCGCGAAAGCAACGCTGGAACTCGAAATGAACGCCTCTCGCAACATCGCCAACGAAATCGGCGAGCTCATCGGCGTACTGCGCGAAGGCGGCTATGTGAGTTGGGAGCAATTTTTGGCTGACGACTATATGCTGTTTTTCAAACAATTCGGCCTTCAAGAATGGCACGCGCAGTATCGCTTGATTGCCAAGGATTCATACATCCCACAAGACAGCACTCCGCCCATACCTCCCACTGCGCCGATGCGCCCCTTGTCCGAAACGCCCATCGTGGCGGGCGGATTGGTGCCAGCACCCACGCAGACCGACACGCTTGCCACTGGCAGCGACTTTGCAGCGTTGAATTTTGCGCTTGAAACTGAAAAAAGCGACACCAACGGACATTTCAACAACAGTGAAATCACTACTCCCACGCCCGCCGACGACTTGCCGCCGCAAACCGATTGGGATTTTGCCAACATGGATGCCCTCCATTTTGACGAGGAAACCGAAAGCCCCATCCATGATGCCGAAGACCAAATCGAACACGCCATCCGCGATGCGTGGGTTTGGATAGAGCAGGGCTACACTGACCGGGGCATCGAGCTGCTTCAGTTCACGCTGGAGCAACACCCCGACAATCTGCGGATTCAACAGGAATACCAACTCGCTTTGGCAAAGACAAAACCTCAGCCACCCGCAACCGAGTCTTGGGCCGCTCCAGAACCCCCACCAGCACCCATTGAGGTCGCTTCCGCAGAGCCGAGCCTCGCGGAAAACGAGTGCCGCTCCTACAATCTCATGGGCGACATGGCCGCCGAGAAAGGCGACTATCTTTTTGCCAAATACTGCTGGGACCGCGTGGCAGACCTCAACCCCGATTTCCCCGGCATTTTCCGAAAACTCGGCCTAATGACGAGCGAGCACCTGCGCGACTACCGCGAGACCGCTTTGCATTATCTTAAAAAATCCCTCGAACACCAACCCGACGACGCGGAAGTGCTGCTCGCCGTAGCGCGCGCCTATCAAGAAAATGACAATGCTGCCGAGGCCAACACGCACTATGCCCAAGCTGTCATGCTCGCCCCAAGCCTCCGCTCTGCCGAACTCGACCAGACATTTGGCTACGGTATCGCCACCACTGCTTCGCCAGAGGTGGCACCAGAAACCCCCAGCGCGTTGGCGCCCTCGTCCGGCGAAATGGAGCCTGCGCCCCAGCCAGTAGTCGAGCCGCGCGAGGTGCTGACCGTGCTTGTCACAGGAGCCACATCAGGCATCGGTCGCGCAACGGCTGAAGTGTTTGCTCGACACGGCCACCGCGTCATCCTGACGGGCCGTCGGGTAGAGCGTCTGGTGCTGCTGAAAACACAATTTGAGGAAGAACTCCGCGCCGACGTACTCATGCTGCCTTTCGATGTGAGAGAGCCGGGCACCGTGCAAGCCGCGCTTGACAACCTGCCGGAGTCATGGCAAAACATTGACATTCTGGTCAATAACGCCGGCCTCGCCAAAGGTCTCGCGCCTATCCACGAGGGCGACATCGCTCATTGGGAGCAGATGATTGACACCAACATAAAGGGATTGCTTTACGTCACCCGCGCCGTCGCGCCCGGCATGGTGGCCCGCCGCCGGGGTCACATCATCAACATTGGCAGTAGCGCAGGGAAGGAGGTGTATGCGAACGGCAACGTCTATTGCGCCACCAAATTCGCCGTAGAAGCCCTCACGCGCGGCATTCGCCTCGATTTGCACAAGCACAACATCCGCGTCAGTCAGGTCAGTCCGGGCCATGTGGAGGAGACGGAATTTGCTATCACCCGCTTCGACGGCGACGCTGAACGCGCCCGTATCTACGACGATTTCCAGCCACTCAAATCGAGCGACGTGGCCGAAGCGATTTATTGGCTCGCCACCCGTCCGCCGCACGTCAACGTGCAGGATATTCAACTTTACGCAACACAACAGGCGAGCGCGACGGTGGTGAATAGGAGTGGGAGGTGAGGCATTATTTGAGCAACTCGAAAATTAGCGGTGCATTCCTCCCTACCGCCAACTTCGACACATCACCAACTTCCTCTCTCGTCGCCACGTTTTTTGCTTTTGAAATATACCTTGATTCGCTGGGATTTGTTAGATGAACATGATTGATGTTCTTGATTTTTGGCAGATTGCGATTGCAGCCATGCCCAAAACCTAACGGCGCGAAGTATGGAAGGCGTAATGACTGACCCCTCAGCGCGAAGGTTCGTTTTTCAAAATTTTCATTTTTTCCCGGAAGCCTCTGACGACGGGAGTGTCATGCTGTTTGGCTGGGACAACGAACGATTCATCATGCCCCGACACCAAAACATAATTATTCAGGTGGGTAGAAACGACCAAGCATCTTCACGCGAACTGACGTTTCAAATACCAAATGAGATGATGCAAAGACCCTTCTTTCAAATGCGTTATCGAACGCAGTTCGTAGAAAGCGAATCGGAGGCTGCCATCGAAATAAACGGCTACCGGTTTCCATTGACCGTTTCAAATCAAAACAGTGAACCTCAATTGCTCGAGATACCTATAAAAGCGCTTCGACGCGGGCAAAATGTTTTTAAATTTCTCTACAATGAGAATTCCCGGGCGGAAAAGTTTAAAGGGTACATCATTTACTATCTTGAGTTTGTTCCATAGGAAAAAGTGTTATTTCAGCAACTCCAGCACCACCGATCCACCTTTGCCCAAAGTTATTTTTGAAATATCACTCAGCACCTCGCCCGTCGCCACATTTTTCGCTTTTGAAAAACTGCTCATCCGCTCGGCGAAACGTTTGGTTTCCAACGAAATATCTTTATCGGAGAAGTTGAGCGCCATCATCACTGTCTTTTCGGCGTCGTAGCGGAAATAAACGTAAGCGCCATTTTCCGGCACGAATTGCATGAGTTTTCCCGTCTGTAAAGCGGGCGTCGCGTTGCGGTAGCGAATGAGCGTACGGGTGAAATTGAAGGCGTCATTTTCGGCGGAGGTACGGCCTTCGGCGGTGAATTTGTTGCTCGCATCGCCGGGCCAGCCGCCGGGAAAATCCTTGCGGATATTGCCGTGTGATGGCGCCTCAAAACCTGTGTCAAGGATTTCCGTCGCGTAGTAAATCTGCGGGATGCCGCGCATGGTGAGCAGGAAAGCCATGCCGATTTTGAACTTGTCGAGGTTTTCGCCGACATGAGAGAAAATCCGCGTCATGTCGTGGTTGTCGAGCATGATTTGGTTCTTGTAAGGGTCTTTGTAAAAATAATCTTGCGCGAGGGTGTAGTAGATTTTGGCCACGCCGTCAGACCAGCCTTCGCTCTTCACAAGGGCTTCCCGAACAGCGAAACAGAGTTGAAAATCAATAATTCCCGGCAAATTGGAGTCGAAATTCGCCCGGCGCATCGGTTGGTCGTCGGCAAAAAAACCTTGAAGTGGCACCGCGTATTCCCACGCTTCGCCAAACATTCCGAGGTTCGGATATTCTGCCAAAAGCGTCGTGACCCAGCGCGTGCAAAAATCCTGGTCGGAGTAGGTGTAAGTATCTATGCGCAAATCGTCCAGCCCCGCCCACTCAATCCACCAAATCGCTTGTTGAATCAAATAATTGGCCACGTGCGGGTTGCGCTGGTTGAGGTCGGGCATTCTTTTGTCGAACCAGCCGTCGCTGAACAGTTTTTTGTCGTATTCCGAGGCGTAAGGGTCCACGAGCGTTGGGGCGCGGTAGGAAGTGCGCGTGAACTCCGGCCACTGGTTCACCCAGTCCTTCGTAGGCAAATCCTTCATCCAGTAGTGGTTGTCGCCGATGTGGTTGAGCACCACGTCGCGGATGACTTTGATGTTTCGTTTGTGGCACTCGTTCACGAGGTCGCGGAGTTGCTCATTGGTGCCGAAACGCCTGTCCACGCGGTAATGGTCGGTCACTGCATAGCCGTGATAAGAGGCTTCCAACTGGTCGTTTTCGAGTTCAGGATTGAGCCAAATCGCCGTGATGCCCAAGTCTTGTATGTAGTCCAAATGGTCTTTGATTCCCTTCAAATCTCCCCCGTGTCGCCCGGTGAGTGCGTCGCGTTGGAGGCCTTCGAGCATACCCGGCACGTTGTCGTTCGAAGGGTCGCCGTTGGCGAAGCGGTCGGGAAAAATCAGGTAAATCACGTCGCGGCTGGTCACGCCCTGTGCTTTCACCGAGCGATTGCGGGCAAGAATCGGGTACTCGTGCGTGAAAGTGTTTTCTCCTTTTCCAAAAACAATCGGCACCTTCTGCGCGGGCGCTTTGGGGCTGATTTCCAGCGTAACGAAAAGGTAGTTGGGGCTGTCGCCTTTTTCGACTTTGAGCAATTTCACGCCGTCGGTTTTGCCCAATTTCACCTGATACGAAGCCAAATCGGCACGTTGAAAGAGAATTTCCACCTGATTGTGCTTCATGCCGGCCCACCAGTTGGCGGGTTCCACGCGCAAGTCGCTGCTTGTGGTCGGCACCACGCGCGGCGGCAGCGGCGCAGGGTGCGGGTTGCCGATGAAGTTTTTGCAAGAAGATTCAGAAAAGGAAAAAAGGAGGAGAGCGGAAAGGAGTAGGGAGCGGGACATGGTAGTTTTTTCGTCTTTTTTTGGGCACATGATGAAGTTTGTTTTTTGACAGGATTTACAGGATTTGGAGGGGATTCCGCTCAAAACGTGCAAAAAGCCTGAAAATCTTGTCAATCCTGTCAAAAAAACAAATCAAGTCAGTCAGTCACAAGTGCGTTTGGGTTCATCGGCGGCGGCCACCTTTTTGCACCAAACCAATCAAGAAAAGCAAGACCAACGCACCCACGACCGCCGTCACGATATGGCTGACAATGCCGCTGCCGACTCTGATGTTCAATTGCTCAAACAACCAGTTGCCAATGAAGCCGCCGAGTATCCCGATGACGATGTTGCCTAACAGGCCGAAGCCATAACCTTGACGGATGAAACCAGCCAACCAGCCGGATGCCGCACCAACGGCGAGAATGACGAGAATTGTTGATAATTCCATTTTGTGATGATGTTAGGTGAAAAAGAAGTTGGTTTACAAAATCAAAACCTCACGGCGTAATATCGGCGTGCTGCACCCCATTCCCCGACACTGCCTCCGGTATCCACGAATGATAGTACTCCGGGTCTTCGATGCCGGCGGCGTATTCGGTCATCAGGAGCGGGCGAAAGGTATCTACCATCACGGCAAGTTCGCGGGTTTCTTTGGCGCCGATACTTTTTTCCACCGTGCCGGGGTGCGGGCCGTGCGGGATGCCGCCGGGGTGCAAGGTAATCATGCCGCGCTCCACGTGTTTGCGACTCATAAAGTCACCGTCCACATAGTAGAGCAACTCGTCGGAATCAATGTTCGAGTGATTGTAGGGCGCAGGAATCGAGAGCGGGTGGTAGTCGTACATACGCGGCACAAAGGAGCAAATCACGAAGTTGTGCCCGTCGAAAGTCTGGTGAATCGGCGGCGGCATGTGGAGGCGGCCCGTTATCGGCTCGAAATTGTGGATGCTGAACGCGAAAGGATACACGAAACCATCCCAGCCCACCACGTCGAAGGGGTGGTTGAGATAGTGATAGGGGTAAATGTTGTCCTGCTTTTTGATATAAAAAAGGAAGTCGCCGCGCTCGTCGAATGTCTCTAAATCAACGGGTTTGCGAATGTCGCGCTCGCAGAAGGGCGAATGTTCCATCAACTGGCCGTAGTGGTTGCGGTAGCGTTTTGGCGTGGTGATGGGGCCGTAACTTTCCACGATGAGCAGGCGGTTTTTGTCGCTGTCGAACTCCAACTGGTACGTCGTGCCGCGCGGAATCACGAGGTAGTCGCCGTATTCAAAATTCAGCGAGCCGTACATCGTGCGCAGCGTGCCGGAGCCTTCGTGGACAAAAAGCACCTCGTCGGCGTCGGCGTTTTTGTAGTAATAATCGGTCATGCTCTTGCGCGGCGCGGCGAGGATGACTTTGCAGTCGTTGTTCACCAGCACGGGCTTGCGCGACTGGAGGTAATCGTCCTGTGGCTCGATTTTAAATCCTTTCAGGCACCTGTGCTTCAACTGCTTGTCGTGCACGGTCTTCGGCGCGACGCTGTACGGCTCGCCGACTTGCACGATTTGCGTGGGCGCGTTGCAGTGGTAGAGCAGCGAGTAGTTGTTGCTGAAACCCTCGGTGCTGAACAGCTCTTCGTGGTAGAGCGAGCCGTCGGGTTTGCGGAACTGGGTGTGGCGTTTGGGCGGTATTTTTCCAAGAGCGTGGTAGTGCATGAGTCGGGTGGTTGTGGATGGTTAGTGGATTTGGCTCTTTGGAGTGGTAAATATAGGAAGGTTCTGGGTTTTGAGTCTGCACGCTATTTTTGCAAAAACATTTCAAGATGAAAATAGCCATTATAGGCGGCACTGGCCTTATCGGCAGCCAATTGGCAACCATGTTACAAGACAAGCACGAAGTAGTAGCGGCATCTCCAAGTACCGGGGTGAATACCCTTACAAAAGAAGGTTTGGATGAGGCGCTTCAAGGCGCAGATGTGGTGATTGACGTTTCCAACTCCCCCTCATTTGCGGATGATGAGGTGATGGCCTTTTTTAAAACATCCACAGAGAATTTGCTGGCAGCCGAGGCCAAAGCCGGCATCAAGCATCATATTTTGCTTTCCGTAGTAGGCACTCAACAACTTCAAAAAAGTGGATATTTCCGAGCCAAAAATGTGCAGGAAAAACTCGTGAAAGCGTCGGGTATACCTTTTACCATTGTTCATGCTACTCAATTTTTTGAATTTGCCGGCGCCATAGCCCATTTGAGCAGTCTTGGCGGAAAAGTTGTGGTGCCTGATGCATTTGTTCAGCCTATTGCCAGTGCAGAAGTGGCTTCTTTTCTGGCAAAGACAGCCACTGAAATGCCTGCCAACAGTGTTGTAGAAATTGGTGGGCCCAAGCGTGTCGAGATGGCTAATTGGATAAAACAATACCTGGAAATGATGAAAAATCCCGTCGAAGTAGTAGCGGACAGCAATGCGCTTTATTTCGGAGCCTCCATCAAACAAAGTACTTTGGTACCCAATGCGCCAATATTTTGGGGAAATATTACCTACGCTGAATGGCTTTCAAAAACAGAAAACCGACGCTGACTTTGGAAGCGGCAAGGGTGTTGGCGAGGTAGGAGTTTGCGCTGAATATTTTTCCAGATAGTGGAAAAAAGGTCAAACGATGTGGAAAAGTTGTTTTAAAAAAAGCCGCCACAGCACATTATTTTTGAGCCTTTCTGCGAGATTTCCTTCCACCAAACTGGACAAACCATAATGAGCGAGGAACAAAACAAAATCGTCGTTTTTCAGGAAAAACAAATCCGCCGGGTCTGGCACAACGAAGAATGGTGGTTTGCTGTAGTAGATGTCATCAAAGTGCTCACGGAGAGCACAAATCCTGCGGTTTATTGGAGAGTGCTCAAAAAACGACTGAAAGATGAAGGCGCAGATGAAACCGTTACAAATTGTAACGGTTTGAAATTGCTTGCGCCAGACGGCAAAATGCGAGTAACGGACTGCGCCAACACCGAAGGCATTTTTCGTATCATCCAGTCCATCCCATCGCCGAAGGCAGAACCGTTCAAACGCTGGCTGGCCCAAGTCGGCTACGAGCGCGTTCAAGAAATCGAAAACCCGGAACTGGCCGCCGAACGGGCGCGGCAGTATTACCGCGACTTGGGCTACGACGAAAAATGGATTGAAACCCGCCTGCAAGCCATCGCTATTCGCGGGCAACTCACCGATGAATGGAAAGTCAGAGGCGTTCAGGAGGGGCGCGAATACTCCATCCTCACAGCGGAGATTTCCAAAGCAACCTTCGGTCTGACACCTTCCGATTACATGAAAGTCAAAGGATTGCAGCGGGAAAATCTGCGTGACCACATGACAAATCTAGAACTGATTTTTACCATGTTGGGCGAGGAACAAACCAAACAAGAAGCGGTCAAGCGAGATGCGCAGGGTTTTGATGAAAACAAGGACGCGGCCATCGAAGGCGGAAGCGCCGCGGGCGATGCACTGCTGGCCTTCGAGAAACGCACGGGCGACAAGGTCGTGACCGGCGGGAATTTCAAACAGCAAATCGCAGAGGCTAAAAGGCAGAGAAGGTTGCAGCAGCCGAAAGAGTAAGCATAAGGCAGTTCGACAAGGACGAATTGCTCCCCAATTCGTTGCGGGAGCATCTTTCGGAAGCGGCGAGGGTGTTGGTGAGGTAGGAGTATGTGCTGAATACCTCATGCGGGTGTGGCGGGGGAAAACACCTCGGCGTGGCGGGGAAACCAAACTCAGGTAGCCCAACGACGAAAACAGTCGCCCAACGCCATCCACCGCAAAAATCAGGTTGTCGGTCATCGGGGGGCGGCAGTTGCGACACTTTCCGTTTTTCAGGCTAAGACACGGGGACACTTTTGTAAAAAATTCAGTTCACCAAAACTTTTTAGTCATGAAAAACAAAGCAGTGCATTTGATGTACCTGACCCTCCTGATGCTGTTGCCAGCCGGCTTCCTGTCCAGCAAATCCGTTCCAGCCACCACTCCGGCAGCCGCCATCGAGGCTGATTACGGCGGCGCTTATGTCGTTTTTGCCGGAAAATTCGGCGGCGACATCACCCGTAAGGAAATTGAAAGCAATACCGAAGTAAAGGTGGAGGGCTGCGCGAAAGGCTCGCGGATTTTTCAGTTTACCCTAAGCGTCACGAAAAGCGGCAAAACAAGCACATTGACGAATCAGTCCAACGCCCTCACCGACGAAATGGCCGTTCAGTTGAAAAGCCTGTCGAAAGGCGACTCCTTCGAGTTTCTGCAAACAAAGGCCTACTTGCCCAATAGCAAAGACGTGGTGGACGTGCACGGGAGGAAGTTTGTTGTGGTGTAAGTACCGAGCCAAGATTTATGGATTCACCGCAGAGGCGCGGAGACGCAGAGTAGTTACTTACAGGGTGACAAATTTGCATCTCTGCGCCTCTGCGGTTTAATCTTGTTCAACTACTCAATACGCCCACCTCAAATACAACGCCCCCCAAGTAAATCCCCCGCCGAAAGCGGTCAGTATCACGTTGTCGCCTTTTTTCAGGCGGTCTTCATATTCCCAGAGGCAAAGCGGGAGCGTGGCGGCGGTGGTGTTGCCGTATTTTTCGATGTTCACCATCACGCGCTCCATCGGGAAGTGCAAGTGTTCGGCCACAGAGGTGATGATGCGCATATTGGCTTGATGCGGAACCACCCACTGCACGTCGTCGGTGGTCATTTTGTTGCGGCGGATGACCTCTTCGCAAGCCCCCGTCATGCCTTTCACCGCTTGCACAAATACGCGCTTGCCATCCTGCCATGCGAAGTGTTCGCGGGCCATCACCGTCTCCACAGTGGCTGGGCGGAGCGAACCACCAGCCTTCATGTGCAACAACTCGCGCCCCGAGCCATCGCCGCGCAGCAGGAAGTCAATGATGCCGTTGCCATCCTTGCGAGGTTCGAGCAGCACTGCCGCAGCGCCATCGCCAAAGATGACGCAAGTGTTTCGGTCGGTGTAATCAATGATGGACGACATCATATCGGCTCCGACGACCACAACTTTGCTATACGTTTCATTCTGAACGAATTGGGAAGCTGTGGCCAAGGCAAACAAAAACCCTGAACACGCCGCGTTGATGTCGTATCCAAAAGCGTTTTTTGCGCCGACTTTGTCGCAGACGGTATTGGCCGTGTCGGGAAACACCATGTCGCCCGTGACGGTGGCGACGATGAGCAGGTCTATTTCGCCGGGTTTGGTGCCCGTTTTTTCGAGCAGTCCCTTCACCGCTTCGGCGCACATATCGCTGGTAGCCCAGCCGGGAGTTTTCAAGATGCGACGTTCGCGGATGCCTGTGCGAGAGACTATCCATTCGTCGTTGGTGTCCACCATTTTTTCGAGGTCGGCATTGGTGAGTTTGGTCTCAGGTACCCAGCCGTGTACGCCAGTGATGGCCGCGTGTATTTTGCCCATTACGATGGTTGAATTTGTTTCGGGCGCAAAAGTAGAAAATTGGTTTACGAACACGATTACGAAACCTTTGCAGGTTTCGTAATCGCAACTTTCACAAGGCAAAATGGAAGCAATGTCGAAAACTGTGTTTGGCAAATGGAGTTTTACCTTCGGATATTTGCGCAACCATGAAAAATTACCTTTCGCTTGTCAAGTTTTCTCACACCATTTTTGCGATGCCTTTCGCACTGACGGGCTTTTTTATCGCTGTTTCGCAGCAAAGCGAGGGCATCAACTGGCTAAAACTCGCGCTGGTGATACTCTGCATGATTTTCGCCCGCAGCGCGGCCATGGCTTTCAATCGCTACCTCGACCGCGACATTGACGCTGAAAACCCACGCACGAAAGTCCGCGAAATCCCGGCGGGTGTCATTTCGCCCAAAGCGGCGCTTGGGTTTGTCATTGCAAATTGCCTTTTGTTTGTCGCCACCACTTGGTTCATCAATTTGTTGTGCTTTCTCCTGTCGCCAGTGGCGCTTGCGGTGGTGCTGGGCTATAGTTACACCAAGCGTTTTACTTGGCTGTGCCACTTGGTGTTGGGGCTAGGGCTGTCGCTTGCGCCAGTGGGGGCCTATTTGGCCGTCACGGGGCGATTCGATTGGATTCCAGTGCTGTACGGGTTGGCGGTGCTGCTGTGGGTGGCAGGCTTCGACGTGATTTATGCGTTGCAGGATGAGGAGTTCGACAAGTCGCAGAGGCTATATTCGATGCCTTCTTTTTTCGGGAAAAAACGCGCGCTCCGCATCTCCGAATGGATGCACCTTGGCACGGCGGCGCTCATGGTGTACGCGAGCAATCGGCTGCACTCGGCAGTGCCGGAAACGGGCTGGCTGCTTTGGAGCGGCACTACCATTTTTTTGGGGTTATTGCTTTATCAGCACTTGCTTGTGAAACCAAACGACCTGAGCCGCGTCAACATGGCGTTTTTCACCACCAACGGCGTGGCGAGCCTAATTTTTGGAGTGTTTACGATTGTGGATTTGTTGATTTGAGGATTTGTTGAAAACAACCTCAATGACCCTCAATGACCTAAATGACCTCGATGACTTTCAATGACCTCAATGACCTCAATGACTTTAAATGACTTTCCGAATGACTCATCTTGCCATATTCGCCTCTGGCTCTGGCTCGAACGCCCGAAAAATCATCGAGCATTTCAAAAATTCGCCCGACGTGCGGGTGGCGTTGGTTGTCTCAAACAAAAAAGATGCGGGCGTTTTGGACATCGCGCGCGCACATGATATTCCGACCCAAGTGGTCGCTCGAAAGATGTTTTACGAAACGGAGGATTTGCTCGGCATTTTGAAACAACATGACATAGGGTTCATCGTGCTCGCGGGTTTTCTGTGGTTGATACCCTCGTATTTGGTACAATCTTTTGATAAGAAAATGGTGAACATACACCCGGCCTTGTTGCCAAAATACGGTGGGAAAGGGATGTTTGGCAGACACGTTCACGAAGCGGTGAAAGCCGACGGCGAAACCGAGACTGGCATCACAATTCACTATGTCAACGAACACTATGACGAAGGCGATATCGTTTTTCAGGCCAGATGCCCGGTGCGCCCGGAAGACACCCCCGAAGACATCGCCCGAAAAGTGCAGCAACTCGAACACCGGCATTTTCCGCTTGTGGTCGAACGCTTGGTTCGCGCATCATAATCCCCACTCCCCCCTCCTTGATGGTTTGTTTTCCCTTTCAACCTAAAAGTCGAATACGAATGAAGAAGTCACTACGTCTTGGAGCATTGTTACTTATGCTCGTTTCCTCCTGCCTCTTGGCACAAGAATCCACGCCTGTCTCGTTGTTGGCCGACGAATTGATTTTGGCGGGAAAAATAGGGGAAGCAGCCGCTCAATATGAGCAAGCCGCCCGGCTCAATGGCGACAACCCGGTGATGCTTTACAAAGCCGCCGAAGCCTACTACCGGGTGCGCGACTATCGCCGCGCCGCCGCGCTCTACGCGGAGTCGAAACAAGAATACGAACGCTCCGAACTTGCCGGGCTGCGCTACGCCCGCGCGCTCAAGCAAAGCAACCGCCACACCGAAGCGGTGGAAGCGTTCAAAGAGTTCGCCCGCCGCTATAAAGGTGCCCGCAAGGCGCAAATCGTCAGCGTGGTGATGAACGAGGTGAAAGGCTGCGAAATGGCGCTCGAAATGGCACAACAACCTGCCTTGCTGGTGTTGCCTGCGGAGGTGAAAATTCTGCCGAAAGGGGTGAACAGCATCGAAAACGAGTTCGCCCCGGTGGCCTTTTCCGACGACCTGCTCTATTTCTCCACGCTCTCGCAAGGTCGGGTGCAGTTCATGCGCTCCCAGCGCAAGGCAGGGGCATGGCAATTGCCCACACCCGCCACGGGGCTGCCGGAATCTGTGGCAGCGCGTTTTGGCAGCGGCACTTTCTCGCCCGACGGCCAGCGGTTCTATTGCACCCAGTGCGACGAGCCTTCGGCAGAGGAACGCGGCGGCAATGGCCTGCGCACCCGCTGCAACATCTTCATGCTGCGTCGCAACCCCGATGGCGCATGGAGCGAACCCGAACGCCTGCGCGACTATATCAACCTGCCCAACCACACGACGACACAGCCTTTCGTGACACAGGAGCGGGGCCGCGAGTTGTTGTTTTTTGCCAGCGACCGCGAAGGCGGGTTCGGGGGACTTGACTTGTATGTGTGCGAGCGAACCCTCGACTCGGACGACCTTGATTTTTCATTTCCCCAAAACCTCGGCAACACCGTGAACGCGGCAGGCGACGAGGTGACACCATTTTTCGACCCGACCACACAGACGCTGTGGTTCAGCAGCAACAGCCACGTCTCGCTTGGCGGACTTGACGTGTTCAAAAGTGTGCGCTCGGCGGGCAAATGGTCGAAGCCCGAAAACGCAGGCCTGCCCGTGAACTCACCCGCTGATGATTTCTTTTTTACCTTGAAAAAAAGCGGGAATGGAGGATATTTTGTGTCGAATCGTCTTTTTGGCACGTTCAAGACCAGCACCCGCGACGAGGATATTTTTGAATTTTTCCCGAAAGAGCCGCCTATCGTATTGAATGGCAGTGTCTTGGAGCGCGGCACCAACCAGCCCGTCGGGGGCAGCTTGGTCGCGCTCTATCAATTGGATGCCAACGGCGAGCAACGGTTGCTGGAAGTACGCCCTTCTGCCAACGGGAGCTTCCAGTTCGCCTTGTTGCCCGACGCTCGATATATGCTGGAAGTCAACCGGGAAGGCTACAAAACAGGAGTAGTGAAAGTGCTGCCTGACGACCACGATGTGGTGGTATTGCTCGACCGAGTAGCGCGTTTGGTGGCCAAAGACGAGTCGGGCAGCACGCTCAACTTGGGAGATGCCGCCCCCTCCAAACCCTCCGCAAAGCCTCGTGCCTATCGTGTCCATCTTGAAGTCCTTTCTGACTTCAATGCCGCAGCGCCACGTTATGGCGCGGCCCGTGCTTTTGGCAAAATCATCGCAGAGCCACTGCCCGAACAGGGCATTGTGCGCGTGCTGCTTGGCGATTTCGACGACCCAAAAACAGCCAACGAAGTGGCGATTGCGCTCCGTGCGGAGGGAAGTTTCCCGCAGGCATTCGTGGTGCAGGGGGATTGAAAGGCATTTGGCTACCTTTGCCGCCATGTCTCCTCGTCACATTCTGGCGCTCATTCGACCGGAGCATTGGGTCAAAAATCTGTTCCTGTTTATTCCGGCGTTTTTTGCGGCACGGCTGACCGAGCCGGATATTTTGCGCAACGCGCTTCTGGGTTTCGTGGCTTTTTGCCTCATCGCCTCGGCGGTGTATGTGCTCAACGACTTGGTGGATGCCCCGCAAGACCGCAACCACCCGGACAAGCGCCGCCGCCCCATCGCCAGTGGCGACCTTAGCACCCGACAGGGCATTTTCATTTTGCTGGCCTTGCTATTGGGCGGCACCGGGTTGGCGGCCTATTTGAGCCGCGAGATGCTGCTTTTCGGGCTACTCTATTTTGTGGTCAATGTGTTTTATTCTTTTTCGCTGAAGCACATCGCCATCATTGACATATCGCTCATTGGTTTGGGGTTTTTGTTGCGGGTTTTCGCGGGCGGTGCCGTCACGGGCGTGGAAGTGTCGCAATGGCTCATCGTGCTGACGTTTTTGCTGGCACTGATTCTGGGGTTGGCCAAGCGGCGCGGCGAATATCTGGTGGAGACGAAGGGCCACACGTTTCGCAAGGCATTGGAGGGCTACAATCTGCCATTTCTGGATGTGAGCATGGTGGTTTGTTCCACCGTCGCCATTGTGGCCTACCTGATGTATTGCTTTTCGCCGGAAGTGACCGGACGCATCGGTTCCGACAAGATTTATTTCACCGCTTTTTTCGTTGTCATCGGCATTCTGCGCTATTTGCAGCTGACGATGGTGTACAACAAGACCGAGTCGCCCACACGGGCACTGTTGCGCGACGGCTTTTTGCAAATCATCCTACTGGGATGGATTGGGTCGTTTGCTTGGTTGCTTTATGCGAAAAAATGGTTGATGTAACGAGGGAAGGGCGAGGGAACACTTTTGGCACGATTCGTATTTTTACGCGATTCAAAGGATTGAGGTAAAATGCTGAATACGGGTGCCATTCAGGCGGTGATTTGAAATCAGAAATCACCGCCTGAATAAGTGTTTAAGCATCGGACACAAAATAAGCCCAACCCCTCGTTCGCATATTTTAGGAAAAAACAAACACGGCAAGCATGGCAGACATGGAGCCTATACGTCGGGTCATCGGTCAGATGATTTCGGCCACAGAAGCTGAATTGGACGAACTGCTCGGTTTTTGCGCTGTAAAAACCTTTAAAAAGCACGAACTTCTAAGCAAGCCATTTTCAACGCCCCAGGAGATTTTCTTCATCAACCGGGGCATTATTCGGGTGCTCATAGTGGACCAAAGCGGCACCGAACACACCATTCATTTCGGCATGGAAAATCAATTCATTGCCGACTATTCGAGTTTTATCCTGCAAACGCCCTCTTACTATGCGTTGGAAGCCCTCGAAGAAACACAAGCCGTCGTGATGCCACGCGCTGCCATCGCATGGGGCTACGAGCATCTTCAACAGGGCGACCGCTTGGGCCGCTTGGTGGCAGAATACTACTTCGTGTATCATGATAGCCGCATCAAGAACTCGTACATCCGCAGCCCAAAGGAACGCTACGACTCCATCGCCGATTTGTTTCCCAATATCCACAATCGCGTTCCGCAGCACATGATTGCTTCTTATTTGGGCATCACGCCTGTTCATTTGAGCCGCCTGAAAAAGGCTGCTCGCAAGAAAGTGTAAACATTTGTTATCGTCATAGCCGCTCCTATGCCCTGAGATTTGCCGAACATTTCGTCATTATCTTTTGAAGCGATTATGAAACTATCGGCATCGGAAAAAACACGGTTGAAAAAGCGGTACGGGCCATGGGCGGTGGTCACGGGCGCATCTTCAGGCATTGGTCTCGAAATCGCGGGACAATTGGCTTCGGCGGGTATTCACCTGCTCCTTCATGCGAGAAGGGAAGAAACACTGCGAGCAATTGCGCACGACTTTCACCGCAAACACGGCATCCAGACTCGCTTGGTAGCGTCGGATGCCTCCACGCCAGCGGGGGTAAGCGCCATCGTGGAGGCCGCGAAAAACATGGATGTGGGTCTTTTTGTTGGCTCGGCAGGTTTTGGCACGTCGGGTTTGTTCGTCGAATCTTCTTTGGAGGAGGAAATCAATATGCTGCGGGTCAATTGCGAGGCCATTCTGTCGCTCACGCATCATTTCAGCAACGTATTTGTTCGTCAAAGGCGCGGGGGCATCATTTTGATGAGTTCGCTGGTGGGCTTTCAAGGGGTGCCTTACGCGGCGAGTTATGCCGCCACCAAGGCTTATGTGCAATCCTTGGCGGAGGCCCTCTCGGTCGAGCTGAAGCCCATGGGCGTGGATGTGCTGGCAGCGGCTCCCGGCCCGGTAGCGAGTGGCTTTGGCGAGCGTGCCAATCTAAAAATGGATGTGTCGCTGAAGCCGGAACAGGTCGGGGTGCCGATTCTCAGGGCGTTGGGCCGAAAATCCACCGTCCTGCCCGGTTTTTTGACAAAGTTCTTGGTTGGCTCGCTGCGAACGGTGCCGCGTTGGGGCAAGGTCAGAATCATGAAAATGGTGATGGGCGGCATGACCAAACATCAACGAGCAATTGCGTAGGTGCGGCATGACCGCTTTGAGGGCAATACGATTCAAGCGCCAGCGGGGCGGATGGATGGGTGCAACTGATTTCTACCAACATTTTTGCCTCTCCGGGGCATCTTCGACCCTTGATTGGCACTGAATGGCGCACAGTTTCATCAGAAAAACACTCAATATCCCGCCGCCGAATCGTCGCCCCGTCCATCCGCCACACCCTGCCAACGCCCATTGGGCAGTCGTACGATGGCCTCCACGCGCCCCATGGGGCCGCGCGGCTCCACCGTGTGGCCCATTCCCGTCAGTTGCTCGATGACCGTTTCGGAGAGCGCGCCTTCTTCTATCTGAATTTTGTCGGGCTGCCACTGATGATGGAATCTTTTGGCTTGCACGGCTTCTGGCAAGGAGCGGCCAAATTCCGTCAGGTTGACCAACACTTGAAAAACCGTGTTGGGGATGGTCGTGCCGCCGGGCGAACCGAGCACAAGCCAGATTTTGCCGCCTTTTGTGGCGATGACGGGGGTCATGCTGCTGAGCGGTCGTTTTTCGGGCGCGATGGCATTGGCCGCGCCACCAATGGCTCCGTAGAGGTTGGGGGTGCCGGGTTTGGCGCTGAAATCGTCCATTTCATTGTTGAGGATGAAGCCTGCGCCCGCCACCACGGTGCGGCTGCCGTAGCTGTCGTTGAGGGTGGTGGTCACTGCCACCGCGTTGCCAGCTGCGTCCACGATGGAATAATGCGTCGTTTCCTCGCTTTCCTTGATGTCCACTGCTGCCACTTTTTTGCTGGGTGTCGCTTTGTCGGTCTGAAAATCTGCCATGCGCGATTTCAGGTAGGCTGGGTCTGTCAGTCGCTTCATCGGTACTTTCCAGAAATCAGGGTCGCCGATGTGCATGGCTCGGTCGGCATACGCTCTGCGCTCGACTTCTGCCATCAAATGGACAGCGGCAGTGGAGTGCATCCCGTAGTCTTTTAGTGGGAAATTGCTTGTCATGCCAAGCATTTGTTGCAGCAGGATGCCTCCGCTACTGGGCGGCGGCATAGTGATGATGTGCAAATCCTTATGGTCGAATTCGAGCGGGGTGCGCCACACGCTGCGGTAGTTCTGCAAATCTTGGTAGGTGATGAGGCCGCCGTTTTTCCCCATTTCTTCCACAATGAGTTTGGCGGTGCCACTTCCGTAGAAGCCCTCTCGCCCGAAGCCCGCTATGCGAGCCAGCGTCTGAGCCAGCTCTTTTTGAATAAGCCAATCGCCCGCCTGCCACATTTCCATTTTCACGAAAGCGGGCGTGAAGGTGTTTTGGCGAATAAAATTGAACCGCTCGCTGTTGAGTGACCCCGCTTCCCGCTCGGTGATTTGAAACCCTTTTTCAGCCAGTTCGATAGCGGGGGTGACGAGCTCGCCCCAAGGCAGGCGACCGAGTTTTTTGTGTGCCTCCCACATTCCGTCCACTGTGCCAGGCACCCCGGCAGCGAGCATCCCAAAGCGGCTTTTGTTGGTCAACACATTCCCGGCTGAATCGAGATACATTTTTTCGGTGGCAGCGGCTGGCGCCTTTTCGCGATAGTCGAGCACGGCGGTTTGTCCTTCTTTACTCCTGTAAACAAGAAATCCGCCGCCGCCGATGTTGCCAGCTTGTGGATATACCACCGCGAGCGCAAACTGGACGGCCACGGCCGCATCCACGGCGTTGCCGCCTTTGCGCAGCGTTTCAAGGCCGACTTGGGTGGCGAGTGGATGGGCCGTCACCACCATCGCGCTATCGGCAACGGCTTCTTTTTGAATGGGATAGGGGAAGGCAGGCGTTTGCGCCCAGCTATTGGTCAGCCCAAGCCACAGGATGCAGGCCAATGCAATTTTTTTGCTGAAGTACGTCATGGCGATGTTGTGTTAAAAATAAAAAACTGGCGCAAACCTAAAACGCTCCCGTCAGAGTGAGGGTGCTTTGCAAGACTTTTGGCAATTTTCTGCACCATTTTTAAACACTTTTGCGCCCGATACTCGTTTAGGGGAGGCGATTGACCATTTACGATTGGTTCGATTGACGATTTACGATTGCCCCCCAAACAACATTATCAATCACTTGTAACGAAGCGTAACTGACCACAAAACATCTACCATGACACGAATTGTTGCCCTTATCATCGGCTGCCTGTCGTCTGCCGCCTTTGCCTCGGCGCAAGCGAACGCTGACTGCTCCTCGGCGATGGATATTTGCAAAAAACAAGTCTATCACATTGACCGCGCCGGTGGCGAGGGGCTGGACAACACGGAGGCTGATTTTATCGCGTGTTTCATGAACAGCGTCAACTTTGGCAATGCCGAACAAAACTCGACTTGGATAAAATTTGAAGTGGCCAAAAGTGGCACACTCACCTTCGCCATCACGCCACACCGCTTGACCGACGACATTGATTTCGTGGTGTTCAAGCTGCCGGACAACGGCGATTGCGACAACAAGCAAATTGTGCGCTGCATGGCTGCTGGCGCTCCACCGGAAGAAGCCTTCACCAGCCCTTGCATGGGCGAGACAGGACTGCGCTTCGGCGAGACCGACACCAGCGAAGACGCAGGCTGCGCCGACACGCTCGACAATGCTTGGCTCGCGCCGCTCAAAGTGGTGGAAAAGGAAAAGTATGTGATTCTGGTGAGCAACGTCACCTCCGCCGGGCCGGGGTTCAGCATTCGTTTTGGAGGCTCGGCTAAGTTGCCCTGCGACGAAGACCCCAAGCCGCTCGCCAAAAAGCCCGACACCAAACCGGCCCCCCCAAAGCCTTTGCCCAAACCGCCTGCCCCGCCACCGGCAGTGACGGAAGTGGCCAAACCAGACTCCATCGGTGGCCGTGCCGTGGAGGTGAACGAAATGCTTAAGGTGAAAAACCGAACGATTAAGCTGAAACTATGGGACAGCCAAATAGAGGACGGCGACATTGTGTCCGTGTATCTCAATGACAAAAAAGTGATAGACAGGCTCTATTTGCGCCTCCAGCCGCAAGAGTTTGAAATTCAGCTGCCTCCCGGCAAGGTGCATTATCTCACCGTCTATGCCGACGATTTTGGCAAAGCCGAACCCAACACGGCCATGATTTCCATTTTTGACGGCATCCATGAACAGACGATTGACCTCGTGGCAGGCAGGAAAAAACAGGAGAGCGTGAAGATAGTGGTGGATTGAGGGTTTGGGGATTTGAAGGCTTGGAGGTTTGAAGGCGTGTCCGGCCAAGCGGAGCGGACGGAGTTTGGGGCTTTGTCGGGAATGTTCAGAAAAGTGTGTCAAACTCTCACTTGCGTTTTCCATTTACACAACAGACCAAATTATCGAAAACCAAGACTCTGTGCCTCCGTGTCTCTGTGTTTTCTCATTGCCAGAACTGGGGATGGACACTCTCGAAAAGTGTGTCAAACTCTCACTTGCGTTTTCCATTTACACAACAGACCAAATTATCGAAAACCAAGACTCTGTGCCTCCGTGTCTCTGTGTTTTCTCATTGCCAGAACTGGGGTGACCCAGTTTTTTTGACCTTCTCGACATTCTGCGATGTTGACACCTTCGTTTACCTTTGTGCCAATATGAAAAACGTTACTGTAATCGGAGGTGGCACGATGGGCAACGGCATTGCCCACGTTTTTGCCCAAAGTGGCTTTGAAGTAACCCTTGTGGACGTGGCTTCCGTCGCGCTCGACAAAGCGTTGGCCACTATCGGCGCCAACCTCGACCGCCAAATCAAAAAAGGTGCATTGAGCGAAGAAGACAAAGCCGCCACGCTCCGACGCATCCACCCCATGACGGACTTGAAAAATGGGGTCTCCAATGCCGACCTCGTGGTGGAAGCAGCCACAGAAAACATCGCCCTCAAACTCAAAATCTTTGGCGACTTGGATGCCTTCGCGCCACCCGGCGCGGTGCTTGCCACCAATACTTCCAGCATTAGCATCACCCAAATTGCAGCCGTCACCAAGCGCCCAACCCAAGTCATCGGGATGCACTTCATGAACCCCGTTCCCGTGATGAAATTGGTGGAGGTGATTCGAGGCTACGCCACTTCCAATGCGGTATGCGAGCAAATCATGACGCTCTCTCGCCAGCTCGGCAAGGACCCCGTCGAAGTGAACGACTACCCAGGTTTTGTCGCCAATCGCATCCTGATGCCCATGCTCAACGAGGCCATCTACACGCTTTATGAGGGTGTGAGCGGCGTGGAGGAGATAGACACGGTGATGAAGCTAGGCATGGCGCACCCGATGGGGCCGCTACAGTTGGCCGACTTTATTGGGCTGGATGTGTGCCTATCCATACTTCGCGTGTTGCACGATGGTTTTGGCAACCCCAAGTATGCCCCTTGCCCGTTGCTCGTGAACATGGTGACTGCCGGAAAACTTGGCGCAAAAAGTGGCGAAGGCTTCTATGTGCACACACCTGGTTCGAAGGAGTTGGTCGTAGCCGAGCGTTTCAGATAATTCATTCGACGTAGAGTGCCAGTCCTTTCAAATAGGCTCCCTCCGGGTGAAACAAGCTCACCGGGTGGTCAGCTCCTTGCGTCAGGTGATGCAATACCCGCACGGGCCGGCCCACCTCCATAGCTGCCGCCACTATGGTGTGGTAAAACAACTCCCTATCCACCACTTGTGAGCAGGAAAAAGTGAAGAGCAACCCACCCGGCGCTACCCTTTTGATGGCTTCCACATTGAGGCGTTTGTAGCCTTGCACCGCGTTGTGGCGCTTGTCGAGACTTTTGGCGTAAGCAGGTGGGTCCACCACCATCAGATGGTAGCGCATATCGGTATTTTTCAAAAAACGCAGCACATCGTCGGTGAAGCCTTCGTGACTGCCGGACACTGGCGCGTTCAAGGCGACGTTTTCCTCGGTCAGTTGAATGGCTTTGGCCGAAATATCCACCGAATGAACGAGCGTCGCGCCTGCTTTGAGGGCATAGCAGGAAAAGCCGCCCGTGTAGCAAAAAGCATTCAACACGGTTTTGCCAGAAGCATACTGGGACAGCAAGTGGCGGTTGTCGCGCTGGTCGAGAAAGAACCCCGTCTTTTGCCCCGATTCCCAATCCACTTTGAAACGAACGCCGTTTTCTTCTATGACCGCCCAACCTTCTGGTTGGTTTTCCGCTGACCAGAGCAAGCCATTGGATTGTTCCTCTGCATATTTTGGCGGCAAAGTGTCGGCGCTCTTGTCATAAATAGTTTGGAGTTGTTCTCCAAAAACCTGCCGCAGCGCAGCGGCAATAAGGTGGCGTTGGCGGTGCATCCCGATGCTGTGGCATTGCAACACAACGGCGCGGCCATACACATCCACGACAAGGCCAGAGAGAAAGTCGCCCTCGCCGTGGACAAGACGGTAAGCATCCCCAAGTGGCTGCACCTTCCTGACGCGCAGCGCCTGCCGCAACTTTTCCACCCAAAAATCAGCGTTGTCCACATCCGCCGCGCCAAAGCTCAACAGCCGGACAGCGATGCTGCCGTGATGAAAATGCCCCACGCCGAGCAAATGGCCGCGATGACTGAACACTTCGGCAATGTCGCCATCCGCAGGAGCGCCTTCCACACGGGCAATGGCGCCGGAGAACACCCAAGGATGAAAACGCAAGACCGGAACTTCTTTGCCGGGTTTGAGGAATACTTGAATCATGTCAAATTGAAATTGGGGCGCAAAATCGCTTTTTTTGCCGAACCACTATGGGATTGAGACGAGCGGTTGACATTCTTCCACAATCGGTTTGGCTATCTTTGCCCCATGAAGCATCAAACACTCCTTTTCCTCGCCGTTGTTTTTTGTTCCAGCAACATTCTCGCACAAGCCCCCGCCCCAAGCAATTACAACAATTGGTTCACTTATTTTGGCACCTATAAATTCAGCCAGCGCTGGGGTATGCACTTCGATGCCCAGTTTCGCACCGACGACAAAGTGGCGCGCGCCAATCAGTCGTTGCTGCGCGCCGGTGTTCACTTCTACGCGAAACCCGCGCTTTTGGCCACGCTCGGCTATGCCTACGTCACCACATACAGCCCCAATGCCTTCGACTATTTCACGGAGCACCGCGTCTGGCAACAATTGCTCTACAACCAACCCATAGGCCAAGCCACCATGACGCACCGCTTCCGCTTGGAACAGCGTTTCGTGGAAAATCTGGCACCCGAATCCGACGACTATCGCAAAGGCCATCGCTTTCGCTATTTCAACCGCGCCGTGCTTCCGTTGGGGAAAAAACAGCCGCCCAGAGCGGCCCCCTATCTGGCTTTGCAGAATGAGGTGTTTCTCAATTTTGCTTCCGACGACATCAACTCGAATGTTTTTGACCAAAACCGACTGCTCATCGCGCTCGGCATTTTCAACGAAAAACAAACCCGCCTCGAACTTGGCTACATGAATCATCACATCAACCCTGCCTCTGGCAACAAGGTGACGCGGCATATCCTGCATTTTTCGCTGCTGCAATGGCTGAACTTCGAGTCCAATTGAGCGTTTGACATTTTGTGACTGTCAGAAAAGGCTGTCACTTCCTGATTTTTTCGCATCTTGCCACCATTCGTCCCAAAGCCTCGGGATGGGCATTTTTCGCGCCGCGGCTTTTTGTGCCGCTTTCCCCTACACCTTTTGCATCGGTAGCCTGATGTCTCCGCCACGTCAGCTGCACGCTCTACGCATTTTTTGTTTTTCTAAAAATAACTATCGCTATGCTAGTAATTTCCGAAACGAAGCCAACCTACAAAGCCTATGCGTTGAACAATTTTCGCAACATCCCTCAGATAGAGCGCCTCTCCGAATCGGAGCGGCGTGCCATCGAAATTGTAGGCCATGTGCTCCCATTTAAAGTCAACAACTATGTGATCGACGAATTGATTGATTGGGACAATTACTACGAAGACCCTATTTTCAATCTTGTCTTCCCCAACAAGCAAATGCTGCGCCCCGAACATTTTGCGGAAATGGCGCAGACCATGCGGCAAACCGACGACCGCAACGCAATCCGCGACACGGCTCACGGAATCAGGCTACAACTCAACCCGCATCCGGCAGGGCAAGTGGAATTGAACGTGCCGGAAATTGATGGGGTGAAACTGATGGGGGTGCAGCACAAATACCGCGAGACGGTGCTGTTTTTCCCCAGCTCGGGTCAGACTTGCCACAGCTATTGCACTTTTTGCTTTCGATGGCCGCAATTCGTGGGCATGAACGAAATCAAATTCGCCATGCGCGAGACGGAGCTTTTGGTCAAGTACCTCGAACAGCACCAAGAGGCCACTGATATTCTCTTTACAGGAGGCGACCCGATGATTATGAAATTCGACGTGTTTCGCCAGTACATCGAGCCTTTTTTGGACAAAAACAACAAGACCAACATCCAATCCATTCGCATCGGCACCAAATCGCTCGGCTTTTGGCCTTACAAATTCATTGACGACGAAGAGGCCGACAAGTACCTCCAACTCTTTGAACAAGTGGTGAAAAGCGGCATCAACCTGGCATTCATGGCGCACTTCAACCACCCCAACGAGCTGAGGACCCCCGCCGTGCAAAAAGCCATCCGCCGCTTGCGCCGCACCGGGCTTCAGATTCGAACCCAGTCGCCACTGCTGCGCCACATCAACGACAACCCGCTGGCATGGGCAGAAATGTGGCGCGAGCAGGTGAACCAAAACTGCATTCCCTACTACATGTTCGTCGCCCGCGACACGGGAGCCAAACACTACTTCGAGGTGCCGCTGGTGAGAGCATGGGATATATTCCGCAATGCCTACCAGCGCGTGAGTGGCCTTTGTCGCACGGTGCGCGGGCCAAGCATGTCGGCCACGCCGGGCAAAGTGCAGATATTGGGCGTGGCAGAGGTAGGCGCTCAAAAGGTGTTCGCCATGCGCTTTTTGCAAGGGCGCAACCCTGATTGGGTGGCGCGTCCGTTCTTTGCCCAATACGACGAAAAAGCCACTTGGCTGGATGACCTGAAACCCGCTTTCTCCGACAAGTTTTTTTATGAGGATGAACTACAAGCCATGTATGCGCAAAGAGTGAAGGACGAGCAAATCCCCGTGCTGGGCTGACGAACGGTCTGCTCTCAGCAGTTATGAGCCAGTGTATATGCTGAACAGCTTAGCAGCATTCACGAAGCGACGGCAGGGCCGTGGCTATTGGCATGAAGGCAACAGGGAAATCAGTCTTTGCGCGTATTTTTGGGCATTCGGATGTGTGTCTGGCGCAGCCTCTTTTTCCCGAAAACCTGAGAAGCGCAGACACGCCATCGAGTTCTTGAGCATAAAACATGTCATATCAGGCTGTCAAAACGGTTTCTATCAGAAAGTTCAACGGAGCTGACGCTTCGGAGCAACCCGATGTGCTCGCAGTGGAAGAGCCTTTGGAAATTCGTCTCGAATACGGCCCTGCCGTCGAACGCTCCACTAAAAGCCTTTCCGTCACCATGCGCACTCCCGGAGCGGACGAAGATTTGGCAAGGGGATTCCTGTTCACGGAAGGCATTGTGCGAGAAGCTTCCGACATCGTCGGCGTGCACGCGCAGCCATTCAGCAATATCCTGACAGTGGTGCTACGGTCCGAACTACATTTTGAGCCGGGCAAATTGGAGCGCCATTTCTACACGACTTCGAGCTGTGGCGTGTGTGGCAAGACCTCTATCGAGGCAGTGAAAACCACCGCAAACTGCGCAACCGTATCGGAGAAACGGCATTGGGAGATTCGCCCCGATATTGTCTATTCTTTGCCCGATACCTTGCGCCAAGCCCAGCGTACCTTTGATGCGACTGGTGGGCTTCACGCCTCGGCCTTGTTCGACCCGGAGGGGAATCTGCTGGCTATCCGGGAGGACGTGGGCCGGCACAATGCGCTGGACAAACTCATAGGCCACTACTTGGGGCAAAGCATCATGCCGCTCGACCATCACATTTTATTGCTGAGTGGGCGGGCGAGCTTCGAGCTGCTGCAAAAAGCGGCGATGGCAGGGATGCAAGTGGTGTGCGCAGTGGGCGCACCTTCCAGCTTGGCAGTGGAGACCGCCGAATCGTTTGGTATCACGCTTATCGGCTTTTTGCGCGACAATAGGTTCAATGTGTATGCGGGAGGCGAGTTGGTGAGTTGAGAATTTGGAAGGGGGATGTGAGAGCGTGTTCAGAAAATGGTGTCATCCCGAATGGGGCAATAAGAAAACACAGAGGTACGGAGGCACAGAGTTTTGGTTTCCAATAATTTAATCCGTTGTGTAAATGGAAAAAATCTGGGAAGGTTTGCTGCGTTTTGCTGAACACTCCCTCCGCCGCGCTTGGCCGGGCAAACCCTCAGACTATTCAAAGGGAGCATTTCAAACTAGTCAAACCATCTAAATTTTGTCATGAAAATCAGGATTAAAGGCAATTTTGTTCGCTACCGACTTACCCAAACGGAGGTGAAGACCTTGGCAGAAACAGGGCAGCTCATGGAGGAGACGTGGTTTGGCCCCGATGAGAGCCAACGGTTTGCCTACGCGCTTAAGGCGCGAGAAGGCATCAGCGGCCTACAGGCTGCCTTCGAAGGTGGTGCCATCACGTTGTTCATGCCCGCTGAGGCGGCCAAGCACTGGTACGGTGAGGAGCGGGTGGGCTTTGACAATGAGGTGGAAGTAGCGCCCGGTATTTCACTCAAATTATTGCTGGAAAAAGATTTTGCGTGCCTCGACGACACCGACGAGGACCAATCAGACAATTACCCGAACCCCAATGCCGCTTGCAATGTGTAGCGTCCTGTAATTTTTTCAATGCCCACCGATACTAACAAACACACTTTCAAACAAGGCCAGAACACAGGCATCTGACCACTATGGGCGAAGCAAAACAACCAGAGTTTACTCAACTTTTGCGCACACACGCAGGCATCTTGCACAAAATCATCCGCCTCTATGTGGACGACCCGGAAGACCGCCGCGACCTGCATCAGGAAATGATGTATGAGGCTTGGCGGGCGTACCCGAGTTTTCGCGGTGCCGCGGCGTTCAGCACTTGGCTCTATCGGGTGGCGCTCAACACGGCGCTCACCTTTCGCCGCAAGTCGCTGCGCCGCGTCGCTACCACCGAAATTGGCGCCGCCGCTCAATTGTCGGCAGAATCGCCAGAACCGCTCAGCCCGCAAGCCGAACTGCTCTACCAAGCCATTCGCCAATTGCCGGAGGCCGACCGTGCGCTCATCTCGCTGCATCTGGATGGCTACGACAACGAGTCCATTGCCGACATCACTGGACTGACCAAAAATCACGTCGCCGTGAAATTGCATCGCATCAAAACCGTATTGGAAAATCGCCTAAAACAGCAATAATCATGGAAGAACTCGATAAACTTTGGCGCGAAATCAGCGAGAAAAACTGGCGGACAGAACTGGACGAGGCACCTCCGTCGGAGCGCCCTTTTTCGCCCACCTCGCAGAACATGATGGCGGAAATGACGCGCAAGGTGCTCTACAAAGTGTGGTTTATTGTCGGGTTCATTTTGCTCTACGGAGTCTGGGCAGTCATCGCCATTGATGGCAACCGCGAAATAATGCTCCTCATCGCCGCCATGCTGCTGTTCGGGCTGTTAAATTTATGGCTGGTGTTGCCGCCTTATCTGCGCATGAGAAAACAGGTAGGCCTAATGTCGGGCAATTTGAAGGAAGTGCTGCATTTCTATCACGAGCAACTGCACGGCATCGTCCGTCGGGAAAACATCATCGGGGGTGTTTTCACGCCCATCGCAGCCATGTTGGGCTTTTCGTTTGCCATCATCGAGGAAGAGGGCAGTTTTTTGTTTATCTGGGAGCGCCCGTGGTTGTTGGCCACCATGCTCGTCACGGGTTTGCTCATCGGCGCATTGGGCGCTTGGATGACCGTCTGGCTCAATCGAAAAGCGTTCGGCAAGTACTTGGACTATTTGAAAGAGAATTTGAAACAGCTGGAGGAAAACTAGTAGGGGCTCTTTGTGAGCTGATGAGGCTGTCTCACAAGCGCTAGTTGTTGGCAGGATTGACAAGATTTACAGGATTAGCGCCTTTATTTTTGGGAAAAAACCTGCAAATCTTGTCAATCCTGTCGAAATTTAAACTTGTGAGACAGCCTCAACCGAAATCAGAACCGTGCCGTCAAGCCCACCAAAAAGTTGAGGCCGACCATCGGGTAATTGTACCAGCGTTCGCGCTTGTTGTTGAGTATGTTGTTCACGTTGACAAACGCGCCGATGTTTTTTGAGAAATAGAAATTGCCTCCCGCGTTGAGGTCGAGCAAGACATCGCCCTGACGCGACACGCCCTCAATGTCTTTGAACCATATACCATCGGCGATATAGAGTCCGCCGCGCACCTCGGCTTTGCCATCAAGCACGGAGACCACGCCGTTGAAATTCCACTCGGTCTGGGGAAGCCCCCACGTTTTGCTTTCGTTTGCTGGCTCGAAGGTGAGGTTCTGGCTCAAGGTGCCGATGAGCGCAAGTGATTGCTTGAAGAGGTTGAGTTTCACGGTGCCCTGCACGTTGGTGATGGTGGCATCATCGTACACTACCTGAAAACGTGTGATGCCTTCGGGGGTGAATTTGGTCTGGAACAATGCCAAGTCTTTGGCTTCGGCATAGGTGAACTGGCCGGAGTATTCGAGGAAACCGAGGTCGCCTTTTGCCCCTGCATAGTAGTTGCGATATTCGGTGTTGCGAAGCGTCACGCCGCGCACTTGGTTGAACGGGTTGTAATCCAACATGGTGCGATAGGTGTTTTTGCGCAAATCCCCGCCCGCGCCACCGAAAATTTGAATGCCGTTGCCAATGAGGCGCAAGGTGAGCTCGGCGTCGGGGAAAATAGTGAACTCGTCGCGGTTGCTGGCAAAGTTGCCCCCGACCTTTATGCGAATGATGTCGGAATGAAACGTGAAAGACGGTTGGAGGTAAATGTTGTTGAGTTTTTGCTTCACCGTGTCCTCGAAGGTCGTGTTGTCGGTGCGGATGTTGAATGTGAGTGGGTGCTTTTCGGCAAACCACTTGGTGGCACCCATGTCCAATGCAAGACCTGTTTCCTTGTTGGCGTAATAGTCGTTGAGCAAATAAAACTTTGGCGCGATGTGGAAATTCAAGTCCATATCGCTGCGCTCCTTGTTGAAAAGGCGGCCTCCGAGGTCGAGTATCTTGACATCTTGCCGGGTGCGCTCCTCCGAAAAAGAAAGCGTGTCGGAGTTGTAGCCGTAAAAGTGAATGCGGTCGTAGCTATACCCCACGTTGCCTTCCACGGCGAGGTTCTGACTCAGATAAACGTTGCCGTTGAGCAAGAAATCATTGTTGAAGAAACGCTGGTTTTCGCGGTTGTCGCTGTTGTTCAAACTGTGATGACGGAACCACGCCTTGCCATCGAACTTATCCTCCGCGCTAAAAAAATAGCCCAACTCGCCCCAGAATTGCTTGGGTATGCCTGCGCCGGCTTTTGCGTAGCCATTGAAGGTGTCGTCCTTTTTGCCAGATTTCATGGCGATGGGGCGCAGTTTGGGCGTGGGGTATGAGAGCGAGAGCGGGCGGGCGGGCACTATGTAGTCCTGCTTTTGGGTGGTGGTGTCAATGGGCGGCAGGGTTGGGGTGAGGTTGATTTTGTTGGATTCCAACAGATGCGCGTCGAAATCCTTGTAGATGTCCACGCTGCCAGTCACTTTGTCCTTTTGAGCAATGACTACGTGACTGAGGGCGAGCAGTGCGATGGCGGTGAAAATTGATTTATGATTGAGTGACATGGTGACAAGTAGTTGAATAGGTTTGAAGGTTTGAGGGTTTGAGGGTTTGAGGGTTTGGGGCGCGTCATTTTGGAGCAGCGAAAATGGAATATGCTGATAACCTATTTTCAAACTGGCGGCCCTCGTGTTGCGCATTATTCGCCGCCTTCCATTTCGAGGAAATTGCTGCCTTTGGGCTGCGAGCTGTTGGGCTGCGGCGAAGGGGTTGTGTTCGAGTTGATTTGGTTGTACTTCTGGCGAGCGGTGTTCATGATGCCTGCATCGCCGCCCTTGTAGTTTTCGAGCACGGCTTCGAGCGCGGCTGAGGCGCTGCTTTTGTCGCCTTGGTCGTTGTACACGTCGGCGAGCAGGATGAGGTTGCGTGCAATCCAGTCGTCGTAGCCTGCGCTGTTTTTGTTGGCTCTGCCAGTGATGAGTTCTTCGGCTTCGGCGTATTTGCGCTGGCGGTAGAGGATTTGCCCCAAGTGGTGATAAGCCTCAGCCATGATTTCGGAGGTGGTGTTCTCGGCGGCGGATTCGAGTAGCGGATAGGCTCGTGCGTATTCTTGCCGGTCGAAAGCCAATTTTCCGAGATAGAAATTGGACAGGGCCAAATGTTCGGAGGCTGCTTGCGGCGAGGTATTTACTTTGTTGGCGTATTCGCTGACGGCCACCGTGTTGTTGCCGCTTTTGTAGGCGGCTTCGAGCGCGATGAGCTGGGCTTGGAAGCGAGCGTTGTCGTTGGGTGCGGATTCTTCCCATTTGCGAGCAAACTCAAGGGCTTGCCCGGGTTTTTTCTCTACGCGCAGCGCAAGTATGGCGGCTCGTTCGGCGGAGCGGGCGTACCATTTGCTCGGACCACGCCCCACCACGGCGGCATAGTCGGTAAGCGCCAAGCTGTATTGCTTGATTTCGTCGGAGGCATAGCTTTCTGCCCGATAATAGTGCGCTGCGATAGCGTTGGGGCGATTGGAGAATTGATTTAGGTAATTGGTGAAGCCGTCAATGGCTTGTTTGTAGCGGCGGTTTTGGAATTGGTATTCGGCAGACTGGAACACGATGCTGTCCTGCTGGCCTTGGCTGATTTTGTAGCCGGGCACCGTGTTCATGAAGGTGATGTAGTCGTTGGGTCGGCCCCATTCGTCGTAGGTTTCTTTGAGGGCGACTTGTGCCTCTCTTGCCTCTGCCGCGTCGGGGTTGTTGGCGAACACTTGTTTGTAGTAATCGGCAGCCACGTCATATTTGCCTTGACGGAATGAGATAAGCCCCAGCTGCATATAGGCTTGAATGATGAGGGGCGAGCGCCCGCGGTAGTCCGAGATGAGTTTGCGCAGCGGCACGGTGGCCTCGCTGAGCCTGTTCATTTCGAGATATGTGTTGCCCAGCTCGAAGAGGGCATCGTCGGCATAGGTGCTGTTGGGGTACTGGTTGGCGAGGTTTTCGAGGGCCACTGCTTTGTCCACCAAACTGCCTTGCAGCCCGCGAATGATGGCTTTTTGATAAAAAGCGTATTCAAAACCTTCGTATTTTTTGCTGACTGCTTCGTTGTAGTAAGCCAGCGCGTCGGGGTACTGTTTGTTTTTGAAGTGGCAGTCGCCCGCGCGCAGCACCGCATCGCCCAACACGCCTTTTGTGATTTTCTCCGATTGGATTCTGCTGATGTTTTTCTTGAAACCATCCACGGCGGCCTTGAAGTTGGCAAGCGCCATTTTGTGGTCGTTGAGTTTGAGGTGATTGTAACCTTGAATATAGTGACCCATGAACAGGCTGCTCTCTTCAGGCAGGTCGTTGTAGTTTTTGGCGTTGCCGATGAAGGTGGCGATGTGTTGTTTGCTGATGTTCCACTCTTCGCTCTCGTTGGCGATGGCGCCCATCCAGAATGAGGCCAAGGTGGAGAGGCGCTTGTCCACGGGCGTGTCGAGCGATTTGTTGAAATAGCGACGCGCTTCGTCTTTTTGACCATTCTGGTAGAGCTGCACCCCGCGATTGTAGGTGACGATTTGATACGCCGCGTTGACGCGCGGCGTGCGGGTTTTCACATTTTCCAAAATGCCTACGGCGCGGTCGTAGTCGCGGGTATTGAGCAGCACTTGGCTCATCAGGTTTTGTGCCTCCTCGTAGTATCGGGAGGCGGGCTGAAACTGTTGCAATGCGTCAATGGCATCGCGGTCGAATTTGAGTTCGTAGCACAGTTTGGCGTAGTTGATGAGCGCGTCTTCTCGCAGGGCTTTGTCGTAGTTGAGGTTGGCTGCTTGCCCGAAAGCGGTGCGGGCGTTGAACTTGTTGCCGGTGCGCAGGTAGCAGTCGCCGAGGTGGTAGTAGGCGTTTTGCCCCAGCAAGCTGTCTTGCTTGTTAAGCTGTTCAAAGTTCTGGATGGCCTCTTTGTAGTAGCCGCTCCGATATTGGGCGTAGCCGAGTTGGTAGTAGTCCGAATGTCGGAGGTCGGGGGAGTTCACCACGCCGTATTCGAGATAGGGCAAGGCTTTTTTGTAGTCGCCTTGCTCGTAGTAGGCTTGCCCGACGAGCAGGTTGATTTCCGCGCGATTTTTTGAGTTGGGGTCTTGCGCTCTGGAAGCGCCGTAGGAAATCACTTGGTCGTACTGCTTCTTGTTGGCGTAAATCTGCACGATGTAGTAAGGCACCACTGCTTTGTATTTGTCGCTTTTTTCGCAACGCTGGAACGAGCGGAGCGCCTCGTCGTAGCGGCCTTCAAAAAACGAACAGCAGCCAGAGTAGTAGTTGGCGGGATAGTACCATTCGCTTCCGGTGTTTTCCTTCAAGCGGGCAAACTCTGCCTTGGCCTGCGGGAATCGCTTGGTGATGAAGTAGCTGTACCCTTTTTTGAATTCTACTTCATCGCGGACGCTGCCGCTACCGCCGGGTGCCATTTCGTAGTAAGTGATGGCTTTGTCGTATTCTTTTTGGTTGAAGTAGTAGTCGCCGATTTCGAGGGCGGCTTGGCTGGCCTCTGGCGAGGGCGAGTGTGCTCGCAGGAAATCAAGCGCGAGCTTCTCGGCCTCTGGCTGGTCGAGGCGGACGGCGCATTTGGCGTGATAGAGCTCGGCTTCGGTTTTGAGGAACCTCCATTCCGGCTCATTCACGGGGCGGAGCAGCGTCATGGCGGTTTTGAATTCTTTTTGGGCCAGCCCGTAGATGTGTTGGTTGAAAAAATCCACGCCGCGATGATAGGCGAGATTGGCTTCGGTATAGACGGTGGTTTGTTGTGCTTGCAGCGCGAGTGCGAACAGCGCGAGCAGGAAGGAGGAGATACCTTTGCGAAGGTTCATGTTGAAATTGATTTTTGACATGAAAGTTGGGATTTCGATTGGCAAACGAACGCCGCCCTGACTGGCGGCTATTCGCTCATTGATTATTTTTTGTAAATTTTAACAGTGAAAAAACGCGAAATCGTTCGGCGAAAATATGCCGATAAAAGGAATTGAGAAAAAAGAGTGTGTGTCGGAAAAATGGAATCTTGGCGCGTTATCCGGCTGCTCCTTACATTTGCCCTTATTGACACTGCAACATGGAATTTTTCCTCGCCACGCTCTTCTCGCTCTTTTCCATTGTGGACCCGCCCGGCGCCATCCCTGTTTACGTCGCCATGACAGGCGACCGACCGCGCCCCGAACGCAACAAAATCGCGCTGATGACCAGCCTTTATTTCTTGCTGATTCTGGTCAGTTTTTTTCTGGCAGGCAGCTATATTCTCAGTTTCTTCGGCCTCACTGTGCACTCGCTGCGCATCGCTGGCGGCATGACGCTGCTCATCAGCGGTTTTGGCCTCATGTCGGGGCGCTTCACTCGCAGGCGCGGCTACGACAAAGAAGCGGAAAAACAGGCAGAGGAACGCACCGACATTGCTTTTTCGCCGCTCGCCATGCCGTTGTTGTCGGGGCCGGGCAGCATTTCATATCTCATCACGCAGTTCAGCCAGCACCCGGAGTGGAGCGAGCGTTCCATGATTTTGTCGGCGATACTGGCCGTCACGGTGTTGGTGTGGGTGTGTTTGCGCGTGGCGCCTTTCCTGTTCCGGGTGTTTGGCGCGGGTGGCCTCAATGCCATTGCCCGCATCATGGGTTTCATCGTCATTGCCATTGGGGTGCAGTTCATCGTGGATGGGTTGGTGCATTTGGTGCTTGAGATGCGATAACAATGTTAACAGTCTAATCGTAAAATTATGAACACCGATTTATCGCGCCTCGCCCAGTCCAAGCTCGCCCGCGCCAAAGTCACGCTCGACCTCGATGAGTACGACCGCAAGTTGTTGACCAGAAATCGGGGCGCCGTGTTCGTTTGCAATCAGCTTTTGCCAGGGCTTGACGAGTGGGTGATGCTGGCACTCTTGGGCGAGCACGCCGAGACGGTGAAAATCGTGTACCCCTACCCTACCCCGCCGCCCAAGGCGCTGAAAGCCATAGCGATACGCCCTTTGCGAAGCAAGTTGACCGACCGGTTATTGCAGGTGAATTTTTTTAAAAAAATCGTCAAGTCGGTCAAAAAAGGTGAAGCGGTTGCCTTGCCGATTGACTTCTCCGACAACCCGCTGAGCCATTTTGGAAAAAATCTTTTGCGCCAGCAAATTCTCAAACAACTCCGCAAGGCGCAACAAACCATCATCCCCATCCACTTGCAGGCCGACCATCTGCCGGGTGGCTACTTGCGCAAGGCCATTCCCGGCCTGCCTTACCAGTTCACCACCGAGCCCGTGCGCATCAATGTCAGGGTGGGCAATGCCATCACGCCCGACGACATTGCCTCGTTTTCAAAGACGCGCTTGTGGGGCAAGTTTTTGCAGGCAAAAATCTTTTCGCTCGGCTCAGCCTTCGATGTCAGCCCCGAACTCTTCGCGCAAGAAAAATCGGAGCGCCAGCAGCCGATTGCAGCGCCTGTCAATCCTGATATGGTCGCCGCCGAAATCGAGGCATTGCCACCAGCCTGCAAAATCACCTCGCGCGGCCAGTTCGATGTGTTCGTCGCGCCGTTCACCGCCTTGCCCAACACCATATTCGAAGTTGCTCGACTGCGCGAGCTCACTTTTCGCGCCGCTGGCGAGGGCACGGGCAAGCCGCGCGACCTTGACGAATACGACCTCTATTATTTGCAGCTGTTGATTTGGGACCGCACGGAGCGGAAAATCGCAGGGGGATACCGATTGGGGCAGGGCGACCTCATTTTTCGCCGATTCGGGGTCAACGGCTTCTATATCAATAGCTTGTTCAAAATAAAAAAAGGGTTTTATCCCATCTTGCAAGATGCCGTGGAGCTGGGGCGCTCCTACGTCACGCCGGAATACCAAAAGCATCGGCTGCCGCTTTTTTTGCTCTGGAAGGGCATCCTGCATTTTTTGCTGGCCAACCCTCAATATCGCTACCTCTACGGCCCCGTCAGCATCAGCAAGGACTATTCTGACGCTTCCAAAGCGATTATCGTGGAGTTTGTGCGGCGCTTCTTTTTCGATAAAAAACTTGCCGCGCTGGTGGAGCCGCGCAAGCCCTTCAGGGCCAACATCAAATCGGTGGATACTCGTCTTTTGGCGGAACAGCTGCGCGGCGAGTTCGATGCGCTCGAAAGCCTCGTGGAAACCATAGAGCCCGCTCATTTCAAGGTGCCTGTGCTGTTCCGGCAGTATCTGCGCCAGAACGCGAAATTCATCGCCTTCAACGTGGACCCAAACTTTGCCGACTGCCTCGACGGGCTGATGATTCTCGACATCGCCCAACTGCCGTCGAGCACGATTGAAGCATTGCAACAGGAGAAATGAAACCTTGACTCGTCGTAAAAACTGAGCGTGTCAAAAAAAACCTGACAATGTGATGCGCGGAAAAGGGGCGCGGGGTCTCGTCCATTTGGTTTAGTTGACCGTGCGGCAGAGGGCATTTTCCAAATTGGCGTCAACCCAATCCACTATCGCGCCCCGTGATTCGTCCACGCACTCGAAATGCCCGTTGTAGAGTAGCGGATAGAGGACGGGGGAAAACACATCCGGCTGTCGGGTGAGCAGTCGGGCATCGAGCAAATTGCTGATGTCAATGGTGAGCAGGTCTCGCCAGCTATCCGCGTAGAGCCGGTTGCCCGTGATGGTGAAATCGGTGACGGCGGGAATCTGGATGAACGTCAGGTTGACGGTGTTCGAGGAGTCTTTGATGTTGAACACATGGATGCCTTTTCGCTGCTCCAACATGAAAAAGAGCGTGTCGCGCAGAAAAATCGTCCCTGTGAGGCCAATCGGCTGGGGCGGCAAGTTCTTGATGTCATCGAGGGCAGAAAACGGCACATACACGGGGCGCTTGCCCGGCCCTGTGTAGCCGCTGAGTTCTTCTTTTGTGCAGCTACCGAACAGGCCACAGCATAAGAGCATGGCCATGAGGCCGATTGTTTTGGGTAATGAATGTGCCATGAGGGTATCAGTTTGTTTTTTTGAAAATCAGATTGTCGGACTCGGCGTTTTGAAGCCGCAAATGATTGTCCAAATCTTCCACCTTTTCCAACTGGCCATCTTTATCGAGCAAAAAGGTTCCATAACCTATCTGTCGCATCCACTCTGCGGCTTTTTTGTGTTGCGTGTTGTGCCTTTCAGGGCTTAGATATTCCATCACGATGAAGCCGTCGCGATTGGTGTCGAGCCATTTTTTCATGCCTTGCAGCACCCGGTATTCCGCTCCTTCCACGTCAATTTTCACGATTTTGGGCTGCAATTGCTCGTTTTCCACAAACTCGTCCAAAGTTAGTGCTTCCACGATGTTTCTTTCGGGTTTATGTTTTGCAAACCATTTTTCGTTTTCAAATTGGGTTGCATCGAGCGTGTTGTATTCAGAAAACAAGACTGGGAATTCAAAAAACTGAATGGGTTCGCTTGTGTCGGACACTGCTTTGTGAAAGCAACGGATATTGTCGCTAAGCTGCGTGTTTTGGCGCAGGACGGCGAAATTGTTTTTTGAAGCCTCGAACGAAAAAACGCGCCCGTTGCTTCCCACTAATTTGGAGGCCAAAAGCGAAAAATACCCAAAATGCGCCCCTACGTCCACGAAGGTGTCGCCAGATGACAATTGGTCAATGATGAACTTGGCCAGTCGAATTTCGGAGTCGTGCGATTTCCCGCCGGTCAGGTAGATGTCGGTGCCAGCAGGCAAAGCAACGTGCATATCCCTGCCAAAGAACGTCCTCGCCCTCACCAAGATGCCTTTCTGGGTGAAAGGGTAAACGAGGTTCCTGAATCCCACGCCGAAAAGATATTTGAAGGGATGCGACACCAGTCGCCGCAGTTTCGAGGCGCGAGCCATTTGCTCCACCTCGGCAAGTCGTCTTGTTAGGTTCTCCATACTGAGCGATTCAAAATTGAAGGTCTTTTGCAAATGGGGGGCTGACAAGTACCTGAGCACCTTTTTTCGAGCGGAGCGGATGTTCCTTTATTCGACCTTCACCCTTGATGTCTCGGTGTCGGAGCTCGTGTCGCGCCGGCGAGCGCCCTTGAGGTCGGTGTTGCCAAATCGGTAACTGAACGTCAGGCGGGCATTGCGCGTATCGTTGCGCTGCAAAAAATCCACTTCGATATTGGCATAGTTCACATAGACGTTGGAGAATTGGGTGTAGAGAATGTCGCTGAGAGAAAGGGAGAGTCTGCCGCGTTTGTCCCAGAAGGTCTTCGACACCCCCAAATTCAGCCCGCCCATGGCACCGATGTCGAAGAATTCGTCCAAGAACTTGGTCATGTACCAGCCGCCGAGCTCGACTTTGAATTCGGAGGGCAAGTTCACGTTCACTTGCCAGTAGGCCAGCCAGTTCCATTTGCTTCGCTGGAATCGCGTGTCCAGATATTCGGCATCGTAAGCGTTGAGGATGAACTGGTTTCCGCCAAACCCGTCAATCAGTTTTTTGTATTTGATGGGGAAATTTAGTTCAAAGGCCCAACGATTGTATGTCGCCAAATTGGCGGCAGTGGTGAACGTCTTTGTGCCTTCGAGTCGCGGGGCGTTGTTGATGATGACGTCATCGGTTTTTGAGTGGGAAATGCGGATGAAGGGCTGATTGTCGTAAGTAAGTGCGAGTTGGGCATTGTTGCTGATTTCGGGGCGTAGGGTTGGGTTGCCTTGTTGGAAGGTGAGCGAGTCAATGAAGAACGCAAAGGGATTTTGCTGCTGAAAGCCGGGGCGATTGACCCTGCGGCTGTATGAAGACTGGAGGCCAAAATGTGGCCCAAACTTGTAGAGGACGCTGGCACTGGGGAACCACTGCAAGTAGTTGCGGTCGAGCACGGTCTCGCCAGCGGTTTCGCCTGAAATGATGGTTTGTTCCGCGCGAATTCCGGCGTTCAAGTCGAAGCGGGCGAGTTTTTTCGACAAATTCAGATAGCTTGCGTTGATGTTTTCCTTGTAGAGAAAATCGTTGGACTGGCCGGGGTCGATGGTGCTGCCGCGCAGGAATTTGAGGTCGTTGTCAATGGTGGCGAAACTCGATTTGGCGCCGATGTCGGCCTTGAAGGTCGAGTCGAGCGGGAGGGAGTAGTCCACCTTGCCCACATATATTTGGATGGGTTGGTCGAGCAGTTGTTCGGAGCGGGATTCAGGGCTGCCGAGCTCGTTTTGGAAAATGTTGAGCCGGCTCACGTTGTTGATTTGGTATTGGCTGTAATCGAAATCGAGGTTGAGCGCGTGGCCTGTTTTAGTATCGAACTCGTGGCGCACGTTGGCGTTACCGAAGAAATTGCTTCGAGCGGAGCGAGTGTCGTTCAGCGTGGTGAAAGAGCCGATGAGTTGGCTTTGGTCTTGATTGAACACATCGGTCACGTTGTTGGCGCGGCTGTCGCCCGTGCGGTCGAAGCCGCGCAACAACACCCCTATGGTTGTTTTGGGGGTGGCAAAAAAATCGGCGCCAAAACGGTAGTTGTGCACTTCCCAAGTGGAAGGGTTGTAGTTGCGCTGCGCGTACACTTCCTCTCCGATGAAACGCTTGACGTTGATGACCGAGAAGGAGGTGCGGTGCAAGTAGCTGTAGGAGCCGAAAAGGTTCCACTGCCCCTTGCGATAATTGAGCGACAAGGAGGGGTTGACGCGATAATAGGCGCGGTCGTCGGTGTTCGCGTCGGTCTGGTCATAGATGCTGCCGCCTGTGGTGAGGGCAGCGGTGCCATTGAATCCGAGGTTGGCGTTTCGTTTTAAGATGATGTTGATGATGGAGCCGCCCGCCGCGTCGAATTGCGCGCCGGGCTGCGTGATGAGTTCGATGCGGTCAATCTGGTCGCCGGGCAGGTCGCGCAGCACCGCGTTCATATCGGCATATTGGGAAGGTTTGCCGTCAATCCAGATTTGCACGTTCGCATTTCCGGCCAATGTGACGCGGTCTTGCACGACCAACACGCCGGGCATTTTCTGCAACATTTCGAGGGCGGAGCCACCGCTTGCCACCGGGCTATCGCTTACGTTCATGATGAGGCGGTCAGGCTTTTGCTCGAACAAGGGGCGCTTGGCCACCACTACTGCCTCTCCCAACATATTCTCGGCGGGGCGTAGTGTGATGTCGGCGGTCACGTTTTTGCTGTCGGCCTGCACGATGAATGGCTCGGTGTATTGGGTGGCATAACCGACCAAGTTGCTGAGCATGCGGTATTGGCCGGGCGGTACGTTGGCAATGGAAAACAGGCCGGATGCGTCGGACAAGGTGCCTTTGACCAATTGCGAGTCCTGTGCATTTACGAGGGCAATGGTGGCAAAGCCGAGGGGTTGTTGGCTTTCGTCGGTGACTTTGCCGCTGATGGCAACTTGTGAAAATGAAGCGAGCGATGCGCAGCAAAGCGCGAGTAGCAGAAGTGTTTTTTTCATTGTGAGCAAAGCAAACGGAAGTGTGTGCGCAAGCACGATGTGATAACTGGAGAATCCCGACAGCTCGGGACGGATTGTGATAATGTGCGAATAAATTGGGCAAACGAATAGCGAACACGCAAATGCGTGAATGACACCTTCGGCGAAAAAAAGGTTGCAGAGAAGGTTGGGCTGCGGAGGCAATTCCCAACCCGGGTGGGTGCTATCCAACCCGCGCTATTTGAACTTGCGGGCGTAGTCCTCTATGCTTTGCTGAACGATTCGATGGGCTTTTGCCGTGTCTTGAAAGTTTTCCACCACGACCGTTTTTTTCTCCAGCCTTTTGTATTCCTCGAAAAAATGGCGGAGTTCGAGGGTGAAATGCGGCGGCAGTTCGTCCATGCTTCGGATATGATTGACCGCCACATCGTGGGCGGCCACGGCGATGATTTTATCGTCGGCCTCCCCGTTGTCGAGCATTTGCATGACACCGATGACGCGTGCCTCCACGAGGCACAGGGGCACAAAATCAATTTGGGAGAGAATCAGGATGTCGAGCGGGTCGCCGTCGTCGCAATAGGTTTGCGGAATGAAGCCATAGTTGGCAGGGTAGTAGAAGGAGGAATACAGCACGCGGTCGAGGCGTAGCATGCCAGTCTCTTTGTCCAGTTCGTATTTGGCGCGGCTACCCTTCGGGATTTCGATGATGCCAGTCACTATTTCGGGGGCGCGTTTGCCTATGGGTACTTGATGCCAAGGATTGTTCATGGTCTTGTCGCTTTGTAAAGAAATGGACTTGTCGCGGCGGACAAGTCAAATTAAATCAGAGCAAATTTAGTGGTTTGCAAAGCAAATTCTGTCGCCTTCGCGTCGCTGTTGAGAATTATTTTTCGAACAGGGTAAAATACTTGCAAGGTTCTCTACATTCGCTGCGCAATTTTTCACACATCTAACAACCTGTTCACCGCCTATGAAAAGAGTCTTACTCTTGCTCGCCCTCTGTTTTGCTGGCTCGTCGGTTGCTTATTCGCAATTGCCTCCCGGCAGCACTGCCCCCAATTTTACCGTCACCGACTTGAATGGCAATTCTTGGAATCTTTACAACCTGCTCGACCAAGGCAAGACGGTATATATTGATTTCTCCGCCACATGGTGTGGCCCTTGCTGGAACTATCACAACACCCATGCTTTGGCGAATTTGTGGAACACATACGGGCCTCACGGCACCAATGAGGCATTTGTTTTTTTCATTGAAGGAGATGCCAACACCAATACCGCTTGTCTGTATGGACCCGTAGGCTGCGTAGGCGGCACACAAGGCAACTGGGTGGACGGCACTCCCTATCCCATTGTGGAATCGCACACCGTGCGGGCGCAATACGCGGTAGCCTATTACCCCACCATCTACATGGTTTGCCCAGCCAACAAAAAGGTCTATGAAGTTGGCCAACAAGGCATGGAAGGCTTGTGGGCCGCCCGTGAGAACACCTGCCCCCCTTTGATAGTTGATGTTACCGTTAATAACGTGAAGTCTGTCAAGTGCTACGGCACCAACACTGGCTCCATTGACATCACGCCTTCCGGCGGCAACCCGCCCTACACCTATCTATGGTCGAATGGCGCTACCACTCAAGACCTGAACAACATCCCGGCGGGCACCTATTCCTGCTCCATCACATCCAGCAACGGCTGGCCCGGCGAAACCGGCCCTATCGAAGTAGAAGGCCCCACAGAGCCTTTGGACTTGGTCATGGTGAACCAAACGCCCGTCGGATGTGGCATCGCAGGCACCACCACCGTGGAAGGAGTAGGAGGCTGGTCGTCCAATTATACCTACACATGGAGCAACGGGCAAGCCGGACCGACCGTGACAGGCGGAGCCGGCAACTATACCGTGACCGTCACAGACGCAAACACCTGCACGAAGACCCTGCTGGTCAATATGGCACCCGTGGTGTATCCGACCGCAAGTGTCGCGCCCCCACCAGTCATCACCTGTCTGCAACCCGTCATCGAATTGGATGCGACCAACTCCAGCCAAGGCGACGAATTCGTGTATCAATGGACCGCATCGGGCGGCGGAAACATCGTGTCAGGAGCCAACACCCTCACCCCAACCGTGAATGCGGGAGGCACCTACTCGTTGCAAGTACGCAGCACCATCACCAACTGCGTGTCTTTCGCCAACACCCTCGTCACGGCCACCATCAACCTGCCCGACGCAGATGCCGGGCCTCAAGGCGCGGTCACTTGCGCCCAACCCAGCACCGTGCTGCAAGGCAGCGGCTCGGCAGGGCAAAACATCACTTACCTCTGGACGGCCTCCAATGGCGGCAACATCGTGTCGGGTGGCAACACCCTAACACCGACCGTGAATGCGGTGGGAACATACACCTTGAAAGTGACAAACACCGCTAACGGCTGCTCTCGCACCGATACCACGCTCGTGGTGGGCAACAACACACCGCCCGCTGTCACCACGTCCGATGGCGTGCTCACTTGCACCACCAACAACGCAACGCTGACAACGACCACCAATGCCAACAGCCCACAGTTTGCTTGGACAGGCCCCAACGGCTATTCATCCTCCGAACAAAGCCCAACGGTGACGGTGTCCGGCTCCTACAATTTGGTGCTCACCGACAATAATACAGGCTGCACCAACACCGCCATCGCCACCGTGACCACCAACACCGCGCCGCCCGGCGCATCGGCCAATGGCGGCACCTTGACTTGTGTCGTGAACAATGTGACGCTCAGCGGCGCATCGCCCGACACAAGCGCCACTTTTGCTTGGACAGGGCCCAATGGCTACACTTCCAGCCTGCAAAACCCAACCGTCAACGCGGCAGGTCAATACATCCTCACGGCCACCAGCCAAGTCAATGGCTGCACCTCCTCTGCCAACGCAACGGTGGCTCTGAACAACACCCCACCAGCCGCTTCCGCTTCCACGCCCGGCAATCTGAACTGCAACACCCAACAGGTGCAACTCAGCGGCGCAGGCTCCTCGCAAGGCCAGCAATTTACCTATCAATGGACCACCTCAAACGGCAACATCGTGTCGGGCGGCAATACCCTCACGCCCATTGTAGATGCAGTAGGCGCTTACAACCTACTGGTGACCAATACTGAAAATGGATGCTCCTCCACCGCTTCCACCAATGTGGCGCAAAGCGCATCCGTGACCGCCAACATTGGCGCTCAAAGCAACATCACCTGTCACGGCCTCGCCAACGGCTCAGCATCGGTGGTGTACGGCGGCGGCAATGGCAATTTCACTTTCAACTGGAGCAATGGCTCAAACAGCGCCACACTTTACAACGTGCCTGCCGGAACTTACTTCGTGACAGTGACCGATGGCGAAAATTGCACGGCCTCCGCGTCCGTGGTACTTTCGCAACCCAGCCCACTGGAAGCCAACGCCAGTGCCACTGCTCAAAGCGCCAACGAAGTGAACGACGGCACAGCCACCGCCAACCCGACAGGTGGCTCCCCCGCTTATGAGTACGCCTGGAGCAATGGCCAAACCACACAGACCATCACCGACCTCGCGCCGGGTAGCTATTCCGTCACCATCACTGATGCCAATGGCTGCACCGACGTGGAAACGGTGACGGTCAACTCGTTCAACTGTGCCTTGGCCGCCAGCATCTCCGCCACCAATGCGACCTGTTTTGGCGCCAACAACGGCACAGCCACCGTCTCGCTGAATGGCGCGGCAGAGCCAGTCGTCTACGATTGGAGCAACGGCGCTTCCTCGCCATCCGTCTCCAATCTCGCACCGGGTCTCTATTCCGTCACCCTCGTGGACGACAACAACTGCCCCGCATCGCTAAGCATCAACATCACCGAACCAGCCTTGCTGGAAGCCAATGCCACCGCAACCCATGAATCAGCCGCTGGCGCCAATGATGGCACCGCATCAGCCAACCCAACAGGCGGCACAGGCGATGTGAGCTACCAATGGAGCAACGATGCGACCACGCAATCCATTAGCGGACTTGCTCCCGGCAGCTACTCTGTCACGGTGACAGACGAAAATGGCTGTACCGATGAACAAACAGTGGTGGTCAATTCCTTCAACTGCATCATCGCTGTTCAGACCAGCATCTCGAACGTGACCTGCGCCGGCATCAACAATGGCGCTGTCACCGTTTCGCTCACGGGCGGCACGGCTCCCTTCACCTATCTTTGGAGCAATGGCGGCAACACAGCCACTGTTTCCAACCTGCCGGGCGGCGAATACTCCGTCTCCGTGACGGATGTGAATGGCTGCCAAGTGCTTGCATCAGCGACTGTGTCCGAACCAGAGCCTTTCTCTGACTGGACGGTGGAAACAACCCATCCATCCTGCGCGAACGAGGCCACCGGCACGGCCACAGTTTCCATCAATGGCGGCACCATGCCTTACGAGTTTACTTGGAATAATGGCCAAACATCCAACACAGCCATCAATCTGGTGGCAGGCAACTACACCGTGACGGTCGTTGACCAAAATGGCTGCAACACCAGCACCACCGTCGTGCTGGTGGCCTTGGACAATGTGCCGCCTACCGTCGCAGTACAAAACGCGACCCTGCCGCTGAACGCCTCCGGTTTGGCTACTGTAACCCTGTCGGCATTGGCAGCTCAAGTGTCGGACAACTGTGGTGTTGCCTCGTCGAGCATTTCGCCCAACACCTTCAACTGTGCACAGTTGGGCCAACATGAAGTCACCGTCACCGTCACCGACCAATCCGGCTTGACCTCCACGGCCACTGCCATTGTGACCATCGTGGACAATTCGGCCCCCACCGTGACTTGCCCAAGCAATCTCAGCAGATGCGCCGACGATAACTTGGTGAGCTATGGCGCACCAGTCGCGGTGGACAACTGCCTCGGCAATGGCGGGACTTGGAAGTTGGAAAATGGCTTGCCAAGCGGCGCTGTTTTCCCCATCGGCACGACCACTCAGACATACTCTTACACGGATGATGGCGGCAACGTGGGCACTTGCACCTTCACCGTCACGATATTCGAGCCGGTAGCACTCGAGGTCGTGTCCATCGCCGACGATGTGAACAGCCAAGGCGTCGGAGCCATTGACATCACCGCTTCGGGAGGCACCGCGCCCTACACGTTCAAATGGACGAAAGATGGCGCGTATTTCAGCGACTCCGAAGACGTAAGCGGGCTTTCTGAGGGCGTTTATTCCGTTGTGGTCACTGATGCCAACGGCTGTGAAATTGTGAAGGAAAGCATCGTGGTAGGCAACACCGTGAGCACAAAAGAACCGGCTTGGCTTAAAGGTGTGCGTATGCAGCCCAATCCAACTGGCGGACTGACCCGCGTGCTGTTCAGTCAAATTCCTGCCTCTACGCTGGAAATCAGCGTGACGGATGCCACCGGGCGAATCCTGCTCGCTCAAATCAGCGAAGGGCAATACGAAATATCACTCGACTGCTCGCTCTTGCCCGACGGGATGTACATCGTGCGTTTCCGCACAGGTGCTGAAATAGGCGTAAGGAAGTTGGTGGTGAATCGTTGATATTGAGTTTTTGAAAAATTGAGAGGGTCTCGCCACTATTGTGCAGCGAGACCCTCATTTTTCCCAAACCAATTATTTTACGACAAATCAATTCAAAAATACCGCTCTCGAATAATTTTCACATGATGTGTCTCGTGACCCAGAATCAAAAAACCGACCGCGCGTACCGATGCCTCCGAACGCCCCGCCGTGCCACGCCGCATCCACATTTCCTCGTCAAAACTCCTAAATAGCATCAAGGATGACTCTCGCACGGCACTATATTCCCGCAAAATATCTTCCCAATCGCGAGCATTGGCTTTGCTGACTTCCGCATATTTATTTTGGTCAAACCCCTGCAACACGGTCTTGTCGCCACGCGCAAAACGCATGGCGCGGTACGACAAAACGCGTTCCGTGTCAATGACGTGCTGCCATATTTCCTTGATGGTCCATTTTTCGGGCAGGTAGCGATAAAGAAGTTTTTCCGCATTCAAGCCGCGCAAAAAAAGAATTGTCTGTTGGAAAGAATCTTCCAATCCGGTGAGCAAATCGTCGTAGGGCACTCGCTCGATTTCTTCGGCGTACCACTCGGGGTATTCGTCGCGTAGAGGTCTCGAAATGGAGGGCGTGCTTTCAGGCATGACCAAATACTTGTACGAGTTAGGGACTACTGAAACTCCTTGGTGAATCAGGGCATAGACCCCGTCAGTGCCGCATCCGTAATTTTTCCAGCATCTCTGCCGTGAGGCTATCGGAGTACGCCCCATAGGCGTCCACCAACACGCCTTTGAGCCCGTTCTTTCCTGCGACGGCATATACCACGTTGCTGTCGCCGGGGTCGTTAGCGCCCTCGAAGCGATAAAATTCCGTGATTTCAAAATCGTCGGGATGCAGTTCGAGTTGTGCCGCTGCGCATTCGATGCAGTGAGGGCGCAAGTCAAAATCGGCGGTGTAACCCCTGCGTTTGAGGTCGTCGAGGGCTTCGGTGAGGGTAGCGTAGCTTTTCATAACAATGAGCGTTTGAGTTTCGCTTATACCAAGCGTCGGTGCCAACTTTTCCCGTACGGGACGAGCCATTTTTCTTCCAACTCCCGTTTCGACTGCGCCAGCGTGTTCACCATCAAAGTGTCCTGAGAAATATGAGCACTTCTGACGTGTGCCGCCAACTCGTCGCGGTTGGCAAATTTCAAGTCGTGATTTTCCACCCACGCAAATCGCATTCTTTCAAAAAAATCAACGCCGAGTTCTTGGCCCAGCCTTTCGAGAAAATGCACGGATTTGTCAATGGAGCAGCCGCTAGCACCTGCTTGCGTCTCATCCACCATCAGTATGACGAATTGATTCTGAAACACTTCGGCTTGCGCTTGCAAGGCTTGATTGTGCGCCGTCCACTGCCGGGCAAACACATCCAAAGCCTGCTGCGCCTCGAGTGCCTCCTCGTCCGTCAGGGGGCGGTGGGCGGTATAGACCCAAACACGCGACTCGGGCGCGAAAGAGGTTTGGTGCGCGAGGGAAGGCGTGAGCGATATGGAAGTCGTCGTAGTCATTTTGTGTTGTGTGCGATGGCAAGGTGCCTATTGCCGACAAGAGTCGTTGACGCGCTTGAAAGAGCGCGTCAAGCCAACCGTGTCAGTACCATCTCTGAAAGGTCGTAAACGGGGATTTGTTCATTTTTTTCTTTTGCTTTTAGCCCGTCTTGGAGCATGGTGAGGCAAAAGGGGCAATTGGCAGCGACAGCGGTGGGGTCGGTTTCGAGTGCCTCTTCCACCCGCTCTATGTTGATGCGTTTGTCGCCGGGTTCGTCCTCTTTCCACATTTGTGCGCCACCCGCGCCGCAGCAAAGGCCGTTTTTGCGCGAGCGTTTCATTTCCACCAAATCCACGTCGAGGGCTTCGAGCAGGGCACGCGGGGCTTCGTACACGTCGTTTGCCCTTCCCAAATAGCAAGAATCGTGGTAGGTGATGCGCCGACCTTTGAAGTCGCCGCCTTCTTTGAGTTTCAATTTTCCGTTGGAAATCAATTCGTTGAGCAACTGCGTGTGGTGCACGACTTCGTAGTGGCCGCCCAGCGCGGGGTACTCATTTTTCAAAACATTGAAACAATGCGGGCAGGCGGTCACGATTTTTTTCACGCCGTACATGTTCAGCGTCTCGATGTTCATGGCCGCCGTCATCTGGAACAAAAACTCGTTGCCGGCGCGGCGGGCGGGGTCGCCGGTGCAGCGTTCCTCGTTGCCGAGAATGGCGAATTCTACCCCTGCGTGGTTGAGTATTTCGCAGAGGGCGCGGGTCACTTTTTGGGCGCGGGCATCGAAGGAGCCTGCACAGCCGACCCAGAAGAGGATTTCGGGGCTGCGGCCTTCGGCGGCCATTTCGGCCATTGTGTATGCTATCATAAGATTGGTTATCAAATTTTTAGGTCAAAGCCCGAAAGTCTATTTGGCTTTTTGCCAGTTCTTTTTCAAGATAGGCTTAGCGACGCTGGTCTCACCATTCGACGACTCGCCTGAAAAGTGGCAAAATTTTTCTGCGTAGTTCGGGTCGCCAAATTTGCTCCAAGATTTGTAAGCGTCATAACTCAAAGGCTTTTCAACATTGAAAGTAATTTGATAGTCAACGCAAAGTGGTTTTGAACGAACAACCCAATCTTTTCTAATCTTTCTGCTCAAAACTATTTTGCTCCGGCTATAAGACACCCCGGTTGTGTTTAAAAGTTTCGCCATTGCTCAAGGTTTTTAAGTTTGAAAATTTGGACCGATGGTGGGCTAAAAGCAAACATCGTACTTTCTCCGAGTTACTTCCTCCACGCCTCCCTATCCTCACTCATCGCCCACGCTGCGCCGTTGTTTTCGATGGCGTTGAACATCGGCAGCCACTCGGCGGGGCCTGCCGATTGGGTCAGGATTTCGTGCCGCCGCATTTTCAGGATGATGTCCAACGGGTTGATGAGCACCGGGCAGGCTTCCACGCAGGCGTTGCAAGTCGTGCAGGCGTGGATTTCTTCTGGCGTGATGCGGTCGAAGAGGGATTTCCCGTCGTTGTAATTTCCAATTTCCAATTTCTCCGTTTCCAATTTCTTCCCAATTTCCTCCGCCCGGTCGCGCACGTCCATCATCACTTTGCGGGGCGAGAGTTTTTTTCCGGTGATGTTGGCAGGGCAAGCAGCGGTGCAGCGCCCGCATTCGGTGCAGGAGTAGGCTTGCAAAATGTTTTGCCAGCTGAGCGTAAACACGTCGTTGGCCCCAAATTCAGGGAGTTCAGCGGGAGTGTTGCCATCGGGCTGCTCCAGCCCCATCATGATGCGCACCTCTTTTTGGATTTCCGGCATATTTTCCATTTCGCCTTTGGGCGTGAGTTTGGCGTACCAAGTGTTGGGGAAAGCCAAGAGGATGTGCAGGTGTTTTGAATAAGGCAAATAACACAAGAAGCCGAACACAGTCAGGATGTGCAGCCACCAGCCAAAACGCTCCACAAAAATGACCCCTGAATTGCTTAAATGCCCAAACAAAGCTGGGCCAAGCCAACTGCTCACGGCAAAAGCGCCCGTGGGCTGGTAGTGTTCCAGCCCGCGCGTTTGCAGCACTTTGTCGCCGCCGTTCATGCAAAAGATGCCGACGATGAGAACGATTTCGCCCAAAAGAATCAGGTTCGCGTCGCGCGAAGGCCAGCCTTTCATTTCGGGCTTCCAGAAACGCGGCACCCGCAGCAGATTTCTTCTCGCCAAAAAAATGACGGTGGCGACGAACGCCAACACCGACAAGATTTCTATCAAACTGATGACGAAGGTGTAAAACACACCCAGCAGGGGCGCAAAAAATCGGTGTGTGCCCAAAACACCGTCCACGATTATTTCAATCAGCTCCACCTGTGTGACGACGAAAGCCACATAGATAAATAGGTGCATGACGGCGGGCAGCCAGTTTTTGAACATCTTTTGCTGGCCAAACGCCACGAGCAGCACATTGCGCCAACGTTGCCCTGCGTGGCCGCCGATTTTTTCGGGTTTGCCGAGTTGGATGTTGCGCCACACCCGGCGGTAGCCTTGCCAAGCAAACCACCCAGTGATGCCGAGCACAAGGAGAAAAAGGATTGATTGAAACATAAATTTTCGATTTCGGGCGAAAAATACGGTGAGAGGATAAGACTTTTGCAAGGGAAAAAAATATACAATTAGAAACCCCGTCCGAACAGATACTCGGAGCTCGGATGTTCTTCATCCGAGTGAGCAGAAACCAGCAACCTTTTTAGAAATGCAAATTCTCACCGCTCGTCAAATCCGCCAGAAAATTCGCCGCATCGCCATCGAAATCCTAGAGCGCAACTTCGGCGAACCCGAAATCATACTCGCCGGGCTGAACAACAACGGCGTGGGGTTTGCGCAATTCCTCGTGGATGAGCTGCTGCCGCTCGCGCCCGGCAACGTGAAAATATCGCTCACGCGCATCCGGCTCAACCCTGCCAACCCGGTGGAATACGACCCGGTCATCGAAATGCCCGCCGATGCCTTGCGCGGCAAGCCCGTCATCATCGTGGATGATGTGGCGAACACTGGCCGCACGATTTTTTATGCCGTGCAGCCCTTGTTGAGCGTGATTCCGAAGAAAGTGGAAGTGGCCGTGCTGGTGGACCGCAAGCACAAATCTTTCCCCATCAAGGCTGATTATGTGGGACTTTCCTTGGCCACCACCCTGCTCGACGATATTGACGTTCGAATTCGGGACGTGGAGGAAATGGCGGTATATTTGAACTGATTTCCTTGCTTGGCCAATGGCACAAAAAAAGCCTTGTCGGTCATTTCCCGACAAGGCCAAAGTTGCATCTTTTCGAGGCGCGGCTCAATCAACCAATTTTTGTTTTTTCAGCAATTCGCCATATTTCGAGTAGAATTCTCTTGCATCCACTTGAATCACTTTGGCGAGCTCACCAAATTGTACTCGTTCGCTGGGACTGTATCTGCCGGGATAATCGGCGAAGTACAACGCGCCCTCGGGAGTCGTGGCCATGTAGATTTTTGCACGAAGATTAGGGACTTCGTACACGGCAAGGCTGCTGTAATTGATGCCTTGAAGGCTTTGTTGCACCGATTTAAGCCCACGGATGTACTCGTTGTTGTTCAGCCCAGCCACGCTCCAGCCTTTGTCGTTTTGGACAACTTCCACAGCAGAAAGGGTTTGGCCGTTCGCCACAAGCGGCACCACGGTGTATTCTTTCCCACCAGAAATTTGGGCGAAATTGGATAGCGAGTCGCCGCCAATCAGCTTGTCGAAGTTGAGTTGAAAAGTTTCGAGCGGAGTGCCTTGCGTTGCTTTTTCCAAGTCAGCCGGATTGATGTCCGCTTGAAAGACGCCCTTTTGCCGAATCAGCTCCAACAGGTCGCTTTTGCCTTGGTTGACCGCTTCTTCCCGGGTGGGGAAATACTGGGTGGTGGGTGTAGGCTCATTCATTTTTTGATTGCGCTGAGAGCAGGAAACGAGCGAAAAGCCTGCAAATATGAGGGTGAAGATGAGTAGTTTCATGACCATGTATTTTTTTTGAAAAGACTATTTTTTCCGAATGTCGTACCATGTGTTCCAGTGCGTGGCTGTGCCGGCGGGGTCCTGATATTCGTTGTAGGTGATGAGGCGCTCTTGGCCCACACAGGGGTTCCAAGGGTCGTTTAAGACGACATAACTAGTGGAACCGACCGTGACATAACCCTTGATGACGACGACGTGTCCGACCACGCCAGAAGTGCCGTAGGCAAAACCCATGGGTTTTTTGGCACAGAAAATTTGTCGTCGGAGCGCATCCCATGTGAGCGCCGTGGCGCTTTCAGAGAAGGCCACCCCGGCAAAATCAAGCTCCAGCCAGCCGGGCGTGTTGCAATCATTGGTTTTGGGACACGCTTGACCCGCGGTTTGAGGATTGCAACAATTTGTCTTGCTAAAACGATGGTTGGCAAGGTCGCATTGGTTGACGGCGATACCTACATGCTGCGCCAACATTTGTGTGGTAGCTGCCCAGCACCAGTTGTTCGTTTCCTGTGGCCGAAGTGTGTTGGGAACACTGCCAATGATTTCAGGCCTGCAACACCCGTTGAGAACAAAGAGTGCAGAAATGGCGAGGGAAAAGGTCAAAAGTTTGATTTTCATTGGTAAACGATTTGAAATGAAAAAATGATGAGAAATCAAATCCGAAGGAAGGTGGGGTATTAATTGCCCTGTTTAATGACAGGAGAAAGGAAAGCGTGAACTCGAACTTGCAGATTTCCAGTGTGGAACGATTTGCACCTCCGGGTAGCATGAAATTCTATTTTAAAAGCCCTTTTATACAAAAAAAACACTTTATTTTTTTAAATTTAGAATATAATTTTTTTAAAAACCATTTTTAAAAAATAAAAACAAAGTATTTTGATTAAAAATCCGAGTATTTCATGCAGCTCATGGCAAAATGTTCAAGATGTAAATTTATGTCAGAAAAAACAAAATTTTTTTGGGGATAATTCTTTGCCGTCAAAACAAAACGCCTTTCATTTGCCTGTCAGGAAAAAGAAAGGCAAAAAATGGGCAAACAAATCACCATCCGGCGCGGGTACGATATCAAGTTGGAAGGCGCCGCCGAAAAGAAAATAAGTGACGTAGCGGCCTCCGATGTCATCGCCGTCAAACCGCCAGACTTCCCCTCCGTCACGCCAAAACTATTGGTCGAGCCGGGAGATGAGGTGCTGGCGGGACAACCGATATTTTTTGACAAAAACCGTCCCGACCTCCGCTTCTCCTCACCCGTGAGTGGCGAAATCGCGGAAGTGGTGCGCGGCGAAAAACGCCGCATCATGGAGATTCGCATCATCCCCGACAAGGGTGGGATGAGATATGTGGAGTTTCCGAAAGAAAACCCCGCCAACATGCACCGCGACGACATCGTCAAGCGGCTCCTCGAAAGCGGCTGCTGGAACTACATCCGCCAACGCCCCTATTCGCTGATTGCCAACCCTGACGACACGCCCAAATCCATTTTCGTCTCTTGTTTCGACTCCGCACCGCTTGCGCCCGACCTTGACTACATCAAAGACTTTGAGCCGGAAAGCCTGAAAACCGGCCTCGAAGTATTGGCCAAGCTTTCTGCCGACAAAGTGCATCTCGGCCTCAAGCCCGGCCAACAGGAAGGCGATTTCCCCGGTACCCACTGCCTCAATCACCATTTTTTCAAAGGCCCCCACCCTGCTGGCAATGTAGGCATCCAGATTCACCACATTGACCCCATAGAAAAAGGCGACACGGTGTGGTATGTGCATCTGCAAGACTTGCTCATCATCGGGCGCTTGTTCCTTGAAGGACGCTATCGCGCCGAAAGATTGGTGGCACTCACGGGAAGTTGTGCCACTTGGCCGCACTACCTGCGCGTCATGACGGGGCAACGCATGAGCGACCTTGTGGGGGGGCGCCTAAAAACGGAGCACAGCCGCGTCATTCAGGGCAATGTGCTGACCGGAAAGACTTCCTCTGCCGAGGATTTTCTTTCTTTTTACACCAACCAAATCACGGCGATACCGGAAGGCGACCAACCCGAATTTCTGGGCTGGCTGCTGCCGGGCTTCAACAAATTGAGCCTATCACGCACCTATCTGTCGTGGCTTTTCCCCAATCGCACCTACGATCTCGACACCAATCTGCACGGCGAGGAACGCGCGTTCGTGATGAGCGGACAATACGACAGAGTGCTGCCGATGAATATCTACCCCGTTTTCCTGTTGAAGGCTATCTTGGCAAAAGACATCGAGCGCATGGAGGCATTGGGGATTTATGAGATTTCGGAAGAGGACTTTGCCTTGTGCGAGTTTGTGTGCACCTCGAAAATCGAGGTGCAGAAAATAGTGGCGGAGGGGCTGGATTATGTGCGGTTGGAGGGTTGAATGAGTCGGGTAACACCGCAGAACCCCACGAGGGGATTGTTTTGCAACGTTCACCTTTTGCACTCACAGCCATGAATAAGGCATCTAAAACCGTCTATTACTTTGGGTTTTATCTACTCTTGGTAGGCACAACGCTCATTTTCGCCCCTAATATACTGTTGTCCATATTTGGCATGGACACGACAGGTGAAGTGTGGATAATGGTGGTAGGAGTCTTGGTCATCAACATTGGCCTTTACTACATCCTCACCTCCCCCACCAACAACGAAACATTCAACAGAACCACTGTTTACACCCGTGCATTGGTGGTCGCATGGTTCGCGTTGTTCGTCATGTTGGGATGGGCAAAACCGGCGCTGCTGTTTTTCGGCGGAGTTGATTTATCGGGAGCAGCATGGACGTGGATTTCTCTGAAAAAACAATGATTATTTGGCAACAAGTCTAACACCAAAGTCAGTATAACTCGTGAAATTACTCAGACGCTTAGTTGATTCAGTAAAACCGCATTTCTCCAAAGGCGGGAAGTTTGAAAAGCTCCATCCTGCTTTCGATGCCTTTGAGACGTTTTTGTTTGTGCCAGCCGAAACGACCAAGCATGGTGTGCACGTGCGCGATGCGATGGATATGAAACGCACCATGTTCACCGTCATCATCGCGCTCATACCGACCTTGTTGTTTGGGATGTGGAACGTGGGTTACCAGCACTATCTCGCTTATGGCATGGAGGTGTCGCACATTGACAATTTCATGTTTGGCCTGTGGAAAGTGATGCCTATCGTCATTGTCTCCTATGCGGTGGGGTTGGGAGTAGAATTTGCCTTTGCCGTGCTCAAAGGCCACCAGGTGAGCGAGGGCTATTTGGTCACGGGTCTACTTATCCCACTCACGATGCCTGTCACGGTACCGCTTTGGATGGTGGCACTGGCTGCGATTTTTTGCACGCTGATCGGCAAGGAGATTTTCGGCGGCACGGGCATGAACTTCATGAACCCCGCCCTGCTAGCCCGCGCCTTTTTGTTCTTTGCTTTTCCGGCCTATATGTCTGGCGACATCTGGACGGATTTGTCGCCGGAGGCCGGACACGCCCTCGTGGATGCCTACTCCGGCGCAACCAACCTCGTGACTTTTGATGCCGATTACACCCAGATGCAGTCCGTGTCCGATATGTTCTGGGGATTTGAGCAGGGCAGCATCGGCGAGACGAGCGTGGCCGCTTGCCTCATCGGTGCATTTATTCTAATCGTCACAGGCGTGGGCAGTTGGAAAATCATCGTGTCCATGTTTGCGGGCGCTTTGCTCATGGGGCTGGCGCTCAACGGCTTGGCTCCTGCCGACGTGCCGACCCATGCGATGCACACGCCTGCCCACTATCACTGGTTGATAGGTGGTTTCGCGTTTGGCGCGGTCTATATGGCGACCGACCCAGTGAGCGCCGCGCACACGGAAACGGGGAAATGGATTTACGGGCTGCTCATCGGCGCATTCACGGTAATATTGAGGGTGTTCAACCCCGCCTACCCCGAAGGCGTGATGTTGGCCATTCTGTTGATGAACGTATTTGCACCGTTGATTGACCACATCGTGGTGGAAAGGCATATCAAGCGAAGGATGCGGCGGATGAAAACGATTTAGAGAGAGCATAGAAAGGTTTTAGACAGTTTTAGGAAACTCATCACTCATCACTCATCACTAACTCTTGTGCACACCAACCGATATACCTTCATCTACGCAGCCATCATTTCGGTCGTCGCTGCCGTCTTGCTGGCCTTCGCCTCGCAGGGCTTGAAGCCCTTGCAGGATGCCAACATCGCATTGGACAAAAAAACGAGCATCCTCCGCGCCGTGCGGGTGGATGCCACAGAGCGCACCGCCATCGAAAAAATCTACAACGAGCGCGTCAAGGAGCTGGTCGTCAACAGCAAAGGCGAGGAACTCAACGGGGTGAATGCGCAGGCCATCGTGCTGAAAAACGAACTGGCGAAACCCGTCGAACAACGCCAACTGCCGCTATACATTTACTCAGGCGACGACGGCAAAAAACGCTACATCGTGCCGATGCATGGTGTGGGGCTGTGGGGGCCGATATGGGGCTACATCAGCATCGAAGAGGATTTCAACACGGTGTACGGCGCGTTTTTCGACCACAAATCGGAAACGCCGGGCTTGGGCGCGGAGATTTCGGAACGGCCTTTTCAGGAGCAGTTTCAGGGCAAAAAAATCATGGGCAACGACAACAATTTCGTGTCTGTCCGTGTCGTGAAAAAAACAGCACCCACCGATGTCGCCCCTCAGCACCGTGTGGACGGCATCTCTGGCGGCACAATTACTTCCAATGGGACGGACAAGATGCTGCATGAGTGTGTGGAGGGGTATTTGGGGTATTTTGGGAAGAGGAAAGGCTAGCGTTTGAAAGCAATTTTTCTGTTGCAACCGTTCGGCATCCCGTAGCCAACAAACAACAGAGACCAATACCGAACCCGAAGAACCTGCTACTTAATTTTAATCATCTAGTGTGAAAGCACGGTGCGACAAGGAAAAATGGACAAAACACGATTTATAGAAAACTTGGAAGCCGAGATAGAAAAAACGCTATCAAAAATAGAGACTTACAAGGAAATGGCAGGGCCGATAGCGCCCGATAACGCTATAGGAAGGGTATCTCGGATGGACGCTATCGTGAGCAAGTCAATCGTGGACGACGCCCTGCGGGAGGCACAAAACAAATTGAGCCAATTGATGGCGATGAAAATAAAAATTCACGAGCACGGTTTCGGACTGTGCACCAAATGCAAAAAACCGATACCGGAAAAACGATTGTTGCTGATGCCGCAGAGTATGTATTGTGTGGATTGCTCGAAGTGAAAATCCCATTCCAACCATCTCATCAACTTTTATCAACCTTCATCAACATAAAAATATGAGCGTCGAAACCGCAACCGCACCGCCCAAAACCGAAGTGAAGCGCGAGCCGCTGTTCTCCAAGAAGAACCGCAAGGTGCTGCGCGACCCATTGGACGACAACAACCCCATCACCGTGCAGGTGCTCGGTATATGCTCTGCCCTTGCAGTGACCGTGCAGGTGAAGCCAGCCCTCATCATGTCGTTGGGGGTCATATTCGTCTGCGCATTCTCCAACCTCATCATCGCCGTCATCCGCGACAGCATTCCCAATCGCGTGCGCATCATCGTGCAGCTCATCGTGGTGGCTACTTTGGTGACGCTTGTGGACCAAGTGCTCAAAGCCTTCATGTTCGATGTGAGCAAAAAACTATCGGTGTTTGTCGGCCTCATCATCACCAACTGCATCATCATGGGGCGGCTTGAGGCCTTCGCAATGGCTCAGCGCCCTTGGCCCTCCTTCCTCGACGGAATAGGCAACGGCGTGGGCTACGGCATCATCCTCGTGGTGGTGGCGATTTTCCGCGAGTTGTTGGGGGCCGGCACACTCATGGGCTACAAAATCGTTCCGCAATGGGCCTACGATATGGGCTACGTCAACAATGGCCTCATGGTACTGCCACCCGCGGCGCTGTTCGTCATTGGGATTTATATCTGGTGGCAACGGGGACGGAATCGGAAACTGATAAATGCTTCTTGACTCCTTTTGTCATGGTATAGGATGACAAAAAAAGATGGTAACCAACAACTAAAACATGGAAAATCTGCTCAACATACTCATCAAATCCATTTTCGTCGAGAACGTGGTGTTCGCGTTTTTCCTCGGGATGTGCTCTTTTTTGGCCGTGTCGAAAAAAGTAAAAACGGCATTTGGCCTCGGCCTCGCCGTCATTTTCGTGATGGTGCTGACCACGCCACTCAACTACCTGATTTTGACCTATATGCTCAAAGACGGCGCGTTGGCATGGATACATCCTTCACTGGCAACGGTGGATTTGACCTTTCTGTCGTTCATCCTCTTCATCTCCACCATTGCGGGCGCGGTGCAATTGGTGGAAATGGTGGTGGAAAAATTCACGCCGGCCCTCTACAACGCGCTCGGCATTTTCCTCCCGCTCATCACGGTGAACTGTTCCATCCTCGGCACTTCGCTCTTCATGCAGGAGCGCGAGTACAATTTTGCTGAAACAGCCGTGTTCTCCGTGGGGGCGGGCATCGGATTTTTCATTGCCATCGTATTGTTGGCAGCCATCCGAGAGCGGCTGCGCTATTCCAACATCCCCGAACCATTGCAAGGCTTGGGCATGGCCATGATAGTCACGGGACTGATGGGCATGGCGTTTCTGAGTTTCTCCGGTATTCAACTTTGAAACAGGTTAATAAAGGTTGATGAAGGTTTAAATCGTTGATAAAAAAATCAACCCTCATCAACTCTTATCAACCCTCATTTACCTTCATCAACTTAATAATAGAAATGCTCCCGATAATTTCCAGCAGCATCGTCGTTTTCATTCTGGTCATCTTCCTGCTGACCTTCCTCATCCTCACGGCCAAAGACCGATTGCTGCCACAGAAGGATGTGGCCATCGTCATCAACGGCAATGCAGACAGGCCGCTCATCGTGAAGCCGGGCAGTACCCTGCTCACCACCCTGTCGTCGCACAACCTGTTCTTGGCCTCTGCTTGCGGCGGCGGCGGCACTTGCGCCATGTGCAAATGCCAAGTGTACAGCGGCGGCGGCGAAGTGCTAGCGACCGAGACCAACCACCTCAATCGCCGCGAAGTAGCGGAAAAATTGCGCCTCGCCTGTCAGGTAAAAGTGAAGGAAGACATGGAAATCCGTGTGCCCGATGCCGTTTTTGGCGTGAAAAAATGGGAGTGCGAGGTCGTTTCAAACGAAAACGTATCGACCTACATAAAAGAGTTTGTGGTGAAATTGCCGCCCGGCGAAAACCTCAAATTCCGCTCAGGCGACTACATTCAGGTGGATGTGCCGGAGATGACCATCAACTATAAAACAGACCTCTATAACATACCCGACAAATTCAAGGACGACTACGACAACTACAAAATCTGGGACTTGAAAACGACGGTGCCGGAGCCGATTTTCCGCGCCTACTCGATGGCCAACCACCCAGCGGAAGGCAACATCATCAAACTCAACATCCGCATCGCCACACCGCCCTGGGACCGCGAGAAAAAAGGCTGGAAAGACGTGCCGCCCGGCTACTGCTCCTCCTACGTTTTTTCGCGCAAGCCTGGCGACAAAGTGACCATCAGCGGCCCGTATGGGGAATTCCATATCAAAGACACCGACAAAGAGATGGTGTATATCGGCGGCGGCGCTGGCATGGCACCTTTGCGCTCACACATTTTTCACCTGTTTCACACAGCGAAAACCAAGCGTAAAGTTTCCTTCTGGTATGGTGCGCGCAGCCGGCGCGAGATTTTTTACGAAGACGAATTCCGCGCCATCGAAAAGGATTTCCCAAACTTCCAATTCCACATCGCGCTCTCCGAACCGCTGCCCGACGACAACTGGACGGGCTACACGGGCTTTATCCACAGCGTGGTGCTAAAAGAGTATTTGGACAAACACCCCGAACCCGAAGAGGTCGAATACTACCTCTGCGGCCCGCCGATGATGAACGAAGCCGTGAAAAAAATGCTCGACAACCTCGGCGTGCCCAAAACAAATATCGCCCTCGATGATTTTGGGATTTGATAAAATGATGCACACTCTGTGTTTTTTGTCATTCTGTCGGAATCCGTCCGCTCTACGTTTTCCCCTCGTAGGGTGGACGGATGCTTACAGCATGACAAAGTTTATCGTGCTTGTTGCCCTTCTCACCTCCTGCGGAAAAGAAAAACCCACCTACACCACTCTCGCCGGCAAGGCGCAAGGCACCACTTTCACCATCACCTACCAAGATTCGCTTGCACGCGACTTTTCCCAACCCGTTGACAGCCTCTTCCGCCTGATGGACAAAAGTATGTCGCTGTGGGACAGCGCCTCCGTCATCAGCCGAATGAATCGCAACGAGCCGGGGGTGGTGGCCGACGAGCACTTCATCGCCGTTTTTGAAAAAGCAAGGAGCATCTCTGAAACCACCGACGGCATATTCGACGCGACAGTGGGGCCACTGGTGAAGGCTTGGGGATTCAGCATCAAAAAAGGGTTGCCACCGCCCGATTCGACGCAAGTGGACAGCCTGCGGCAACTTGTTGGTTTTCAAAAAATACGGCTCGAAAACGGCGTTTTGAAAAAAACCGACCCGCGCATGGAAATTGATTTCAACGCCATCGCGCAAGGCTACACGGTGGACGTGATGGCTGATTTTTTAGAAAAACAAGGCGTGAAAAACTACCTCGTGGAAATTGGGGGAGAAGTACGCGCTGCTGGCGTGAATGAACGCGGCAGTGTCTGGAACATCGGCATTGACAAACCCGTCGAAAATGAAAAAGGCCGGCCCTTGCAAACCACCGTCGCGCTGAGCGGAAAATCACTTGCCACCTCCGGCAGTTACCGCAAGTTCGTGGAGCGCGACGGCAAAAAATTCAGCCACGCCATAGACCCCAAAACCGGCTACCCCATCACGCACAATCTCTTGAGCGTGTCGGTCATCGCCGACGATTGCACCACTGCCGATGCGTACGCGACGGCCTTTTTGGTGCTCGGCATGGAAAAAGCGATGGAACTGGCGCAGCAACTGGGTTTGGAGGCTTACTGCATTTACGAGGATGAAAAGGGCGCGTTGCAAGTGCGAGCCACGCCGGGGTTTCAGTAACATGATACTGGCAGACCGTCTTCATTTTCGCGGAAGAGGTCGTGTCAAAAGCCCAAGAGGGACTGCATCTGTATATGGACTGCGAACAAAATTTTTTCGTCGTTCCGTATGAACAGCATCTCGCTCCCCCAGATACTGTTCCTACGGAACAACACAGAATATCCTTTGGCGCTCATTACAAAGATACAGTCCCTCCGGGACTTACGCCACAACCCCGGTTTCGGGTGCGCTTACTCTACAAAATTGATTTTCAGAGGCAAAAAATGAATCTCCAAAAAACGTTACTCACCTCGCCAACACCACCTTCCCGCTCCCCACAGGCAAACCGTTTTTCAAAATGCTGAAAAAATATAGCCCGTTTGCCAAACTGGCCTCGCTCACCCTGACCTGACCGCCCGTGACGGTCGCCTCCAGCACCAGCCTGCCCGTCAGGTCACGAAGCACGAAATCGCTCCCCTCCATGTCGAGGCCTTCGATGGACAGCACCTCCTCAGCGGAAACAGGGTTGGGGTACACCCGCAGGGCAAACGCATCAAAATGGCACACACCTCGGAGAGGTCGGTTGTATTTTGATGCGTTTGCCCTGGGAAGGACTCCCCACAAGAGGTGTTCGGCCTCACGATGAGGCGGCCGCCTCATCCTTCCCACAAGCCTCCCCGGCCTTGCGGCCACACACCCCGCACACCGCGCCTTCTTTTTGAAGCATGGGGTTGTTGGTGGCGCATGTCCCCCTGAACTCGCCTTTTTTTACAAACAAGATTCGCACGCTGAAAAGCGCAAAAGCGACGAGCACAAGGGCAATGGAGAGGAGCAAAACAGGCAGCATAAGATTCAAATTTCAGACAAAGTTACGACCGAATGTTCAAAGCCATCCGGAAGCAGAAATTTCCATTGAAAATTTGGCTCTTCACCTCGTTCGCCATACCTTAGCGAGCAGGAAGCCCTTCCTGCCAAATGGCCTTTTCACCTTTTCAAGTTTTTCTAAAATCCACCACCACTACTTATGCTCTCAGTACAGAAACTGCTCGAAGGAAAACGATTGAACATGACTTTCTCCGTCACGCCCAACCACATGGTCATTGACGCGCTCGAGTTGATGGCCGAAAAAAACATCGGCGCGGTGCTCGTGATGGAAGGCGACCGTTTGGCAGGTATTTTCTCCGAGCGCGACTATGCTCGCAAAGGCATCGTGCAGGGGCGCAAAGCGAAAAGCACCCCCGTAGCGGAAGTGATGACGGCCAACGTGTTCACGGTGTCGCCCACTATGGATATTGAAGATTGCATGCAGCTCTTTTCGGATAAAAAAATCCGACACCTGCCCGTCATGGAAAATGGCAGAGTTGTTGGTATGCTTAGCATTGGTGATATTGTGTCGGCTATTATTCGGGAACAAAAAGACCACATCACGTTCTTGGAGCAATACATCTCCGGCACCTAATCTGCTCTCCCCCCTACATTACTCCGATAGGCCTGTATCCACTCATCTTCGAACACCTGTTTCTCGAACCGTCCATCACTCATGGCCTTATTGATTGTCGCGGTGTTTATCACCGGATATGCACTGATTGCGCTCGAACACCCCCTAAAAATTGACAAAGCCGCCTCTGCCCTGCTCACGGGAGTACTTTGCTGGTTGTTGCTACTTTATGGCATCGAGGCGATGCCGGGTTTCCCCGGCATTGACCGAGCGGTATATCCCGACAACCACGCCTTTATCGAGCACAGCCTGTTTGAGCATCTGGGCGAAATCGCCGGGATTCTCTTTTTCCTGCTCGGTGCCATGACCATCGTGGAACTGGTGGACGTGCACGATGGCTTTCGCGCCATCACTGACCGCATCGCCACAACGGATAGGGTCAAACTCATTTGGATAATTTCTTGGGTTTCCTTCTTCCTTTCCGCAGGGCTTGACAACCTGACCACCTCCATCGTGATGTGTGCCCTGATTCGCCGCATCATCAAGGACAAGGAAAATATGTGGCTCATCGGCGGCTTCGTCATCATCGGCGCCAACGCGGGCGGCGCATGGTCGCCCATCGGCGATGTCACCACCATCATGCTTTGGATTGGTGGGCAAGTCACCACACTGAACATCATTCGGGAGATATTCCTGCCTTCCTCGGTGAGTCTGCTGGTGCCGCTGCTCGTCGCTTCTTATTTTCTGAAAGGAAAAGTGGAGCCGCCCGATGTTGCAGAAATAGCCAACGGCAACGGGCATGGCAACGGCAACGGACACACCACCACCCCCTTCGAGCGCAACCTGATGTTTGTGATGGGAGGCATGGCTCTGCTGTCAGTGCCAGTGTTCAAGACGATTACCGGCTTCCCGCCTTACATGGGCATCCTGCTCGCGCTGGGCGTGATGTGGTACATCACCGAGCTGCTCCATTGGCGCAAGGAACCCGATTTCCGCCGCGAATTCTCGGTGGCCGCCATGCTGCACCGCATTGACACCCCGAGCATCCTGTTCTTTCTCGGCATCCTGCTCGCGGTCGGCTCGCTCGATGCTTCCGGCCACTTGCATCTTTTGGCAGAAGAATTAGACAAAACTTTTGGGAACATCTATGTCATCAACACACTCATCGGGATGTTGTCGGCCATCGTGGACAACGTGCCGTTGGTAGCCGCCTGTATGGGCATGTACGAATTGTCGGAGTTCCCGCCCGACCATGATTTCTGGGAATTGCTGGCCTACTGTGCTGGCACGGGGGGCAGCATCCTCATCATCGGCTCGGCAGCAGGCGTGGCGGCGATGGGTGTGCTGAAGATTGACTTCTTGTGGTATTTGAGGCGTATCTCGCCGTATGCGCTGGTGGGCTATTTGAGTGGGGTATTGACCTATTATATCGAAAACGAAATCTTTCGGATGGCGGCGCAATAAGGCTTATGAGCTGCGCATGGCATTTCGCCCTCTGGCCGGGGGGGGCGAAATGCAACACGGTGTGCGAGAGTGCAAAAACCACGCACGGCAGAATCCGTCGGAGGGTTCTGACACATCCGACAAAGTTCTTTTCATTGAAAAACCCGCACATAATCCACAATCATGCTCTGCGGAAAAGCAGTGGATGCGTCGGGCGCTCCCGGCAAGTTGCCGCCAACCGCCACGTTGAAAATAAAGAAAAAGGTCTTGTTGAACGGATAAGCCGCGCCATTCAAACTGGCTGGCGTGATGGTGTGATAGACCTCGTTGTCCACCAAAAATTCGATTTTGTCGGCTTCCCAGTTCAAGGAAAACACATGAAACTCATCGTGGAAGTTGGCGTTCCCTGAAAGGTATTTAGCCTGCGTGATGTACTGGTGTTGGCTAAAATTCGCACCAAAGTGCACCGTGCCCAGCACGCGATTGGGCAGGTCGCCGGTCAGTTCCATGATGTCAATTTCGCCACAGGCAGGCCACGACACCGCGTCAATGTTGGTGCCGAGCATCCAAAGCGCCGGCCACAAGCCCTTGCCCTTTGGCAGCGCCGCCCGAATGTCAATCCGACCGAATTTGAACGCCTTTTTGCCCTTCGTAATCATTCGAGCGGAGGTGTAGTCGCTCGAGCCGAACTTTTGCTTTTTGGCGGTGATGACCAAGTGCCCGTTGAAAATCGTGGCGTTGTCTTCGCGGTAATACTGTAGCTCGTTGTTGCCCCAGCCATTGTTGCCCGTGCCTGTCTCAAAAGTCCAGAAATCAGGGTTCACGGCCGTGCCGTCGAACTCGTCCGCCCACACCAACGTGTACCCCGGGTAACTCGTCGGCGAGGTGTAGCCGCTCGTCGGGATGACCAAGCCACTCGTGTTGTCGTCGTCATCCTCGATGAAAATCCTTGCCACGTCGTTTGCCAAGCGCACATTGATGGGATTGAAAAACTTGATTTCAAAAAACTCCTTAGGTTCTTTCACCTCGTCGCCCACGATTTTGAACTCGATGGTCTTGCGCGTCTCGCCCGGCGCGAAAACGAGTTGGCCCGTCGTCAGAATTTCAAAATCTTCGGGAGAAGTCGCCGTCCCGTCCACGCCCGCGAACTTGACCACGGCGTTCGTGCGGTGCGTCCCGGAGAGCGTTATTTCCAGCGAAAAAATCTGGTCGGCATCACTTTCCTCAACGGTCATGTCAGCCACCGTAATCGTTGGCAAATCGCGCTCGGCAGGAGAGCCGTCATCATCTTTTAGGCAGCTCGAAAAGGCGAGCACCATCATTAGAAACGTGAAAATGAGTGACTTGCAAAAAAACCGAATTGTCATTTTTTAGAAATTTGAGCCGTTGCCGGCGGTTCAATTTGATATACCCTTACATAGTCCACCAACATTTTTTGCGGGAAAATGGACTCGTCCACGCCCATTTTTCCACCCCAATGGCCACCCACCGCCACATTCAGAACAAGGTGAAAAGCACGGTCGAAAGGCCAAGCATCCGTGCCTTCGCGGAGGTTGCGGAAGGTGTGGTATTTGAGGCCGTCGAAATAAAAATCAATTTTGTCGGCATCCCATTCGATGGCATATTGGTGGAAATCATCGGAGAGCGAATTAGAGAATAAGCCCCCTGTTTTTTGCGTGTTTTTCATGCCGTTGAAGCGGTCGGTGTGCACCGTGCCGAAGACGCTGTCGGGCATATACCCCACAAACTCCATGATGTCAATCTCGCCACTCCGGGGCCAGCCGCCGTAGGCCCAGTCCGTCGGCAACATCCAAATGGCTGGCCAGATGCCCTTGCCTTTCGGCAATTTTGCCCGCGCCTCGATGCGTCCGTACAACCAATCGCCCTTTTGCTTCGTGACCATGCGGGCAGAAGTGAAATCGCGGCTGCCCATTTTCTCGCGCCGCGCCTCTATGACCAGATACCCGTTTTCGACCCGCGCGTTTTCCAGTCGGTTGGCGGTGTAAAACTCGAGCTCGTTGTTGCCCCAGCCACAGAGGTTCGGGCAGCCGTCGCCCACGTCGTAGCTCCACTTCGAGGAATCAGGCAAGCCTGTGTAGTTGAACTCGTCCGACCACACAAGGCGTTTTTTGCCGCCACCCGCCGCCGTGTTTTTTCCCGAAAAACACCCCGTCGGCAGCAAGGCCAGTCCCAAAAGTGCGTAAAACGCGCACAAAAAAACTACTCTCATAAAGTCTAGGTGCAAAATTTATTGAGGAACAAATCGAAGTTCAAACCACCCTTGTGCCAACGGGGTGCCATTTTGCGCCCTTTGTCGCCCGCGCACAATCAGCTCGCTGGCGGTCAGTTTGACCACGTCCAGCACATTGTCGCAATCCCAAACACCCATGAACTGGTCGTCGGGCAGCACGATTTGGTCGCGCCCGAGAATGCCCGTTCCTTCCAGAAAAACGAACTCGCTCACGCCGGGGTCGTATGCCTGCGGTGTGTACCCGTTCCACGGATTGACCGACGCGCCATTGTTGCGGTTTTGGAAGACCAAATTTTCAAAAACAAAGCAAAAACCGTCGTCGTACTGCTCGTTTTGAAGACCGTTGGCTGGCGAAGTGTACCAAGAGAAGTCGTCGTAAGTGGGGCCTACTTTCACTGCCCCCGCGTCGCGCGAGAAAGTCCAGCATTTTCCCAACGGATTGCAATCGCCCGTCAGCATCGCCATTTTGGGCGTGCATGTAACGGGCGCATCGGTCAAAATGACGACTTTTTTGGATGCCGACGGCGAGCCGGTGCCGTCCTTTTTCGACACGAAAAGCGTGATGACGTACTCGCCTTTTTTGGCAAACAGCACGGTATCCACCGCCCGCGCCGATGTTTTGGGCGAGCCGCCGGGAAAGTCCCAGAGCCGCTGAAAGTTCCCCTCGGAAAGGTCTTTCACCACTACCCGATTGGAATCGCCGACGAGCATCTCGACGCTGAAATCGGGTGCGGCGGGCGCGGGTGGCAATTGAAATTCGTCGTCGCGGTCGGGTGCGCAGCTGAGCACCGCAAGCACGAGCACAACTATAGAAAAGAGTGTTTTTTTCATCATTTTTAAAAAGTAAAGTAAAAACATAGGTAAAGGGTAGGAGGTGGAGGGCTGATTTCATTTCCAGTCAATTTTCTGGGGTGCTGCCCCTCGTTCACCTCATAGCCACCGCGCAGCCCCCTACTTTCTGCCCTCTACCTAAGATTTTACGAGTTGAAATCAATATCCGGGATTTTGGGTCAATGCTCCGCCCGTCGCCAAAATCTGCGACTGGGGAATGGGGAAAAGTTCGTGCGTGCCTGCTCTGAATCCAAGACCGCCAAGCACCTGCGCGGCCCGTCCGGTGCGCACGAGGTCGAAGAAACGATGCGCTTCCAAGCCCAATTCGATGCGCCGCTCGCGGTAGATGGCATTGAGCAAATCCGCCCCCGAAGCCCCGATGGATGGGATGCCGACCCGCGTCCGCACTTGATTGAGCGAGGCGCGCGCGGCCGGCTCATCGCCTGTTTGGAAAGCGGCTTCGGCGTGCATCAGCAGCACATCGGCGTAGCGAATGACGCGGTCGTTGGAGCCTCCGTTCGGGTTGGGGTCGCCAAAAGGCGCGTCCTCGCTTTTGTTGCTGAAGTATTTTTTCGGGTAGTAGATATGCGGCATATCGCCTGTGGCGGCGAGCGTGAAAATGCCCCGGTCGCCCATCGGCTCGCCGACGCGAAAAACGGTGGATTTCAGTCGCGGGTCTTCAAAGCCTTCCTTAAAAAACTCGTCCACAAAATCCTGCGTCGGGATGTTGAAGCCAAAGCCCGCAAATTGGCCGCGCGCGCGCTGGAAGACGTTGGTGAAAGTGCCCTCGTTCGCGTTGTTTTTGCCCCAGTTGCCCCCCGAAGCGTTCATGTATTGGATTTCAAAGACTGATTCGGCGTTGTTTTCACCGTCGAGCGTGAAAATATCGGCATAGTTCTGCGTGAGTTGATACTCGTTCGAGGCGATGATTTCGGCGGTGATGGTTTTGGCCTCCGCCCATTTTTTGCGCCAGAGGTAGGTTTTTGCCAGCAATGCCTGTGCCGCGCCCTTTGTGATGCGCCCCAAATCCGCCGCCGGGTATTCGCTGCGCTTCCACAGGTCTGCGCTGGCCTCGGTCAGGTCTTTTTCAATCAAATTCCAGATGTCGTCTGCCGATGCGCGAGGCATATTGTACTCCGACGGTGCCAGCACGTGGTCAACCAACGGTACTCCGCCAAACATGACGACGAGATTGTAAAAATTCCAGGCTCGTATGAACTTGGCCTCCCCCAGAATCCGCGCTTTCAACTTCCTATCCATCTCGATGGCGGGCACTTTTTCCAACACCACGTTGGCGCGATAGATGCCCTCGAAATTCGCGCCCCACTCGGACTCGAGCAAGTCGGTATTGGTGGGGCCTTTAAACGTTTCGAGCTGCAGCAGCGCGTTCACGTCGTTGTCGCCGGAGCCGCCTTTGATGGCATCGTCGGACATGATGTCGCCCCAAAACCAACGAAAATGACCAGCGGGCGACAGCTCGAATTGCATAGTCGCGTAGGCGGCATTGACCGCGGCAATGGCATCGGCTTCGGTGCGGTAGAAATTTTCTTCCGTCACCCCGACGATGGGTTTTTTCTCTAAAAACTCCTTTTGGCAAGCCGTGAAAGCAAGGGCAAGCAGCAAAAGCGTGGCTATTTTTTTCATTGTAAAATCTTTTTCTTTTCGTCCAACGATTTAATCTAAAAAGTCAAACTCACGCCTCCCAAAACCGTCCGGGCTTGGGGGTAAAAGCCCCGGTCAATGCCGAGTTCCAAGCTTCCGCCGACGGCTCCTATTTCGGGGTCAAGGCCGGAGTACTTCGTGAAAGTCAGGAGGTTTTGGCCAGTGAAGTAAATTTTCATTTTTTCCAAACGCGCCTTTTTCAGCCAGTTTTTGGGCAGGTTGTAGCCTATTTGAAGCGTTTTCAAGCGGAGATACGAACCATCCTCGACGAATCGGTCGCTCACGCGGGCGTTTTGGTTGGGGTCGTTCAGGCTGACACGCGGCTCTGTGTTCGAGGTGCCCTCGCCCGTCCAGCGGTTGAGCGCGGATGCAGGGCGATTGACATAACTGAAATCGAAGCGGGTGGTGTTCACAAAAATGTCGTTGCCTTGTGTGCCTTGAAAAAACAGGTTGATTTCAAATCCGCGCCACTCGAAGTCAGCGGTGAGGCCGTACGCAAAACGCGGCATGGGATTGCCGATGTAGGTGCGGTCGTTTTCATCAATCACGCCATTGCCGTCCAAATCCTTGAAGCGAATGTCGCCGGGTACGGTCTCGTTGCTCTGGAAAGCAGCGGCTTCTATTTCCTGTTGGTTTTGAAAAATGCCGTCGGTGACGTAGCCAAAAAAGGAGGCGAGCGGGTGTCCCACGTCGGTTTTTGAGGCGTTGGCGTTGGCGAATTGGACGTAGCCCGAAAGGACTGGCTCGCCGCCGCGCCCCAGCCCGGTGACCTCGCTTTGCACGAAGGCGATGTTGCCGCCGAACGAATACTTCAACGGGCGGTCAAAATTTCGATAGTTCAGCGACATCTCCAGGCCTCTGTTTTCTGCCGTAGCCACGTTCTGGATGGGCGGCGCGGTGCCTGCCACGAGCGGAATCGGCGCGGCATAGAGCATATCGGAAGTCTTTTTCACATACACATCGGTCGTGAACTGCACGCGCCCGTCGAGCAGCTCGGCATCCAAGCCGATATTCGTCTGCGTGCTGGTTTCCCATTTCAGGTCGGGGTTGGCAGAGGTGAGGGCGACGGCGCCGTTGGTGATGATTTCGTTGGGGCCGAAGGTGTAGTTCTGCCCGTTGTTGATGACGGTGGTGAATGAGTAGTCGCCGATGCGGTCGTTGCCGTTTTGCCCCCAGCTTGCCCGGACTTTGAAAAAATTGACCCATCCGATGTTCCAAAACTCCTCGTGGCTGGCAATCCAGCCCGCAGAGAAGGAGGGGAAATAACCGAATCGGTTGTTTCGTCCAAAACGCGAGGAGCCGTCGGCGCGGAAAGTGGCGGAGAACAGATAGGTCTTGCTCAACTCGTAGTTTGCCTTTGCGAACCACGACAACAACGACGATTCGGTGGCCCACTGATAGGCGCTTTGCGAGGTGATGGGGTCAATGGTGTTCGAGATGTAGGCATCTTTGGGGTCGTTGGAGGGCAGGTTGGTGTTGGCGCCTCCGTTTGCGTCGTAGCGATTGTGGAGCGCGGTGGTACCTGCTATGAGGGTCAGGTCGTGTTTGTCGCCGATGTTTTTTTGGTAAGTCAGCACGTTTTCGGCCTGCCAGTTGCGCCAGTTGTTGTTGCCGATATTGACCGAGTTGACGAGCGATTTTTCCGCCACGGGGGCTTCGCTGAGGCTTGGCACGTTGCTCAAATCATATTTTGGGAAAAAAATCCGCTGCAACGCAAACGTCGCGTCGAGGCTGAATGTCGAGCGGAACGTCAGCCCCTTGGCCAATTTCAGCTCGCCAAAAACGCTGCCGACAAAGCGGTTGCTGCGCCAAGTGTTGTGTGTTTGCTCGATGGCGTTCACTGGGTTGGCGATGTCGGTGCTGGTGTAATTGGAGTAGGCAAAAGTGCCGTCTGCCTTTCGCACGGGCGTGATGGGGTCCATGTTGAGGGCGCGAATGACGGGCGAGTTGAACTGGCTGTTTTCGATTAAGCCGTTGCGCTCGAGCCAAGTGAAGCCGAGGTTGTTGCCGATGGTCAGCCATTTTTTCAAATCGTGCGTGCCGTTGAACCGAACGGTGGCGCGTTGAAAGTTGGCCTTGGGCCCGCCCACGATGCCGTCTTGGGAAAAATAATTGCCCGAAATCGTGTAAGCCGAGCGCTCGCCGCCGCCCGAAAAAGTGATTTGGTGGCTGGCAATGGGGGCATTTTGGAAAATGGCTTCTTGCCAATCGGTGCCTTCGCCCAAAAATTCGGGATGGGCAAATTCGGGCAACGGCGTACGCCCGGCGGCGATATACGCCTCGTTTTGTAGGGTGGCATACTCTCGTGCATTGAGCAACTCCACGAATCGCGCCGCCCGCTGGATGCCGTAGTAGGCTTCGTAACTGATTTTCCCGTCTTGGTTGCGTCGGCCACCTTTGGTGGTGATGAGCACCACGCCGTTTGCGCCGCGCGAGCCGTAGATGGCTGCCGAGGCTGCGTCTTTGAGCACGTTGATGGTCTCGATGTCGTTCGGGTTGAGAAAGTCCAGCCCATCCACCGGGATGCCGTCCACGATGTAGAGGGGGTCAGCGTTGTTGATGGTGCCCACGCCGCGCACGCGCACCGTGAGCGGGCTGCCCGGCGAGCCGGAATTTTGAGCCACTTGCACGCCTGCCGTGCGGCCTTGCAGGGCTTGTTCGACGCGCAAGATGGGTCGTTCGGCGATTTCCGCTGCTGAAATGGAGGAAACCGCGCCGCTGATGCTCGACCGCTTTTGCGAGCCGTAGCCCGTGACGACGACCTCGTTGATTTGCGTGGCGCTTTCCGCCAGTCGGATGTCGAGGGTGCTGCGCCCCCCCACCTCCATTTCTTGGGTCAAAAAACCTGTGTAGGATGCCACCAAAACGGTGTATCCGGGGGGCATTTCGAGGGAATAATAGCCGTCCAAGTCGGTCGTCGCGCCCACGGTAGTGCCTTTTACCGCCACCGTTGCGCCTACTGCCGCCTCACCGGTCGGGTCGAGCGTGATGCGCCCGCTGATGCGGGTTTGCGCGGCTGTGGCAAGCGCGATTTTCAAAAATAGGAATGTAAATAAAAGACGCATGGGTTTTGCTTTTGAAACGGGAGGGTTGTTTTGAGGATGCCTCACAAGTGATATTTGTTGACAGGATTGACAAAATTTACAGGATTAGCACTTTTTTTTGGAAAAAAACCTGTAAATCTTGTCAATGCTGTCGAAATTTGAACTTGTGAGACCTCCTCAAACCATTAGTCAACTTATCTCGCCAACTTGCGGGTAAAAAACCGCTCGCCAGCGCGAACCGTCACGAAGTAGATGCCGGGTTGAAAATCACTGGTATGCAGTTCGAATTGCGGCACGCCACCCGACAAATGCCATTGACCGAGGACTTGCCCGATAGTGTTGGTCAGCATGATGCTTTTGTCTTCAAAGATGGAATTGCCAAACTGCAGGACCGTTGTGCCAGCGTTGGACGGATTGCCCAAGAGGGTGAAAATCTGGGCATCCTGCACCAAGTTTTTCACTGAAGAAATACATTCCGCGTTTGTGAAACAGGCCCCAAAACAGGTCGCTACGGTCACGTTGGAGTTGGTTGCTGGCAAGAAGCGGTCGTTGAAATTCGCGGGGTTGCCGCAGGGCAAGCCCTCCAAATTTTCCTTGCAGCTGTAGTCTGGGCAGGGGCCGTTGGCGAAGGTGTAATAGGACGAGAATCCCTGTTTGCGCGGCACCACGATTTCGAAGATGCCGTCGCCGTCGGTGTCGCTCATTTTGTATTTGCCGCCCGGCACGTCGAAGTTTCCGCCCCCGGCCAACCAAACCCCGTCGGGGTTGGGCGCGATGCCGTTCATGCCGAGTTTGAACGTGATTTTCACCTCTTCGCCGCAGGCATAGCAGGAATTGAAACAGAATCGCGGCACGTCCGTGTCGGCACTTACGGGCAAAAAGCGATTGACAAACTGACCGGAGGGGTCGGTTTTGGTGCACTCTTCAAAGCCGCCGAACTGCTCTTGCACCGCCCAGTTGTCGAGCGTCACCTTGTACTCGTATAGGCCATTCGGCACGGAGATGCTGCCCTCCCAGATGCCGTCCAAATCAGGGTCGGAGAGCGGGTTGGCATCGCCCGACCAATTGTTGAAATTGCCGGAGATGTACACTTGGTCAAAATTGGCCGTGTAGCTGTTCATGTCCACTTTAAAATTGACGGTGCGGACTTGCGGCGCGCCGCCACTTTTGACCACCACATCGTCGAGGTACGAAACGACATCTGTGCCCGTGCCCGGGGTGCCGAAGTCGAAAAACAGCACGACGCGGGTGTATATCCCCGAAGCGGCCTCGAACGGTGGCTCTATGGAAGGCACGCTGGCATCGAAGCAGAGTTCCTCCCATTCGTTGACCTTGGTGTTCGGGACTTGGGTAATCCAGTTTGGCTTGCCGGAGGTGGAGCCTTCGAGTTTGAGCGCGAGGTTGCCGATGTGGTCGAGATGTACCTTTATGCAGACTTTTGCGCCTCCCGAAACGTCAACAGGCGTGGTAGGGTCGGGGTTGGAGAATGCGCCAGCCCACACTTCGGCCACTGCTGGCTTGACGTATTTGAGCACGTTCGCGCTAGTGTTGAGGCCTGTCGGGTTGGGATTGGCTATGGTTTCGGTAAGCGTGCCGTCGAGTGTGGAGCCAAAGTACTGAAAGGTCGTGCCCGTCGCAGGGGTCTCAAAATCTAAAATAGTGGTGGTGACGGTGGCATTGGGCAAAGCGACGATGTCGTCAAAATAAGAAACCACGTCGCTGCCTGTGCCGCTTGCGCCGAAGTCGAAAAACAGCACCACGCGGGTGTAAACAAACCCGCTTGCCGAGGCGAAAGGCGGCTCTATTGAAGGTTGGCTGGCATCAAAAACGAGTTCTTCCCACTCGTTGATTTTGGTGTTCTGCACGGTGGTCACCCAATTCGCGCCGCCATTGGTGGAGTTTTCCAGCTTCAGTGTGAGGTTGCCGATGCGGTCTCGATGGACTTTCACCGCGATTCTACCGTTGGCGGCCAAGTCCACTGCCACCGTTGGGTCGGGGTTGGAGAAACACCCTGCCCATACTTCTGCAACGGCTGGTTTGACGTATCGCCCCACCATGCTGCTGGTGTTGCTCCCTGTTGGGTTGGGGTTGGCAATCACTTCGTTGAACGTGCCATCGAGCGTGGAGCCAAAATATTGGAAAACCGTGCTCGTGGCAGCAGCTTCAAAGTCCAGAATGGTGGTCTGCGCCCGCGAAACGACTACGGCAAGCACCAAGCATTGGAAAAGGAGTAGCAACTTCTTCATACGAATTCAATTTTGAAATTTTTAGAACAAAATTTTGGGAAACGGCTTCATCGGCGAGCAAAAGTGGGGACATTGTCACTCCTTATAGTAATTTTATACCACAACTCAACTACTCAAAACACTCATCGGCACTACGACAAAACCACACACGCCCGCAAAAAACTGCCCACATCGCGTCGTATCTTCGCCCCGAGTCACAAGTCCGTTTATTGTTGATGATAGAACCGCGTCATATCCGTGTCCACTTGGTGTGCTGGGCGCTTGTCCTCCATGTCGGGCAAGCATCTGTGGCGCAGGAGAGCAACTTGGGCATCCCTCCCGTTCGGAATTTTTCCAAAAAAATATATCAAGCAGGCACGCAAAATTGGGACGCGGCGCAGGATGCTCGGGGCGTGTTGTTTTTTGCGAACAACGAAGGCCTGCTCCAATTCGATGGCAGTCATTGGGCCTGCCATCCCGTCGCCAACAAAACCGTCGTGCGCTCTGTGGCGATTGACCCGGAAGGGCGGATTTTCGTCGGGGCGCAGAGCGAACTGGGATACTTTTTCCCAGCTGCCAATGGGCAACTGCGCTACCATTCTCTCGTGGCGCTGTTGCCGCCCGATAAGCGAAACTTTGAAGATGTGTGGGACATCGCGGTGGTGGGCAAGGCCGTTTTTTTCCGGACCCAACGCGCCGTGTTCCAACTTTTGGACAACAGAATAAGTACCCATGAGCCGGGTGGCGACTTGACGGCCATGTTTGCCACGCCACGCGGCTTGCTCGTCCAGAAAGACCTTTCCGAGATTTTTCTTTTTGAAAACGCTCGCTTTCGCCCGCTTTTTCAAGTCCCGGAATTGGCCAGCGAACTGACCGGGATGATGCGCTGGCAAGGCGACACCTTGCTATTCAGTTCTTTGAAAAACGGGTTGTTCCATTTTTCGGGCAATCAATTCGCTCGCTGGCGCACCGCTCACGACGCGCTTTTTCAGGAAAAAAGAATCTACACCTCGACCACGCTTCCCGACGGCCACCTCGCATTGGGCACCTCGCTCGACGGCTTCGTCGAAATTGACCTCGAACGCCGAATTTTTAGACATCTGAACAAAAAAAATGGGCTTCAGAACAACAATGTCCTGCACACTTTCGCCGACCGCGCGGGCAATTTGTGGCTCGGCCTCGACAATGGCATTGACTGCGCCCTGCTGCACTCCCCGTTCACGAGCGTCATCCCGGATGCCGACTTGCAAGGCACGGGCTATGCCGCCGCCGTTTTTGATGGGCAACTTTTTCTGGGCGTTTCTAACGGCGTCTATCGGACCCCTTGGCGCAGCTACTTCGACCCTGAAAAAAGGCCTTATTACGAAAAAATCAGCTCGACGGATGGGCAGGTTTGGACCTTGCACGCGGCAGGCGACGCGCTTTTGCTCGGCCACCACGAAGGTAGTTTTCGACTTGCCGGGCAAGTGTGCAGCAGGATTTCGAGCGAACCGGGAGCGTGGACTTTTGTGCGATTGACCGACGATTACTTGCTTGGCGGCAACTATGCGGGTCTGGTTTTGTATCGAAAATCGGGAAAAAACTGGGTTTTCGACCAAAAACTCAACGGGCTGAATGAGTCGTGCCGATTCATGGTCAGGGATGCCGATGGCTCGATTTGGATAGCCCATCCGTACCGGGGGCTTTTCCGCGTCGAGTGGTCGGCTGAGCGAAAAAGCGAGCTTCGAGTGCAGTTTTTCAACGCTCAAAACGGCTTGCCCTCCGACCTCAACAACCTGGTTTTCTCGCTCGCGGGAAAGGCCGTTTTCGCCACAGAAAAAGGTGTTTTTCGCTTTGACAAACAGCTTGGGGCGTTCGTGCCCGACGAGGATTTTGAGCGGCTTTTGGGCAAGGAGAACCCTGTGAAATATCTGCGCGAGGACGCGGAGGGGCGTATATGGTTTGTGGCCGGAAAAGAGGTGGGCGTGCTGACGGTGGATGATTTCGGGTTAAAAAAAGAGATTCGCCAACAGGTTTTTCCCGAACTAACTGGGAAGTTGGTGGCGGGTTTCGAGTTCGTCTTTCCGTTAGACGAAGCCAATGTTTTTTTCGGCGCGGAGCAGGGCTTCATCCATTTCAACGCAGCGCAGCGCAGCCGTTTCGACACCGTTTTGCAAGTGGTTTTAGGGCAGGTGGTGGCGAGCGGAGCGACGCGGGATTCGGTGCTTTTTGGGGGCTGGTTTGTCGAAAATGGACTTTTGGCCGACGAGCAAGGCCGAGCCAATTTGCCCATCTTGGAGGCAGACATGAATACGCTCCGCTTCGCTTTTTCGGCGACCTATTTCGACGACCCGGCCTTGTTGCAATATCGTTTCAGGATGGATGGGCTGGGCGGCGGATGGTCGGAATGGTCGAGCGAAAACACGCAAAATTTTATGCATCTCCGCCCGGGCACATACCGCTTCGAGGTGCAGGCGCGGCAAAAAAACGGGCGTGAAAGCGGGGTGTTGGCGTTTGCTTTTCGCATCCGCCCGCCGTGGTATGCCAGCACCGCCGCTCTCACTGCGTACGCGCTGTGTTTTTTGGGTTTTTTTGCGGGCTTTTTGATTCGTCAGCGGCGCAAGTTCGAGCGCGAAAAGGAGAGCCTGACTGTGCAGCACCAGCAGATTACCGCAGAACAGCAGCGCAGGGTGGAGGAATCAAAAGCGGCGCTGACCGATGTGTTGAAGGAAAAGTTGGAGGCGGAAATCCAATTCAAAAACAAGGAGTTGGCGACCGCAACCATGCACTTGGTGCAAAAGGGCGAGATTTTGCAAACGATTCAGGAGAACCTGAATCATATCTTGGAAAAATCAACCAACCCGGCGGTCAAAAAAGAGATTCAGCAATTGCTCAACCTACTGAATTTCGATGCCAAATTGGACGAGGACTGGGAACAGTTCGCCGTCCATTTCGACCAAGTACACGTTGATTTCCTGAAGCGGCTGCGCGACCGCTACCCGCAATTAAGCCCTACGGACTGCAAACTTTGCGCCTACCTGCGCATGAATCTGACGACCAAGGAAATCGCGCCGCTGATGAACGTGTCGGTGCGCGGTGTGGAGGCGAGCCGCTATCGGCTGCGAAAAAAATTGGGATTGCCGAACGACGCGAATCTGACGGAGGTGATTGCCAGATTGTAGCCCATTTGCTCACGCTGGCTGCGCCATTGCCGCCGCTTCTGCCTTTTTGCGCTCGCGCAAGGCGCGTTTTTGGTCGGCATTGCTGTCGTAGAGGCAGTATTGGTCGTATTTGACGCGGTCGCGCTCTATCCAGATGTCCTTGCCGATGTCTGCCAACACGACCAATTCTTTGTAGATTTTATTGCCAAAATCTGTGCGGCGCTCCACGCCGATGTCGCGGTCGTGGAGTTTGTCCTGCTGGATGTTCATGGCATTTTCAAACTCGGCGCAAGCATCGAGCACGCGCTGGATGATATTTTCATTGATGCCTACTTCTGCCAGAAAATCAATCTGTTGTCTTGCCACACGAGCCACCCGACGGCCACAAAAAAGCAGTTGCGGGTCGCTCATGTCGCCGAGTTTGGCGGTGCCAAACTTGCGGTAGCGCCCCGTGCGGTCGTGGTATTTCATCGCCACGCGGGTCATCACGGAGCGGATGGCGGTGCGCAGCTTATCGGCGGCGATGTTCTTTTTTTCGGTGCAAATCATCTGGTCGCCCACGAGCTCGTCGTCGCCGGGCATGGCTTGGAATTGGTCGCATTGGGCTTTGAAGGCCTTGAGTCTGTCAAGGCCGTAGCCATATTGTTTGAAGTGTTCGATATCGCGGTGAGCAGCCCTGATGGCCTCCATGCAGGTGACATAGAGGTCGGCCTCAGAGACGTTGTACTTGCGATGGCCGGGTTGTTTTTTCATAAATTGTTTGTTTGATTAAACGGCTATTGATGGCCTTTGTTTTAAGGTTATTTGGCGAGTTGCTCGATTAGTTCTTGTTTTTGAACAACTTGTGTTTCACAAAAAAACAGGACAAAAATAAATAGTTTTATTTTTTGAAAAAATGTTTGACACAAAAAATTATGCAACCAGAAACTTTTTGGCATTGCGCATCCAACCTCTTAATATAGCACCCGCAAATTGGAACCTTGCTTTCACCCATTCATTTCTATCAAACATGAAACAGTTGTCACAACTACTTATCGCGGTCATGCTCTTGGCCGTTTCTTGCACCCAGGACAACGCGGAGTTCGCGGATGCCACTGGAAAATCCGGCTCGATAACGCGGTTTGCCGTGCACAACAACTATATGTATGTGCTCAATCTCAACGAGGTACAAACCTACAGCCTCGCCAATGCGGACAAGCCGGTTTTGGTGCATCGGCTCCCGACGGACTATGGCTTGGAAACGATTATCGTGTACGACAACACCATTTTTCTCGGCTCGCGCACGTCGCTCTACATTCTCGGCATTGACAATCCTGCCGCGCCAGTGCTGCTTTCACAAACCTCACGGGTAGAAGCGTTGAGCAGAGGCTGCGACCCTGTGGTGGTGAAAGACAACTTTGCCTATTCCACCATAAAAATCATCGCAAACGTCTGCGGTCAGGCAGCGGCACAAAGCGCCTTGCTGGTGTACGATGTGAGTGACCGGACGACTCCCATACAGGTGGGAATCTACCCTTTGTCGCTTCCCAATGGGCTGGGCTACAAGGACAACTATCTTTTCGTGTGCGACGAAGGCTCCGACCGTTTGGAAGTGTTCGACATCTCCAATCCGCGCTCGCTCCAGTTGACGGACTATTCAGTGCCCATCACTGACCCTTTTGACCTTATCGTGTATGGCGAAAAAATGCTCGTGTCCACGAAGACCGACTTTCAGATTTACGACCTCAGCGACATCACAGCCATACGCCGAATTGGTCTCATAGAAAAGTAAATGCGCCCCACCCTATTCCTTTTGCTCATTTGGCAGGCCACTGCGAGCGCACAACGCGATGGCCTGCCCTCCTTCACACTCAAAGCCAATGCCGGGACGCTCATCAGCCCGGGCAAGCAGGCTATCGCCCTCACGACGGACGTGCGCCTCGCTCCCAATGTTAGCCTTGACTTGGGGACGGGGTACTTTTTCCACTCTGCCAGTTTCACCCAATACAAAGGGGAATCGTATCAAGGGCTTAGGCTGCGCTCCGGCATCAAATTTTTCCCCGATGCCGCAGAAAACGCACCTATCCATTTAGGCATTGAGGCAAAACACAACAATATCCGCCACTTGAAATACAGGGAGGTGCTGCGACAAGGCGGACAATATCAGGAGACGCTACTGACGGAGCGGACAGTACGGAGTTGGGGCGTGGCAGGGCGTTTCGGGGGGTATTTTTATGAAGGCGCAAGGAGGCGCCTGCTTTTCGAGCCATACGTTGGGCTGGGAGTGGTGTTTCATCGTGTCTCGATAGACTTGCCGCCCGATGCGGAATTGTTGGAGCGCGGAGGGCTGCTCTCCTTCGAATATCCCGTTGGCAGGCGCCGCTTGCTGGATTTGCTCTTGGGACTGCACATAGGGTATGCGTTTTGGTAGCGGGCGGATGGGAGAGGGAACGACATTGACAGGATGCCGGCAATGAGCATCAGAATGCTGGCGAGAGGCACCAACGGCAAAATCAAGCAAGGAACATAGAATCAAACAACCACGACATGAATTATTATCAACTTTGCCTCAGATTGCTGTTTTGCGCTTTGATAGGCATGGCTAACAAAGCCTCTGCACAGATTTCGGCATCGAAGCTTCGAGCAGGTGCTGCATCGGCCCACGTCAACCCACCCATCGGCGCGTTTATCGCGGGCGACAAGCAAAACCGCCGTTTTACTGGCGTGTTGGACAGCCTATTCGCAAAAGCTGTGGTGCTACACGATGGCCATACCGCACTCGCCATCGTCACAGTGGATTGCATTGGGCTGCTTTATCCAGACATAGAGCAAATACGCCTACGAGCCAGCCGATTGGTCACGAACGTCAACCTGCCCCCGGGGCACATTGTAGTCAGTTCAACGCACACTCACGCTGGCCCCGACGTGGTGGGCATTTGGGGCGTGGACTATTTGCATAGCGGCGTGGACAGCGCCTATATGGAACAACTCATACACACCGCTGCCGCCCAAATCAACCTTGCCGCCCAACGGCTTCAACCCGTGACCGCCCGCAGTGCAGAGACACAATTCGGAACGGAATGGGTGCAAAATATATGCGACGAGGAGATAGACCGCTCCGTGACGGTGCTGCAATTCGTCGGTGCAAACGGTCAGAACGTGGCATCGCTCACCAACTTTGCCTGCCACCCCACTTACCTCGATGCCAAGTACACGGAAGTTTCTTCGGATTATGTAGCGGGGTTTTACCGAAAAATGGCGCAGCAGATAGGCGGCGAAAACCTGTTTTTGCAAGGTGCCATCGGAGGCTGGGTGCAGCCAGTGGACGGCGAAGGGACGCCCGAAAAAGCCTATCTGCGCGGCGAGCAACTGGCAGATGCCGTCTTTGTAGCACTCCAACGCCCCACTCCTTTGCGCGGCAACGCCCTCCGCATTCGCACCCTGCCCATCCAGTTCCGATTGGACAACGCTGGCTGGAAACAATTGGCCGCCATAGGCACCATCAAACGGGCGCTCAGCGATTCGGTAGCGACCGAGCTCGCATGGTTCGCTATTGGCGATGCACAGTTTGCCACGCATCCCGGAGAAACAGCCCCTTTCTATGGTCTGGAAACAAAAAAAATGATGCAGACCAATGGGCCTAAATTTGTGCTTGGCTTGGGCATGGACGCATTGGGATACATCTTGAAACCCGCTTATTTCGACAATGCCTCGCTCCCCCACGCGCCCTACCTCACCTCCATGTCGGTGGGCAAACAAACGGGGCCAGACATGATGGCTGGCTTGCGCCGACTCATCGAGGGAAGGGAGTGAAAAGGCTTCGCTGTTTGGGTTCGGCGAGGCGCATGAAAACAGCCGCCATACACTACCCCGCCAAAGGCCCCATTTCTTCTTGATGCCGCCACAACTCCCTAAAAGTCGCGCTCCGTTCCAACAACGCTTCCAACGTGCCTTCGTCGGCCACCTTGCCTTGGTCGAGGACGTAGATATAGTCGAACTTCGGCAACAAATGCAGCCGGTGCAAGGCCGACACCACCACCTTGTCGGCAAAAGATTCGAACATCCGAGCGTATATGCGCATTTCGGTTTTCGGGTCCACGCTGCTGGTGGGTTCGTCGAGCAGAATGAGGTCGCTGTCTTTGGCCGCGAACACGCCCCGTGCCAGTGCCAGCCGTTGTTTTTGTCCACCGGAAAGGTTCACGCCTTTTTCCATGATGCTGCTTTGCAGGCCCTTGGGCAGTTGTTCGATGACTTCCGAAAAATGAACGGTCCTGCAAATCGCGTCCAATTCCGCTGGCTCGAAAGGCAGGCCGAGCGTGATGTTGTACTCGATGGTGTTTTCAAAAATCTCCGGCTCCTGCGGGAATAAAGTCACATCGCCAGTGATGATATCGAGGCCATTTTGCGGATGGCCGTCCACCGTGACCCGCACGCCCGGTTCTGCGGGATAGAGGCCACGCAACAGGGCGAGGATAGTGCTTTTGCCGCTGCCGCTTTCGCCCACGAGTGCGATGCGTTGGCCGCGTTTGAGCCGTAGATGGATGTTTTTCAGACCAACAAATTTTCGGGTAGGGTCGGGCAAAACCGCTTCGCCGTAGCCGCGGTGCGTAAAATTTAAGTTTTGAATGTCAATGACTTGCCAGTTTTCGGGCAACTGGTGGTCGCTCTCCGGCAGGTGATGTTCGTCGTAAGCGTCGAGCACGGCGTAGGCTTGTTTCACGTCGGTGTGATGTTTCACGACATCGGTGTAGAGATATGCGACATTGTGAAAAACGCTCGTGAAACGCTCGACGTAGCCGACCAGCATCACGAGTCCGCCAAGCAGGAACACCTCGCCGGGTTTCCAGTTTTGCCAGACATAACCGACCAAAATGACGGCATAGATGAGGCCGACGAGCATATCGGTGACGAACCATTTCCACTCGTTCACGGCCACGTTGCGCTTGAACGGCGGCAGGATGTCAGCGACTTTGCGAAGCAGGCCACTTTCCATGCGTTTTTCCAGACGTAGCGTGATGACGGTGATGATGTTCGAGAGGCTGTCAAAAAGTGTGGAGGACACGACGTTTTCGCGTTCGTTCACTTCGGTTTGGGTGGCGATATAGGGTTTGTCAAATTTCAGAATAATAAACACGACCACGAACCCCATAGCCACTGCCACGAGGCCGAAAACGGGGGCGAAATAAATCATGGCTGCGAATGAGAACACGAATTTGAAAAAGGTGTGGAGATACTCGAAGCCGTTTTGGAAAAAATCGCGCAGCGCCTCGTAGGCTTTTCGGATGCGGTTGATGGTGGCCCCGGAGTGGTTGTCCTGATGCCAGCGCACGGGCAGATGCAGTGCTTTGTGGTAGAGTTCCTGCAAAAAATTGCGGCTCAGATTGAAAGCCAACTCGCGCTCCATGAGCCGCGCCGGGCCGTGAAAACTCCAGTCAACGAAACGGATACCGAGATATGCGAGGCCGTATATCCACGCGCTTTTCAGCACATCGGCACCTTGCTGCTGCGCGGCGTTGATGAACAAACCCCAGATGACCGGATACATCGCCATCGCCACGTTGCTGAGCATAAAGAGCGCGTACACCAGCAGGTAGCGCCGTCGCTCGTTGCGAGCATATTTCCACGCGATGGCGAGCATGGCGAGGTAAGGATTGCGCACGGAGGGTTGTTTTGTTTGCATAGCATTTCAGACGAATTGGACGGGGAGATGCTGTGACACCGATGGCGCAACACAACCTTCTGCTCCGCGCAATAGTTCCGTCCTCTTATGGCTTCTCAAAAGTGGCCCACAGCAGGGCCGCCCAACCCGCGATGAAGCACAGCCCGCCCACAGGTGTCACTGGCCCCGCCCAGCCAACCGGGAAAGGCAACAAATCGCGACATGCCAACAGATAGAGCGAACCCGAAAAGAGCAGGATGCCCGCCACAAACAAGGCGCTTGCGCGAACCAGCCATTTGCTGTCGGGGCGATGATGCAGCAGCAAAGCCACCAAGCCAAGTGCCAGCGTGTGGTAGAACTGGTACTGCACTCCTTTTTCGTAGATGCCGAGCAGATAGCGCGTGTCGAGTTGTCGTGCTTCGAAGGCGCTTTTCAGGCCGTGCGCGCCAAAGGCTCCGATGGCGACGGCGGTCAGCCCAAAGATGACGGCCAGCCGCAGTGTTCTTGTTGTTTGTGTCATCGTGTGGTGATTAGTACCCAAATACCTCTTCCATGGTCAGCTCTTGTACTGGCCCTATTTTCCGAAGGTATTGGAAGTCAATACGCTCGCGGTCGCCCAACACCAGCCAAGTGTAGCGGCGGCCTTTGACGTGGCGCTGTTGGTAGTGAATCAGGTCGGCGGCATCAGCGTGTTCCAATTTGTGATAGATGTCTGCGCGGAGGTCGCGGTTGGGGAACCCTTTGTCGCGATTGGCCCGCCAAGTCCAATACAAATCGGTTTTCGTGATGCGAGTGGCTGCTATTTGTTTGAGCACGCTTTGGCGAGCGTTTTCTATTTGTGGGAGCGAGACGGGCATTGTTTCCAAAATCGTTTGGAAGGCCTCCACCGCCTCGCGCAACTTGTCGGGCTGTGTGCCGACGTAAGCCTGCAGCCAGTGCGCCCGTTGTTTTTTGGCCGGGTTGGCCGCAAAGGCATAGGCGGAATAGGCCAGCGCCTTCGATTCGCGGATTTCCTGAAACACAATGGACGACAACCCGTATCCGAAATACTGATTGTACCATTCCGAAAAAACAAACTCCTGCAAATCGAACTTGGGCGTTCCTTTCGAGAGCAACATCAGTTCTACCTGTACGGTGGGGAAGTGCACGAAAAACACCTTGTCCTTTCGAGTCAGCAACTCAGGATATTTTTTGGCGGGGAGCGGGGCAGCCGGCGGCACCAGCGATGCAGGCTTGTGACGCTTCAACACGTTTGCCACCGCACGCGGGCTTTTGGCACCATAGTAAAACACCTCGTGTTTGTATGCGAGCAAATGGCGCAACAGGCTCGTCAATTCTTCCGGTCTCACCGCCAGCAGCTGTTCCTTCGTCAATTTGTCGGTAAATGGCGACAATGCGCCGTATTTGGCATAATTGGCCATGGCTTTTGTCAGCACGGTGCGCTTGTCTTTTTTGTTGTTTTCCCGACGCAACAGGGTGTCGGCCACAAGATTTTGCAAAGCCTCCGCGTTGGGCTGCGCATCTTCCAACAGGTGCTCCATGAGTGCCACAGCTTCCTCGAACGACTCTTCCAGCCCCGTGAGCGTGAAGTGGAAATGGTCGTCCTGACAGCTGGCCGAGAAATTGACCCCGAGGCGATAAAAGGCCTGCTGCATCTCCGTCGCCGAATATCGGGTGGTGCCGAGGAAGGGCAGGTAAGAAGCCAACAAACCCAGACGCCGGTCGCTCAAGCGCCCCATGTCGAAAGTGTGGTAGAGGCGAAAAAGCTTGTTGTCGTGCTGCTGCACGGCGCGAAGTTTCAGGTGCGGCATGATGGTAGCCTGCCGAATCGTTTTTTTGAAATCCACAAACTGCGGCGCGATTTCGGCGGCTTCCTGTGCCAAAAATGCCTGACCAAATTCCGAAACATCCGTGCGGTTCACCTCTATCGGGGTAATCGGCGGCTTTTCCACTTTCATCACCGAGTTGTCTTCGCCATGATGCTTGAAGACGACCACATAATTGTCGGGTCGCAGGTGTTTTTGAGCAAACGCCACCACATCGGCTTTTGTCACCTTTTCCAGTTTTTTCCACCGTTGCACCATGTCGCTCCAATCGAGGCCGAGCACGAAAGCCGTCACGAGCGCGCCCGCACGGCCTTGATTTTTTTCAAACTCCTTGATTTCCGACAATTTCAAGTCGTTCACCGCTGCCTGTGGCAACCAATCCTCGAAGTGCCCTTCGCGCAGGCGCTCTATTTGTTCCCAAAAAAGCGCCTCCACCTTTTCAAGCGATTGGCCTTCGCGGGGCTTCCCATAGAGCAGAAGGCTCGAATAGTCCTCATAGACACGCGGGTAGGCAAATGCTTCGAGCAGTTGCTGCTTCTGAACGAGGTGCATATCGAAAAGGCCCGCCTGATAATTGTGCAGCATATTGCTGATGAGGGGCAACATCATGGCTTCTTCTGAGGCGGCTCCCTCAAAACGCCATCCCATTTCCAGCCACTCGGCCTCGTTGCCATACACGTCGCGGCGGACACGGGCGCGGAGCGCGGGCTGTTTTTCAAAAGAAAACGTCGGGATGGGTTTTGCTTTGTAGTGACCGAAATAGCGGTCGGCCAAAGCCAGGGCTTGCGCTGGGTCAAAATCGCCCGCCAACACAATCGCCATGTTGTTGGGCACATAATACTGGTCGAAAAAGCGGTAAATGTTGGTCTGCGATGGGTTTTTCAGGTCTTCGCCGCGCCCCAGCGTGGTTTGGGTGCCGTAGGGATGCGAGGGAGTGAGCGCCGCCTGCATCGCTTTCAGCGTCTTGCGAAAATCCTTGTCCTGACTGATGTTGTATTCCTCAAACACCGTTTCCAGTTCGGTGTGAAACAAGCGCAACACTGGGCGACGGAATCGCTCGCTCTCCAGCTCGAACCACCGCTCCAGCTCATTGGAGGGAATATCGTTCACATACACCGTCTGCTCCACCCAAGTGTAGGCGTTCGTGCCCTTCGCGCCGATGGCGCTCACCAGTTTGTCGTACTCGTTGGCGGCGGCATATTTGGCCGCCTCGAACGAAAGCTGGTCGATTTCCGCATACAAAGCTTTCTTTTTCTCGGGTGCTTGTTCCTTGCGGTGTTCCTCAAATTTTTGCTCGATGCGAGCGAGCAGGGCCTTTTCTTTGGGCCAATCGAGGCTGCCGAGCCTATCGGTGCCCTTGAACATCATGTGTTCGAAGTAGTGGGCCAGCCCGGTTGTCTCTGGCGGGTCGTGCTTGCTGCCTGCCCGCACCGCTATTTCGGTGTAAACACGCGGCTCGTTTTTGTTGACGGTAAAAAACAAGCGGAGGCCATTCGACAAAGTGTGCATTTGCACCTGAATGGGGTCGTCTGGCACCACGAAAAACTGGGGGCGGGCAGGCGCGGGAGCAATTGGAGCGTAGTCGTGCATATATCTGTCGGTTGAAGCGATGAGGTGGCTTGGCATGGCGAAGGGACACAAAAGTACAATATAGACACTGGACTTCGATTGAGCACAAAATTGTCGTGAAAGTACTTCACCCCTCGTTGCGGCGAAACGATGTTGGAAGTTGGCTGTCTTTATACTTCGCGCCGTTAGGTTATGGGCATGGCCAAAAGCGCAATCTGCTCAAAACTTGGTGGCGCGAGGCATAAAATACAAAAGTGCAAGAGGTACGGGAAGAAGTTGTGCCCCCCTACCTGCTTTTTTTTCCACATCCGAACTTTGCGTTTGGCATTTCGGTTCTTTGGCTACCTTTGCCGCCGAATTTGAAAGCACTATAACAGGAGGGGTGCCAGAGCGGTTTAATGGAGCGGTCTTGAAAACCGTCGTGGGTTACACCACCGGGGGTTCGAATCCCTCCCCCTCCGCATTCATTTGAGGTTGTTTTTAAGTTCCAGCCTTTTGACAAGAGCCATCATCTCCCAGCAGTGGGATAGAGTGATGGCTCTTGTGTTTTTTTACCTCTGTTTGTAAAAACTTAGCCGCTCGCGTCAACGCTCGTTCAGCACCAGGCGTATCGGCAAGTGGTCGCTGTAGCCATTTGGGTTGTAGTCCTGTTGCGACGGACGGCTGTGCCGAACGGGTATGCGATACTCGCCCCTCGTCATGCCCGGCAGATTGATGATGTCCACCGAATCCACCACGAAAGGCGTTGACGCAGCACTGGAGGCAATGCTCCGCGATACCATGAACTGGTCGAGCAGGACGGGCAGGTTGAAGTAGTGCGTGCCTATCCCTTTGGTATAAAAAGGCCACATCAGGTTGTACAGATAAGGTACCGAGCGGGCGTTGAGCACTTTGTCGCGGTTGCGGGTGCTGTTGGCGTAGTCTTCGAGCGAGCGATTGAACGGCTCGTCGTTGAAATCGCCCATCACCACGATGGGGGCGTTGTTGCCCTTGATTTCATAAATCCTGTCTATCCAATAGCTCAGCGTTTCAGCCACCATGATGCGATATGGCTCGCTTTCGTATTGGCCACCCGACCGTGCGGGCCAGTGGTTGCCGATGAGGATGAGGTCGTGGCCACCCGGTTTGGTACGCAGGTTGATTTGCGCCAAATCGCGGGTGTAGGTGCGCTTCATGATTTCGAGGGTGAACAGGCGCCCGTCGTCTTCATAGCGGTCGGCATCGTAGAAAAAGGCCACGTCAATGCCGCGTTGGTCTTTGGTGTCGTGATGTCGCACCACATAGTTGCGGCCCAAGGGCGCGAGCGCAGCGGTCAGTTTTTTCAAAACGGCCTCGTTCTCCACCTCGCAGACGCAAAAGATGTCGGGGTTGAGTTGGATGATGATGCTGGACAATTGCTCGATTTTGCGAGCGAGCACGGGGGCCGTCCAGCCTTTGAGTTCCTTGTTGAGGGCTTTTTGCAGCCATGCGGGGCGTGTGGGGCTGTCCACCACGTCGAAGAGGTTTTCGAGGTTCCAGAAATAGATGTGGTGTTTCATTGTAGCGGCGGTTTTATACCTTGATTCGAGAAGAGTTGTCAGATGGGCATGATTGATATCCCTGATTCTGAGCAGATTGCGATTATAGCCATGCCCAAAACTTGGCAGCGCAAGTCGTATCAAGCCGCTAATGTAAAGTTTTTGTAAACTCCGAGCGAGCAGAAAAAGCGGCTTCCCGGAGCATCCGGGAAGCCGCTTGGCTTTTTATATGAGGCAGCAATTAGTGACAAACAGCCACTTTTTGCACTGCCACACCTTCATCTGTGCGGATAGTCATGAAGTAGGTGCCAGAAGGCAAATCTTTCACGTCGAAACGCATCTGACCTTCTTGGAAGTTGCGCACGATGGACTGACGAACTGGCTGCCCGCCCATTCCGAAGATGGACACAACGACTTGCTTGTTGGTGTTTTCCAAGTCAAGGTTGAGATAGACATATTCGTTACCCGGGTTCGGCGTGATACTGAACTTGTTGGCGCTGAGTTTGGGTTCAGGTTTGGCCGAAGAAGTGTAACCCTCCAATTGCAGACGTTGCACCACCGTGCGGTCGCCCCATCCACCAGTATAGAACTGACCCAAGAACATCGGTGTGGTGGGGCCGCCATTAATGATGAGGTAGCTCTGGTGAGCGGTATTGGTGAACGCAAGGTTTCGACCGCTACCATTCGGAATGCCGTCGTATTTGAAAGAAATATAGTAAGGATGGTTAGGCTTAAGTACGGGTGCTTGGCCGGGTTCGAAGAAATCTTCCAACGGCACATCCAGCAAAACATCCTGTTTCTCGTTGCCCTTCATGACGTAGGTTCCGATACCCACCACGTCGGCCTCAATGCTACTCCACCCACCCGAAAGATTGATGGTGCCGTTTTCGTCGGAGTCGCCGTCAAAGAGAAACACATAAACAGAGTTAGTTTCGTCATCCCCTCCTGGCACATACACCGAGTCAATGTTGGCAATACCGAATGTAGCATAGGTGGCTACCGCGCCCGCGTCACCTGTGAAATACAAGGCACCCGTCTGATATTGGAAGCCGCCATTTGCGAACAAATCATTGCGCATAGCGCCACCGTCAAGGCGCAAGTTGAGGTTGTCCACGGCATAGGTGTAGTCCGTCACAACGAATTTGCGAGAAACCGTGTCGCGGCTTTCGGTATACACGTTGTTGGAGAACACTGCAGTGTACTCACCCGGTACAGCAGGGGGCACATAAAACTCACCAAAGCCCAACAAACCTTCAAAGGCTACGTCCACAGGGTCTTGCAGCGCCTCAAATGATTCACTATAGCCGTTCGGTCCGCTGATATCCACTTTAATAACCAAGTTATCTAGCACATTAGGCTCTCGATTGATGAAATTGACCACCATAGCGCCCAATGTATCCACTTGGCTGGCAGGCACGGCATAAGAATAAGCCGCCCAAGCCCCGGTCACGCGCGGCAGCAGGAAGCAGCCTTCCACCGGGTTGCCTGCTTGCAGCTCGTTGTCAATAGCCTCTGCCATGTCGCGCGAAAGGAAGATGCAAGGAATGGTGACCTGGTCGGCAAAAGTACCTGCAGCCATGCCAACTATCGAGCAACCGTCATCAGCAACGTTGTCGTAGTGGTTGGCTATCAAAACCGCTGCGGCACCTGCTTGTTGTGCATAGTATGCCTTAATGGAGAAGTTGCAGGTTTTGCGGCGCATCAACACAAACTTTCCAGCGTAGTTGTTGACAATGGTATCGCAGCCAAGCGAGTCGCCAGCTGTGCTAAAACCCCAGACGATATCGCCGCACAATTCGCTCTGCACACTAGCTCCAAATTGTGAATAACCGAAACCGCAGGCCTCCTGACGAAAGAACTGGTCGGTGTTGGCAGACTTGATGCTGAAAATGAAATTGTCGTTTTGGTTGCCTTGCGCATATAGGCCTTGCAACAAGGCCATTTGCAAAATTACCAAAACAGATAGGCGAGTGATGTTTGTAAGCATTTTGTTCATAACACGGAGGATTTAAAAGTTCACGAAATGTTTGTGGGGCAAATATAGTGCGTTCGGGCAATTGAAAGAATAGTTTTTTGAAGAACTTTATTTGTAAAATAAAGCAAAAAGCGATTTATACTTTGACGAATTTGATTTTCGTCTTAATTGACTGATTCAAGGCAACATGCTAACAAGAAACTAAATGGATATGAAAATTAAGTAGCACCTCATGCCTGAGCATAAGATGTGTCTTAAGAGCAAGCGGCCTCCCGGAGCATCCGGGAAGCCGCTTGTTATTGAAACGAGGAAGGTAGAATCAATGGCAAATCGCCACTTTTTGAATCGTGTTGCCCTCGTTGGTGCGAATCCACATCAGATAGTGGCCAGTGGGCAAGTCGTTCACATCGAAGCGAATCTGGCCGCTTTGGAAGTCATTGAGCAACTTCGTGCGGAACACCTGACCCGACGCGCTCAATATCGTGACGTTCACTTTCTTGTTCACGTTTTCCAAATCGAGATTCAGATAGACGTACTCGTTGCCGGGGTTCGGCGTGATGGAAAACTTGGAGGCATCAAGGGATTGGGGCTTGGCCTCTTTCACGGAGATGGTCGGGTCGAAGCCTTCCAGTTCCATGCGATTGACCAAGGTGCCGCCGCCCCAGCCAGAATAAAGTGCATCCATTTGCAGCGGGGTGGTCAGGCCGCCACCGTCGTAAACCAAGTAGTCCTCGCTGGCACTGGCGTTGAAGCCCGGGCAACGGCCAGAGCCGTTGTTGATGCCGTCGTAGAGCAGGGAGATGTAGTAGGCATGGTCGGGCTTCAAGGTCACTGGCTGTCCGGGGTCGAAAAAGTCTTCCAACTGGACGTGTACCACTTTGTTAAAAGTCTCATTCCCTTTAAGGATGTACGAACCCGTGCCGACCAAGTCGGCAGCCAAGTCATTAAAGCCGCCACTTTGGAAGTTTATGACACCATTTTCATCGGAGTCGGCATCATAGACCAACACCTGAATCAAATCCGCCTCGGGGTCGCCCGTGTAGATGGAGTCAATGTTGGAGATGCCAAAAGTGCTGTAAGTGGCCACCCCACCGTTCGCGCCAGTGAAGTATAGCGCTCCTGTCTGATAAAGAAAGTTGCCCGCGACGAAAGAGCTATTGTTCCACAGACGTGCATCAATAAGGTTCAAATTGTCCACCGCAAACGTGTAGTCGGTGATTTCAAAAGAACGCCGGAGCGTGTCGCGCGATTCGGTGAATTTGTTGTTGGACATCACCACATCGTATTTGCCCGGCACGCTCGGAGGCAACCAAGTGTCGAAGAAAACCAAGCCGTTGAAGCCGGGGTCGAGCGGCGGGGCGGCGGTCTCTATCGTGTTTGTGTAGCCGTTTGGCCCGGTGATGTCGGCTTTGACGACCAAGTCGTCAATCACAGTGGTGCCGCGATTGTAGAACACCATGCTCATCACGTCATTTTCGATAACCTGTGTCACTGGCGTGGCATAAGCACGGGCGACGTAGGGAGTGCCCACATTGGGTAGCAAGAAGCAGACTTCCACGTTTTGACCCGCCGAAATAGCTGCGTCAATTTGGTTGCCGACAACACGAGAGAGAAAAATAGCCGGGATGGTGACTTGGGCGCCGACGGCTCCGGCACCCATCGGGATGGCGTTGCAGTCGTCGCCAGCAGTTGCCGCATCGCTGTTCACAATCATCACCGCGATGGCGCCTGCTTTTTCGGCATTGAGCGCCTTCAAGCCAAATTCGCACGCGCCACGGCGAATCATCGCAATTTTTCCGGTCAACTGGCCTGCGGGAATGGAGTCGCAGCCCAATGAGTCGGGAGTAATGTCGTATCCCCATGCGGGATTGCCACAAAATTCGGCAGTAACGGTACCACCCCAGTTGGCCGTCTCGTAGCCACATGTGCCTTGGAAGTACTCATAATCTTGGCCGTTAATGGTCACTCGGAGTACCAAGTTCAGGCCATCGGTGCCCTGTGCAACGATTTGATTGGGCACCGCAAACTGGAATAGCAGTGCGAATGCAAGTCCTAGAGCAAGTGTAAGTTGCTTTTTCATAACACGAAGTATTTTTAGATTAAGTCAAACTGTTTGTGCGGCAAAAGTATGGTCTTGGGGAGACCAACGTACATGTTTCTCAAAAAATGTTGTTTGCGAGGAGCTGGCAAAATCAAAAATTGGTCTTTACGACCTAAAAAAGCAACAATTCACGTCTGATGGGGTAGTCTGCCTCCCTCCAGCAGACTATACCCAGATTAAAGAGGATTTGAACCTGCCATGCCAAAGGGCAAATTCAAATCCTCTTTAATCTGGGTATAAAGCCATCCGAAATCCAGCGTTGAATGGGTGTGGCACGACCGCTCATGGGAATTACACTTTACTATTGCGCTCAAAGCGGTCATGCCACACCTGCTCAACGGAGTTTAAAATAGTCCCTCCGCTCCCCCCCAAAAAAACGAGTCATCGCCGAAAGCTCGACGATGACTCGTATTGTCGTTGGTTAGAGGTGCAAAAATTAGTGGAGCACCATCACCTTTTGCACTGCCACACCTTCGTCCGTGCGAATGGTCATGATGTAGGTGCCTACGGGCAGGTCTTTCACATCGAGGCGAATCTGCCCTTCTTGGATATTGCGCACCACCGATTGGCGCACGGGCTGGCTGCCCATGTCAAACAAGGACACGACCACTTGTTTATTGGTGCTCTCCAAATCAAGGTTCAGATAGACATACTCGTTGCCGGGGTTCGGCGTGATACTGAACTTGTCGGCGCTGAGTTTCGGCTCAGGCTTGGCAGAGGAAGTATAACCTTCCAACTGCAGGCGTTGCACAATGGTGCGGTCGCTCCAACCGCCACCGTAATACTGCCCGATGAAAATGGGCGAGGTGGAGCCGCCATTGATGACCAGATAACTCTCGTTCGCCGTGTTGGTGAACGCAATGCAGCGGCCAGAGCCGTTGTTGATACCGTCGTATTTGAGCGACAGGTAGTAGGGGTGGTTGGGTTTCAGCACAGGGGCTTGGCCTGGCTCAAAGAAATCTTCGAGCGCCACGTCAATCAATTTGTCTTCTTGCTCGCCGCCTTTCATGATGTAAGTTCCGATAGCGACCACATCGGACTCGATGCTGTTGAAACCACCAGACAGGTTGATGGTGCCATCTTCGTCCGAGTCGCCGTCAAAGAGGAAAACGAAGACAGCGTTGGTTTCATCATCGCCACCGGGCACATACACGGAGTCAATGTTGGCGATGCCAAAAGTGGCGTGAGTAGCCACCGCGCCCGCATCGCCCGTGAAATAGAGCGCCGCTGTTTGATATTGGAAGCCACCGTTGGCAAAGTCGGTGTTGAGGGCAGCACCGCCGTCCAAGCGGAGGTTCAGGTTGTCGAGCGCGTAGGTATAGTCCGTGACGACAAATTTGCGCGTGAGCGTGTCGCGCCCTTCGGTGTACAGATTGGAAGAGAAGGTGGCGGTGTACTCGCCAGGCACTGCTGGCGGCACATAGAACTCGCCGAATCCTACCAACAATTCAGCACCTGGGTCAATGGGGTCTTGCAGCGCCTCGAAGGACTCGCTGTAGCCATTCGGCCCCTGTATGTCCACCTTGATGACCAAATTGTCCACCACATTGTTGTCGCGGTTGATGAAATTGACCACCATAGCGCCCAATGTATCTACTTGGCTGGCAGGCATTGCGTAGGAATAGGCTGCCCAAGCTTGCGTGAAACGCGGGAATACGAAGCAAACTTCCACCTTCTCACCCGCTTTCAGGGCGCCATCAATCTCCTCGCCCGTCAAGCGTTGGAGGAAAATGGCAGGAATGGTCACGGCACTCGCGCTGTCGAGACCCGACATTCCACCAAAGTAAGTGCTGGCATCAATACGCGCCTCGCATGGCCCATCCAAAGGATTGGCGTAGTGGTTGAGGATGATGACAGCTTTGGCACCCGCTTGCTGAGCATGGTAAATTTTCAAGCTAAAACCACAAGTACCACGGCGGATAAGCGCGATTTTGCCATTGAGACTACCGGCGGGGAGCGGCGAGCAAGCCAAGGAATCGGGTGCCCACACCACTTCTCCGCAGAGTTCCTCGGTCACGTCGGGTCCGAAGCCCGAAGTGCCAATCCAGCCACAGTCCAAGAAGCCGTTGCTGATGTATTTGGCGATGCTAGGGGGCGACACGATGCTGACAATGAAGCCGTCGTCGTCGGTGCCGGGGTCGCCCTGTGCGTTTGCGACGAGGGCAGAAAAGAGGAAGCAGAAACTGAGCATGGCAGCCTTTGCCGAGAGTAGGGAGTGTTTATTCATAACGTAGAAAGAAGAGTTAAAAAAGCAATCAATTTTAGTTGTGCGGCAAAAGTAGAGCACGGGAAAACCCGAATATTTTTTTTCAGCTAATTCGGTCAAAATTTTACAATAACCCCAAAAAGGTTTTTAATGCCAGACTGCCTAATTCAGGCTTTTCAGCTGTTCTTTTGTCCCGAATGTTTTAGAGGCTGTTTTAAAAGCGGCAGCCCAAGCAGTTACAAATTATTGCTCTCAACGTGGGCATACCACACCTGCGAGATATTTTTCACTTTTTTTCAAAAGCATGGATTTTATGCAAACAAAATACTTCTACACCATCCTAGCCCTCGTGTGGGCAAGTGCTTTGATAGCACAGGGAAAAAGGGCAGGCAAAGTACCTGCCTCGTCGGCTGCGCAGCCCGCGCCTTACTGGAAGCACACCGCCCCAGCACCCGAGCATTACCTGCCTGAGCCTGAAAACCCCCACCCCATCAGTCGCCCCGCCGTCAGTGCCCGTCAGGAAGAATTTGCGGGCTTCACCACTTGGGATGCCCAATCTTATGGCAGCATGCCTTCGCGCATCTATGGCGATGCCAATGGCAACCCAGTAGCCACTTGGCTGTACGGCAGCGATTTGAGTGGCGGGTACCCCGAGCGCGGCACTGGCTACAACGTGCGTGCTTCGGGCGGCTGGCCCAATGTCAACAATCGCTTGGAGGCTATTCGCACAGGTTTTCCGGCAGCTGCCCGGCTCGACGATGGGACGGAACTGGTGGTCTCTCACGCTACCGGGTTCAACCCCTTCCGCATTCATGTCACCCGCAAAGCCGCCGGTGCCTCCACTTGGGTCGAAACCGACCTCGACAATCCGCCCGGTTCGGGATGCCTGTGGCCCAGAGTCGCGGTGGGAGGTCCCGATGGCAAGTCGGTACACGTCATCGCCATCACCTCGCCAACAGGTGGTTCCACCAACGGCGTCATCTATCAAGGCGTGAACGGGCACTTGCTTTATTGGCGTTCGACCGACGGCGGCCTGACTTGGGATAAAAAATATCAGATTATCCCGGGTTTGGACAGCAGCAAGGTCAAAGCGTTGGCCGCCGACGAATACACCATAGATGTCAACGGCGACGCGGTCGGCATTGCCGTATTCCCCACTTGGAATGATGTTTTGCTCTTCAAATCCCTCGACAACGGAGATACTTGGGAGCAAACGGTGGTGAACGATTTCCCCGATGCGCTCGAAAATTACGCCGGGGCGGACGGTGATTTTTACACTTTCGACGACATTGGCTATTTCGACCCTGAAGCACCGGATTCGCTGGCCGTATTTACCAACGACGGGTTCGGGTCGCTGCTCATTGACGATGCCTTGCAGGCCCATGTGTGGTTCGGTCGGATGTATGTCATTGACAACGACCCGGCAGCCAACACCTTTTACTATCCCGGCACGAACGGGCTGTGCTACTGGAAGGAAAGCTGGGGGAGCGACAACATTCAAGTCATCACGGGCGCGCTCGATTACGACGGCGATTCTTTGCTCACATTGGTAGGCGGCGGTGGCGCGATTGGCCCATATTTCAACAGTCTTTCCAGCTTTGCCACCACTGGGATGGATGCCGAAGGCTCTATCTATCTCGTATATGCCGCAGTCAACGAGCTGTACCGCTCCAACTGGGGCGCGGAGAAAGACCAGTATTACCGCCACCTCTACATCATGAAATCGGAGGACAATGGCGACACTTGGAGCGAGCCGTTTGAGCTCACGGCCCCCCCATTTGTGGACGAAGCGTTCATCGGGTTTGTCGAGTCGGCATGGCCAGCCATCCCGCGACGCATTGTGGGCGACAAGGTGTGGGTGCTCTATCAGCAAGACGGCATACCCGGTTCCAACGTGTGGGGAACCAATCATAGCGCAACCACGAATACCATCAACTGGTTCGAGGTGCCCACCGATTTTCTGACCAACAGTATATTCGACCTGCCACAAGCGGACGCTGCTTTTGATTTGGCGCTGTCGCCCAATCCTGCCACCTCCACCGCCCAGCTTTCTGCCCATTTGACTGGCGATGCACCTGCTCTGGTGGAAGTGTTCGACTCATTCGGACGACTTGCCCAACAATACCGGCTTCCAAACAACGGCCACGAGCGCCAAACAATGACACTGCCCGTGCAGCATTTGCCCATAGGCATTTATGCCGTGCGCGTGACGCAGGGCGGTCGGTTCGGCATCGTCAAGTTGCTGCGGATGTGATGGTTTGGGAAAATGGATATTAGACTTGTTGCGGTGGAGGGCTTTGAGTGAAGGGGATTGTCATTTTTTCGACTGGCAAGGCAAATTTTGCAGTCGAAATCGGGCATATTCGGCGAAAAACTTAACGAAGCCAGTCGGAAAAAGGGCTTTCCCTTCGCCAAAGGCATCCACCGCAACAAGTCTATTGTTCTTTTTCACCACAGAGACGCGAAGATTTTTAAAAGTACAGGCAAATACTTAGGCGAGGGCAGCGCCCCGAAACACATTCCGGGGCGCTGCACCTTCCTATGTAGCCACGAATAGAGGTAAAACTCCGCGTCTCTGCGGTGAGGTCTCGCACCTTCTCGACTTTGTCGGCACCTATCAACCACGGCAATGAATATCCAACGCTCATAATCACAACCCGAAATGATATTGCGGGAAGGCGGGGCGGATGCAATTTGCAGTGCTACCCTTGAAGACTTAATTTTTCAAAATTTAACAAAGCACCCTTAATAAAATCTTAAACGCCTCGTTTATGCACCAATTTTAATCCACCTGTCCAATGCGCAGCCGACGCCGACTGAAGTCCGCGCTGAACATCCCGCCTCAAACAACCCACCATTATTTATTTGCTTGTTGCTGGTTGACCGGATTTTTACTGGTTGACGGATTGGCGGGTCCCCCCCTCAACCCCGTCCGCTTCGTTTGGCCGGGGAAGCCACCCAACTCATCACTTCGGCTGCGCTTTGAACCGATTTTTCTTTTTTTAACTAAAAACAATCCTTTCCGAACATGGCATCTTTATCTCCCATGCAAGGCGCCTTAGGTCATCGGCATGCGGCACACCTGCTGCGCCGAACGAGTTACCGCTTCACCAAAACAAAGGTGGACGAAATGGCAGGACAGACAGCCGGCCAAGCGGTGGCTTCGCTTCTTCAACTCTACCCTTTGGTGCACGACCAACCGATTTACGACCAAAATGAAGCGTCTGGCAGCGCATCGCCCGGCACTTGGTGCTTGCCACCCGGCAGCCTGCCCCCCACCGAGGATTTCAAATTGCGCCCGTGGCTAGCCAGCTGGTGGCTCCACGAAGCCCTCAACGACCCCGGCATCGGCCACCGCATGACGTTTTTCCTGCACCAGTTCAATTCCGTCGCCATCACGGCTTTTCTCACCTCGCACTACTTCGACTATCTCATGCTGTTGCGTTGGGGAGCATTGGGCAATTTCAAAAAGTTTGTCACCAAAATGGTGGTGGACAACGCCATGTTGAAATACCTCAACAACACGGACAACGTGAAGGCCAACCCCAACACCAACTTCGCCCGCGAGTTCTTCGAACTGTTCACCATCGGCAAGGGCCTGCAAATCGGCCCGGGCGACTACACCAACTACACGGAAGACGACATCAACGAGGCTGCCCGACTGCTGACAGGCTTCCGCGTGAAAGGGCCGCGCAACACGCTCGACCCCGAAACGAACATCCCGCGCGGCGGCACCAACATTGACCAGCATGACACCGACCCGAAGACATTCAGCGACAAATTTCAAGGCACCGTCATTCAAGGCGGCACCGACGATGCCGGAATGTGGGCCGAGCTGGATGCTTTCGTCAACATGACCTTCGCGCAGCCCGAAACGGCCAAGAACTTCTGCCGCCGGCTCTATCGCTTCTTCGTGAGCCGCCACATCACACCGGAAATAGAAAGCGACATCATCGCACCGTTGGCCGACACGTTCATCGCCGCCGGATTCGAGATAAAACCCGTGCTCGAACAACTGCTGCAAAGCCAGCACTTCTTCGATGCCGACGACTCCGACAACAAGGACGAAATCATGGGAGGCATCATCAAATCGCCCCTCGAACTGTCGCTGCAATCCATCTCGTTCTTCGGCCTGCCAACACCCACGCCCGACAGCGACTTGGAAGCCTATTTCCAGTTCTTTGGCCGAGGCATTTATGGCCGCTTGTTCAACGAAGCCAACCTGCCGCTTTTCAGCCCGCCCGACGTGGCAGGCTATCCGGCATATTTTCAAAAACCAGACTTCTACCGCCAGTATTTCAACGCCAGCACCATAGTGGGGCGATACAAATTCCCCACGATGCTGCTCTCCGGCAAAATGACCATAGGCGCCTCGCCCGACGAGCCGCTGGGGGCCAAATTCGACGTGGCCGCTTGGGTGAAAAACAGCGGCACCATCAGCGACCCAAGCGACCCTTACGTGCTCGTGCAAGATTTGTTGGAATATCTCCTGCCCGAAGAAACCGACACCGACCGGTTCAACTACTTCTACAACATCGTCTTTCTCGACCAATTGCCACCCGCCGACTGGACCTACGAGTGGCAAAGCTACCTGAGCACGGGCGATGACACGGAAGTGAAAATTCCGCTAGGCAGGCTCATCAACGCCATTATGTATTCGGCGGAATATCAGCTGATGTGAATTTGGGGAGTTGGGGATTGGGGGCTCAGTTGCTCTTTTTGGGGAAGTTGGCTTTCACGAAGCCTGTTCAGTTTGTTTGAGAACTCTTCGTTGAGCGGCCTCATTTCGGTGAATATCACTTCCCGGACATACTTCGCGTCGTTAGGTTTTGGGCATGGCTGCAATCGCAATCTGCTAAAAATCAAGAACATCAATCATGTTCATCTAACAAATCCTAGCGAATCAAGGTATAAATTCGAGGTCAATGCCCAAGTTTTAAAAATTGAAAAAAGCTAAGTTACCTCCCAACAAGCACATCACCACATCCACAACTCACCAAATCCACGCATCACCAAATCCACATTTCAACAAATCCACGTCAATCATGAAACGTAGAAATTTTCTCAAGATATTTCCTGCCGCGGGCGTATCCTCGCTCGTGGTCAATGGCCATGCCATGCGGCCATTTGCCAACAGCAAAATCGCCAAAATCCTCAATTCCTGCGAGGATGTGGAAGACCGCGTGCTGGTACTCATCCAACTCAAAGGCGGCAACGACGGGCTGAACATGCTCGTGCCCGTGCAACAATACCCGCTCTACGCCGCCCTCCGCCCCAGCATTCGCATACCCGAATCGGGCGGCACCAAATTCATTGACCTCGACAACACCCTGCCCAACCCCGACAAGGTGGGGCTACACCCCAAAATGACGGGGCTGAAAGCCATGTACGACAACGGCCAAGTAGCCATCGTGCAAGGCGTGGGCTACGCCGACATGAACGGCTCGCACTTCAAAGGCACCGACCTATGGCTCTCCGGTGGCGACGGCACCCCGGAGAAGAATGAAATCCAGTCCGGCTGGATGGGTCGCGCCCTACAGGCCATGTATCCCGACGTGATGGGAGCACCCACGCCCGAAATGCCCGACCCGCTCGGCATCCAAGTGGGCGACCCCAACCCGTCGTTGGGCTTTCACACCGAGACGCAGCACCAAAACATGCTCAACCTGAGCGGCCAAGACCCCGCAGGCTTCTACTCGCTCATCCAAAGCATCGGCGGTGCCCCACTGCTCAACATTCCCAACTCGGAATACGGCGAGGAAATCAAGTACATACAAGGCGTGGAAAATAGCCTCAGCCTCTATGCCCAGCGCATCAGCGATGCCTTCAACGCCGGCACCAACTCCATATCGTCCTACCCGCAAGTCGGATTGGCCGACCAACTAAAGACCATCGCCCGCTTGATTTCCGGTGGCTTGAAGACCAAAATCTACCTCTGCTCCATTGGCGGCTTCGACACGCACGGCGCACAGGTGTTTGAAAACCAGACCACCGCTGGCACACACGCCAACTTGTTGAAGGATTTCTCCGATGCCATCAAAGCCTTCTTCGACGACCTCGAAGGATTGGGCGTGGGAGACCAAGTGACCGCCTGCACTTTTTCCGAATTCGGTCGCTGCGCCCGCGAAAACGGCTCGCTCGGCACCGACCACGGCACCCTCGCGCCCATGTTCTTGTTTGGCAAAAACATCAAAGCCGGGGTCATTGGCACCAACCCCAATCTGGGCGTGCTCACGCAGGACAACCAACTCAGCGATATGCAGTTCGACTATCGCCAAGTCTTTGCCACCCTGCTGCAAGATTGGTTGGGCGCCAACAACTATGTGCTCGAACAAACCATGTTCGAGGGCTACACCAAGTTGCCAGCGGTGGACGACATGGCAGTCGTCACACCCGACTGCTACATCGGTGGCGTCACCTCCGTGTTCGACCCGCTCAACACCACGCGCCCCTTGGTCGTGTACCCCAACCCGGCCAATTACAGCACCGAAGTGGCCTTCCAAAGCCGCGCCGCCTTCGATGCCCGCCTCACGCTCCACAGCCTCGGCGGGCAGATGGTGTCGGCCAGCGCCGTGCGGGTGCAGCCGGGCAACAACTTCTTCTATCTGGATGTGGCCAAGCTGCCCACAGGCACTTATTTTGTTCGTTTGGAGAACAAGTACTCTGGCAAGGCCGATGTGGCGAAACTCAGCGTGAGCCGCTGAACAAAATACAAACATAGCCAACTAACAAACGCCGGGCGGGATTTCCGCTCGGCGTTTTTTTTGCTTGTTTTTTACATGGCGTAGTAGTGGTGAGGTGTTTTTTTGCCTAAAAAGAAAACCGATGTCGGAATTTTGTCTTGCAATGAAAGGCGTGTGCCGAATTATTCCTCAAAAAGAAAATCGCACACGCCGAAAGAAAAATCCGCACGGCATGACCATAATCCGATTTACCCTCCTCGCATCAGCCCTTTGGACAGGATGCCTTTCGGCGCAAACCCCAGCGCCCCCTGCCAATGTGGCCGCCTCGGGCTACGACAGCCACATCGAGCTGCACTGGCAACCCAGCAACTCCCCCAATATCACAGGCTACCAAGTATTCCGCTCCACCGACGGCTCGCAATTCGACCTCTTGCAAAGCGTCGGCCCCTCCACCCGCTCCATCATTGACTGGACGGGCGACGAGGGGCAGGCACTCACGCGCCACTACAAAGTGCGGGCGACAGCTGCACTCGGCGCGCTCAGCGATTTTTCAGAACCCGCCTCCGCCACCACCGCCGCCATGAGCGACGAACAACTCATGGACATGGTGCAGCAATATACCTTCCGATATTTCTGGGACTTTGCCCACCCGCTTAGCGGACTGGCACGCGAACGCAGCAATGGCGACAACAACATCGTGACCACCGGAGGCTCGGGGTTTGGCATCATGGCCATCGTGGTGGCCACAGAACGGGGCTGGGTGACGCGAGAAGCCGCCGTGAACCGCATGATTCAAATCATTTCCTTCCTCCAACTCGCCGACCGCTTTCACGGCGTTTTCCCGCACTGGCTCAACGGCTCCACTGGCAAGGCCATCCCGTTTAGCCAATACGACGATGGCGGCGACTTGGTGGAGACAGCGTTTTTGATGCAAGGACTATTGACGGCGCGGCAGTATTTTGACCAGAACACCCCCCTAGAAAATGCCCTGCGAAACGCCATCACGGGTCTTTGGGAGGCGGTGGAGTGGGACTGGTATCGAAAAAACGGCAGCGGAACCCTCTACTGGCATTGGTCGCCCAACCACGGCTGGCAAATGAATTTTCCCCTGCGAGGCTTCAACGAAACACACATCACCTACCTGCTTGCGGCCGCTTCCCCGACACACGGGGTGCCGGGCAGCCTCTATCAGACGGGCTGGACGGCTGGCAACTACGCCAATGCAAGCACCTACTACGGCTATCCCATATTCTGCGGCCCGCCAGCGGGCGGGCCACTCTTCTTCGCGCACTACTCCTATTTGGGCTTCGACCCTCGCAACGTGAAGGATGCCTTTTGCAACTATTTCCAGCGCAATCGCAACCACTCGCTCATCCAACACGCTTACAGCATCAACAACCCATCCAACTTCACGGGCTACTCGGCTGAATGTTGGGGACTTACCTCCAGCGACGACCCCATCACCGGCTACCGCGAGCACCACCCCGGCTACGACAACGGCACCATCGCGCCCACCGCAGCCCTGTCGTCCATGCCCTACACACCCAGCGAGAGCCTTGCTGCCCTGCGCCATTTCTACCGTGCGCAAGGCGAGCGGCTATGGGGCCAATACGGGTTTTACGACGCTTTCAACCTGAAGTTGGACTGGTTCGCATCGTCCTATCTCGCCATAGACCAAGGCCCCATCGTGGTGATGCTGGAAAACCATCGCACGGGATTGCTATGGGACCTTTTCATGCAAAACCCGGAGATACAGCCCGCACTTGAGGCACTCGGCTTTCAACCCGACGCAAGCGGCACACAAACGGATTTTTTGGGAAAAAACGGCTTCGACGTGTTCGTTTTCCCCAATCCCATAGGCGCCGAAGAAATGTTGAACGTGGAATGTTCCATTCTCGCGCCGCAAAAACTGACACTACGAATAATTGACACGCAGGGCAGGCCCGTCCGAGCATTGTTCCAAGACATGGAAATGCCGGCGGGCCTTTTTCAAAAAACACTTCACTTGAAAGACCTTCCGCAGGGAATTTATTTTTTGGAAATGACAGGCAGCAAAGGCGGAAGATGGACAGGGAAGGTAATGGTGAAATAACCAACGCATAAAACTGCAACGCACTTTCATACACACACAACCAATCTAAAAATTATGAAAAAGCTCTTCCTTACCACATTGCTCGCCTTGATGAGCCTTGTCGTGGCAACAGCCCAAACCCAAATCGTCTATGAAGACTTTGAGGGCGGCACATCCGACCTCGCATGGGAGGCAGCCAACGGCACCTACAACGGTGTCATCGCCAACCCCGGCCCCGATGCCGTGAACGGCAGCGGCTTCGTCGGCTCTTACACAAAAAGCGGCTCTCACGCCTACAGCCTTTTCTGGGTGCAAAACCTGCCCCCGCTCAACCTCACGGAGTTCAACCAATTCAAACTCAAAGTCTGGTGCGCCACCGCCACCCCCGTGCTGCTCAAACTCGAAGGCACCGGGCCTGCCATCGAAAAAACCGCCTTGATGCCCGCCGCCAATCAGTGGGTGGAGCTCACTTTTGATTTTAGTGCCGCCGAGTATTACACGGGGCTGACGAAAATCATCATCTTCTTCGACCCCGGCACCGAGAGCAGCGCCCACACCTACTATTTCGACGACCTCCGTGCCGTGAAGGCCCCGCAAGACATCGAAACCTTCGAGGCTCCCTCCGGCATCACTTGGACAAGCCTGAACGGCACGTACCTCGGTGCCATCGCCAACCCCGCACCCGACGCGGTGAACGGCTCAGCCACCGTGGGCGCTTTCGTCAACAACCCCAACTTCGACTTCAACTTTGCGTTCGGCACACGCTCCACGCCGCTTGACTTGTCCACTTACAATCAGTTCAAAATCAAAATGTGGGCACCGAAAAACACGGAGATGCTGTTCAAGTTGGAAGGCCCCGGCGGGCAAATAGAGCAGTTCAAAAACATCGCCGTCGCCAACAAATGGCAAGAATACACCTTCGATTTTTCTGGGGCAGCCAATCTGACCCAGTTGGACAAGATTCTCGTCGTGTTCTCTCCTTTCATAACTGGCAGCAGCGACACCTTCTACATTGATGACATTCAGGCGTTGCCACAAGGCCCTTGCTTGGGCGCCACACCCAACCCAGATATCCTCGACGACTTTGATTGCAATCGCAACGCGGTCTATGGCATCGGTTGGGACAGCATCCATGTCGTGCAAAACCCAGCGCCCAGCCCCGACAACAACTCCCGCAAGGTGGGCGAGTTCCGTCGGCGCACTGGCCCCGGCACCGAATATGCCGCATTTGTGATAGACAATGGCAAGCCCATTGACCTGAGCGAGCGCTACCTGTTTGGCCTCAAAGTATGGGCACCCAAAACTGGCACCCTGCTGCTCAAAATAGAGGGCGGCTCGGGGGCCAAAGAAGTGGGCGTGCCTGTGACAGAGGTCAACAAATGGGTGGAATACTTCGTGGACTTCAAGAGCGAAATCGGCAAAGGACACACGCGCTTGGTCATTTTCTTCAATGCCGGCGTGAATGGCGAGCCGGGCGAAATCTACTACGCGGACGACATCAAGTTGTATGCGCCCAAGGGCATCAACGTGGAAGACTTTCAGGAGTCGCCGCTCAACCTGGGTTGGCAGCCGCTCAACGGCGACAACGTCATCCACGGCAACTTCACCGCCCCGACCGCCAACCCCAGCCCGAACGCGGTGAACAGCTCGTCGCAAGTGGGTTGCTACTCGAAAGGCTCGTCGCCCCTTTCCACCTTGCAAGCCATCAATCTGACGGCCAACTTCGACTTGACGGATTTTCCCCAATTCAACCTCGACGTGCTCAGCCCAGCCAGCGTCGCGCCGGGCACCAAAGTCAGGATGCAACTTTTCTCGCCCATCGCGGGCAACCAATCGGTCGAAGCCGCCATTGCCACACCCGGCGAATGGGAGACGCTTGGCTTCGATTTCTCGCCGTTCTCCGCCGTCGCCGATTTTGGCGAAATTCGCATCATCTTCAACCCCGACGCCGCCTCCCCCGGCCAGTCGTGGTGCATTGACAACCTCCGTCAGGGCATAGCCACCGTGGACCCCTGCATTGACGTGCAACCCAATCCGGTGTTCATTGACGACTTTGAGTGTCAGCGCAACTATGTCGAGATTTTCTACGGCGCGAGCGACTTGAAAGTCATCAACAACCCGCAACAGACGGTCGAAAACTCGTCGTTGAGAGTGGGCGAATACAACGACCCGGCAGGTGCCGGCACCGAGTTCGCAGGCATCGGCTTCACATTGCCCGCCCCTCCTGATTTGAGTTTGAACAATCAATTGGAAGTGCAGGTATGGTCGCCGTTCGACAATGTGCCTTTCCTTTTCAAAATTCAAGGCAACGGCGCCAACGTGGAAAGATGGGACACGCTGCCAGCAAAGAACAAGTGGCACACCTTCAGTCTCGATTTTAGCGCAGCGCAAGGGACACCGGGCAATCAAATTGTCATCTTCTTCAACGTGCTAAGCCCAACTGGCGGCGGCACCTATTATGTGGACAACATTCGCTGGCGACGCAAGGGGTATAGTGGCTGCGTGGGCGACAATGAAACGGCCAACACCACATTGCCCAATTTCGCCTACTTCAACAACAACCCCTTGGATGGCCAAACAACCACCATCGTGGACAATCCCCTAAAAGCAGGCATCAACACCAGCAACAAGGTCATCCGCTATGTGCAGTCTGGGTCTGCGCCTATTTTCTCCGGTGCATTCGCTGACCTGGATGCAGCCATAGATTTTAAAGGCAACAAACAAATCAGGACGAAAGTGCTGATGGACCACATCGGCAAGTTCACCATGAAGGTAGAGGTGTTTGGCAACCCGATTCCGCCCATCGAAATCACCGCCGACAACACAAAGGTGAACGAGTGGGAAGAACTCGTGTTCGCGTTCCCAACCGTGGGCGACAACGACAGATACAATCGCCTCACGGTACTCGTTGATATCGGCTCCACCGGCACCGGCACCGACCGCGTTACCTACTTCGACGACATCATCATCGGCGATGGCGTGTGCGGTGCGGTCAGCACCTTCACGCCTACGGTGGCCGCGATGCGCATCCTGCCCAACCCCGTGTCGGACTACTTGCGCGTGGAGAATTTCGAGGGCATCAACCGCATTGACGTCTTCAACATCTTTGGTCAACGGCTCTCATCGGTCAATACCTCCGGCGACTCGCAGACGCGCATTGACGTGACCTCATTGCCTGCGGGCATTTACACCATGGCGGGTTACAACGAACAGGGTCAACTGATTGGCAACGCCAAGTTTGTGAAACAGTAAACAGCGAACGGTTTACGGTACACGGTACACGGCGTTTCAGATTCCGTGCATCGTGTACCGTGTGCCGTGTGCCGTGCATCGTTCACCGTCTAATCGTTTCGTCATGCTCCCTCGCTATTTGCTGGCATTGAGCCTTTTCTTTCTATTTCCTTTCGTAAAAGCACAAAAACCCGCTCTCGCCATCGGCGCGGAAAAACCGCCCTTTTCCCTCGACGAGCTCCAGCGCCGCCACTTCCTTTATTTCTGGGAACTGGCGCACAAGACGACTTTTCAAATCCCCGACCGCTACCCCCGCGACGATTTTTCGAGCATCGCCGCCACAGGATTTGGCCTTTCCACCTACCTCGTCGGCGCGGAAAGAGGCTGGATTACCCGCACACAAGCGGCAGAGCGAGTCTTGAACACCCTTCGTTTTTTGAAAAATTTGCCGCAAGGCCCCGAAGCCTCCGGCACGGCTGGTTATCGCGGTTGGTTCTATCATTTTCTCAACAACGACGACGCGCTTCGTTACAAAAATGTCGAACTCTCCAGTATTGACACGGGCTTGCTCATGGCGGGCGTGCTCTCGTGCATGAGTTATTTCGACCAAAATAACCCCACCGAAAAAGAAATCCGCGCTCTTGCCGACTTCCTCTATCGCCGCGTCGAGTTCGACTGGTACCTCAACGAGCACCACCGCATGAGCATGGGCTGGTTTCCCGAACGCGGCTTCCTCGCCGCCGAATGGCGCGGCTACAACGAGGCCATGATACTCGTTGTCATGGCGCTCGGCTCACCCACTCACCCCATTCCCGCCGCTGGCTGGGACGCTTGGTGCCAATCATACTACCGCACCGACTTCAAAGGCCAGGACATGGTGAATTTCGGCCCACATTTCGGCCACCAGTACAGCCATGTTTGGATAGACTTTAAAGGGATTCAAGACCCATACATGAAAAAAGCGGGTTTCGATTATTTTGAAAACTCCCGCCGCGCCACCCTCGCCAATCGCCAGCACTGCATTGACAATCCCCTCAAATTCAAAGGCTACGGCGAAAATATCTGGGGACTCACGGCTGGCGACGGCCCCGACGCCGAAATGGAACACGAGGGAAAACGCATCTTTTGCCCCGGCTACAGCGCGCGCGGCGTGGCGATTGACTACCTCGACGACGACGGCACCATCGCCCCCACGGCCGCGCTCGCGTCCATGCCTTTCGCGCCCGAAGTGGTGCTGCCCACCGCCGAGGCGATGTGGAATCGCTGGCCGGTCGGCCCCTATGGCTTTTTCGACGGCTACAACGAAACGTTCACCGCTCTCGCCAAGTCGCCGAACGCCCAAGCGGGCTATCCGTTCTGGGTGGACCGCGACCAACTCGGCATTGACCAAGGCCCCATTGTGCTCATGATTGAGAACTACCGCAGCGGCCTGCTTTGGAATTTGATGAAAAAAAACCCCTACATCGTGCAGGGGCTGAAACGGGCGGGATTCACCGGCGGCTGGCTCGACAAAGTTGATTTCCCAAAACTTGCCAAAGGCATTACTTGGGCCGATGGTGAAAAAGCCAAACCCAACCCCGACGTTCCCGTTGACAATAACAGCTTTTTCAAAAGACTGGATTACAAAGACGCGGCGGGGAATAAACTGCCTTATCAGTTGGCAGAACCAGCGAATCCGAAAAAAGGAGAGCAATATCCTTTAGTCATTTTCCTGCACGGCTCCGGCGAGCGCGGTGTGGACAACTCCTCCCAAATGAAAAACGCTGTCCATGCTTTTGTGGAAAAAGAGATGCGCCAAAAACACCCTTGCTACCTGCTCGTGCCGCAATGCCCGCCCAACGAACGCTGGGCTGGCTCCTCCCGCGACCCGAAACTTGTTTTTGATGAAAAAAATCCGACCGTGCCGGGGCGTATGGTCATCGAGTTGCTCGAAAAAACTTTGCAGGAACACCCAGACATTGACCGCAATCGCGTGTATATCACGGGTTTGAGCATGGGCGGCTTCGGAACGTTCGACGCTTTGATGCGCCGCCCCGATTTGTTCGCAGCAGGTATGCCGCTTTGTGGTGGCGGCGATGCTTCGCAAGTCGAGCGTATCAAAAACATCCCGCTTTGGGTGTTTCACGGGCGCTTGGACGAGGCGGTTCAACCAAAATTTTCTTGGGAAATGGCGGAGGCGTTGAAAAAAGTCGGCGGCAAGATGCAGTACACGGAATATTCGACTCTGGGGCACAACGTGTGGGACGTGACGTACTACAACCCGGCGGTGCTGGAGTGGCTTTTTAGTCAAAAAAAGTAGGTTGATAAAGGTTGATGAGGGTTGATAAAAGTTGATAATCAACCTTCATAAACTTTCATCAACCTTTATCAACCATAAAACTAACCCCCTCGTAAACATCCGACAACTCCAACGTCACCCCCAAAGCCGGAATCGGGAAACGCTCGTCGGATTGCAGGTAAGTGGACGCTTCCCAATCGCCGTTTTCCAACTTGACGCGCACCTCGACGAAGATTTTTTCAGAGTCCACGAGGATGTAGTTTTGGAGCGAGGCGATGTTTTTGTAAAGAATGAATTTGTCAGTAGAGTCATAAATCCGCGAGCTTTTGGACATGACTTCGAAGATGACGGAAGGATGTTGGATGATGTACTGGTTGTCGGCATCACGCGGGTCGGAAGTTACGATGACATCGGGGTAGGTGTAATCATTTTCAGCACCAAATTGCGCTTTGACGTTCTCCGTCTGGACGCGCAAGTTTTTGAGGATTTGTTTCAACGCTGCTTTGAGATTGAAACAAATATCGTTGTGGTCAACTGTTGTGCCGGGCATGGGTATCAGGTTTCCGTTGATAAACTCGTGGCGGATTTCAGAGCGTTCCTCGAACTCGATATATTCCTCGACGGTCATCGGGCGGCTGGTAGTCAAAACTTCGTCCTTCATGTTGTAAATCATTTGAAATGAAAAAATCAAAGGAAACTAACCCCCTCATAAACAGCTGATAACTCCAACGTCACCCCCAAAGCCGGAATCGAAAAACGCTCGTCGGATTGCAGGTAAGTGGACGCTTCCCATTCGCCGTTTTCCAACTTGACGCGCACCTCGACGAAGATTTTTTCAGAGTCCACGAGGATGTAATTTTGGAGCGAGGCGATGTTCTTGTAGCGGATGAATTTGTCGGCGGCATCTTCGATGCGGGAGCTTTTGGACATGACTTCGAAGATAACGGAGGGGTACTGAATAAGGTAGCGTTGCTTGAAATCGCGCTTGTCGCCAGTCACTATTACATCAGGATAAGTGTAATCCTTCTCAGATGAGATTTGGACTTTCACGTTTTCCTGTTGGATTTTGAAATCTGCTTTTGACAGCAGCGAACGAAGCAGTATGACGAGATTGATACAAATGTCATTGTGGAATAGGGTAGTGCCGGGCATAGGTATCAGGTTTCCGTTGATGAATTCGTGGCGGATTTCGGAGCGTTCCTCGAACTCGATATACTCCTCGACGGTCATCGGGCGGCTGGTAGTCAAAACTTCGTCCTTCATGTCGTAAATTTTTGATTGGACAAAAATACACTTCAGGCATCAAACTTTCAAGAATGAGAAAACTCGCGTACCTCCTTTTTTTCATAAACCTGCTGTACCTCAACACAATACAGGCTCAAATCTACCGCCCGTCGTCTGCCAACGAACAGCGCGTCAGCGACCTGCTCGCGGCCATGACGCTGGACGAAAAAATCGGCCAGCTCACCCTCTACACCACCGACTGGGGCAGCACTGGGCCGACGATTCGCGAAGGCTACAAAAACGACATACGTTCCGGCGCTTGCGGCAACCTGTTCAACAGCCACACCGTCGGCTTCGTGCGCGAGCTGCAAAAAGTCGCCGTCGAAGAAACCCGGCTGAAAATCCCCTTGCTCTTTGGATTCGACGTGATTCACGGCTACAAAACCATTTTCCCGATTCCCCTCGGCGAGGCCGCGAGTTGGGATCTGGAAGCCATCGAAAAATCCGCCCGCGTCTCCTCCACCGAAGCCGCCGCCGCTGGCCTCAATTGGACTTTCGCCCCCATGGTGGACATCTCGCGCGACCCGCGTTGGGGCCGCGTGATGGAAGGCGCCGGTGAAGACCCCTGCCTCGGCAGCCGCATCGCCGAAGCGCGGGTGCGCGGCATTCAGGGCAAAAAAATCGGCGACACCGATGCCTTACTCGCCTGCGTGAAACACTTTGCCGGCTACGGCGCGCCCATCGCCGGGCGCGACTACAACACGGTGGACATGAGCGAACGCTACTTCCGCGAGTTTTACCTGCCGCCCTACGAGGCCGCCGTTCGGGCGGGCGCGGCGACGGTGATGACCTCTTTCAACGACTACGACGGCGTGCCCGCCACAGGAAACAAATACTTGCTCACCGACATCCTGCGCAAAGAGTGGGGATTCAGGGGCTTCGTCGTCACCGACTACACCTCCATCAACGAAATGGTCAATCACGGCGTGGCCGCCGACGATAAAGCAGCTGGCGAACTTGCGCTCAACGCAGGCGTGGACATGGATATGCAAGGCGCGGTCTATCAGCGTTTTTTGAAAAAATCCGTGCAAGAAGGCAAGGTCAAAATGGCTGACATTGACGAAGCCGTGAGAAGAATTTTAAGGCTGAAATTTGAATTGGGCTTGTTTGAAGACCCCTACAAATTCTGCGACGAGACCCGCCAAACGACCACCCTGCTCAGCCTCGAACACCGCGCCGCCGCCCGCGACGTGTCGCGCAAGAGCATCGTTTTGTTGAAAAATCAAAACAATGTTTTACCGCTGAACAAGAGTCAAAAAATAGCCCTCATCGGCCCGCTGGCCGACAACAAAAGCGAACTCATCGGCAACTGGAACGGCGCGGGCAACGCGAATGATTGCGTGAGTTTGCAAGAAGGTATCGCTAACCTTCGGTTGGCGAACCTCGCTTTTGCGCGTGGCTGCGAAATGGAAGGCACGGACAAATCCGGCTTCGACGAAGCCTTGCGCATCGCGCAAACCGCTGACGTGGTGGTGGTCGCAGTCGGCGAAAAAGCCATGATGAGCGGCGAAGCCGCGTCGCGCGCCGACATCACCTTGCCCGGAGTACAGGAAGATTTGGTGCTGGAACTCGTGAAAACCGGCAAACCCGTCATCGTCGTTTTGATGAACGGCAGGCCGCTCGCCATCCCGAAAATCGCCGAAAGCGCCGCCGCCATTTTAGAGACTTGGTGGCTCGGCACCGAAGCGGGCAACGCCATCGCCGACGTGCTGTTCGGCGACTACAATCCTTCTGGCAAATTGCCGATGACTTTCCCGCGCTCGGTCGGTCAAGTCCCCATTTTTTACAACGAAAAAAGCACAGGGCGGCCTTTCGACCCGAACTCAAAATGGACGAGCAAGTACATTGACGAGGAAAACGCACCGCTTTTCCCCTTCGGTTTTGGCCTCAGTTACACGACGTTTAGTTACAGCGAGCCGAAGGTTGACAAAGCCGTTTTCAAGAAAGGAGAAAATTTACAAATCACCGTGAGCGTGAAAAACTCGGGAAGCCGCGCAGGGGAAGAAGTCGTGCAACTTTATGTGCGCGACCTCGTCGGCTCGGTCACGCGGCCTGTGAAAGAGTTGAAAGGTTTCCAAAAAATCATGTTGAAAGCGGGAGAATCGCGGGAAGTGAAATTCACGCTGACGGAGCGCGATTTGAGTTTTTGGCGGGGCGACATGACCTTCGGCACGGAGGCGGGCGAGTTCGACATCATGGTGGGCGGCGATTCGGCGGATTTCAAAAAGGCGCGGGTGCGGATGACGGATTAGGCGAATACCTCGGCCACCTTGATTTTCAAGCCCGCCAGCACCACTGACTCCACCTCGCCGCCTTCCTCGCCCAAAAAAGCCAAATCGTAAACCCCGTCTTTTAAGACATGAACTTCGATGGTGCGGCTGCGCGGGTCCACAATCCAGTATTCCGACACCCCAAGCCTTTGATAGATTTTGAGTTTGTCGCCCCGGTCAATTTTGTAAGTGCCGGGCGAGAGGATTTCAACGAGCAAATCGGGAGTGCCCTCGATACCCCCCCTTTGAATAATGTGCGCTTTTGCAGCAGAGACAAAAATGATGTCGGGCTGAACGAAGTTTTCTTCGTCGAGATAGACATCGTAGGGGGCGTGGAATATTCTCCCCACCATTTTTTCAGGAACGTGGCGGAAAAAAATTCGCAGCAGGTTAGAAGAGGCATTTTGGTGGTCAGTGTCGGGAGATACTCTTTTCACGATTTCGCCATTGATAAGTTCATAGAAATAGCCCGGCTCAAAAATGTCCAGTTCCAGAAACTCGCGGACGGTGAGCGTTTTTTCCAGCGTGGTCGTCATTGTTCAAAAGTTGAATTTGCGAAACAAAAATAGTCTTTTCTAACCACTTTTCATTTTGGAAATAAAAACCGTAATCGTATGAAGCACATTTTTACAAAACTCAAAAAAAGGCGGGCAGCACTGCCACTGCTGCTGTTCGGCCTGCTGTCGTTCCAAACGACATTTGCACAAGTCCGCGTCACAGGGCGCGTGACCGATGCCAGCAACGGTGAGGCACTCATTGGCACCACCGTCAGGGAAAAGGACGCGAACGCGGGCACCACCACTGACTTCGACGGCAACTTTGGCTTCGAGGTGAGCAGCGCGGATGCCACGCTGGTGTTCGAGTACACGGGTTTTTTGCTCAAGGAAGTTCCGCTCAATGGCAAGACGTACATAGAGGTAGCCATGGGCGAGGATGTCAGTCTTTTGGGCGAAATCGTCGTGGTCGGCTATGGCACCCAGCGCAAAAGCGACCTCACAGGAGCGGTCGGCACGGTGAAGGCCAAGGATATTGAGCGCATCCCGTCCGCGTCGGTTGACCAAGCCTTGCAAGGCAAAATCGCGGGCGTGTATGTGACCCCCGCCAGCGGGCAGCCGGGCGCGGCAGCCATCATCAGAATACGCGGCACTGGCACCCTCAACAACGCCAACCCGCTTTTTGTGGTGGATGGTATGTTGCTGGACGATATTTCATTCGTCAACCCACAGGATGTGGAATCGGTCGAGGTGCTGAAAGATGCCTCCGCGACAGCGATTTACGGCAACCGGGGCGCCAATGGGGTCATCATCATCACCACCAAGCGGGGCAAAAAAGGCGACGCGGTCATCTCGCTGGGCAGCTATTATGGCTCCCAAGCAGTGACGCGCCAGATACCGATGGCCAACGCCGCGCAGTTCGCACAGCTCTATAACGAACTGACCAACTCCTCCTACTTCCCCGACCCGGCCTCATTGGGCGAAGGAACCAACTGGCAGGACGTGATTTTCCGGGATGCCCCCATCGCAAACGTGCAGGTCAGCGCCATGGGCGGCTCCGACAAGCTGCTCTATAATGTGTCGGCCAACTACTTCAAGCAGGACGGCATCATTCGCGAGTCGCAGTTTGAGCGGGTTTCGCTGCGGCTCAACAACGAGTACCAGCTGAACAAATCCATCAAATTGGGCAACAACGTCGTGTTTTTCAATGCCAAATCACAAAACCCGCCGGGTGTGTTGGGTTCCGCTTACCGAATGCCGCCAGTGTTTGGGGTGCGCGATTCTGTTGGCAATTTCAGCGACCCGACATTTTTCGGCGCGGCCATTGCCAACCCCGCCGCGGATTTGTTTTACAAAAACAACAATCACACCACCGGGCGACGTCTCGTGGGCACGGTGTTCGCCGACGTCAAATTGTTCAAACACTTTACTTTCCGCAGCAACCTGGGCGGCGATTTCGCCTTTTTCCGCGACAAATACTACGAACCGGTTTTCCGGGTGTCGAACTCGCAACTGAACATCGAGGACAAACTCAATATCGGTGTCAACGAAAACCGCTCTTGGCTTTGGGAAAACACGCTGAACTTCGACAAAGAGTGGAAAGACCTGCGCCTCAATGTGTTGGGCGGATACACCGCGCAGGAAAACTACTATGAGTTCTTCGGCGCGGGGCGGCGCAACTTTCCTTCCGGCGACGACGAGCTGCTCTTCCTGAACGCGGGCGATGTGCTCACGCAGACCAACTCGGGCGGCGCTGGCGAATGGGCCATGGCGAGCTATCTCGGACGCATCAACGTCACTTTGTTCGACCGCTACCTCCTTACCGCCTCCATCCGTGCCGACGGTTCTTCCCGATTCGCGGCATCCAACCGCTGGGGCTATTTCCCTTCTTTTGCGGTGGGTTGGAATATCGCGCAGGAACGATTCATGGCTAGCCAACGAGTGTTCGACCGCTTGAAACTACGCGCTTCGTGGGGCATAGTGGGCAACGACAAAACCCAACTCTACCCTTCGTTCGGCTCCATCACGGGCAATCTGGGGGTCATACTCGGCCCCGATGAGACGCTCAACCAAGGCGCCTCGCTCATCTTCCTCGCCAACCCGAACGTGCGCTGGGAAAGCGCCCGCCAGACCGATGTGGGGGTAGAGTTTGCGCTGCTCAACAATCGCTTGACGGCAGAGGTGGACTGGTACAATCGCTACACCTACGACATTCTCTCCGCCCCACCCATACCTTCTTACGTCGGTTCGCAGGGCAATCCTGTCGTCAACGTGGCCGATGTGCAAAACGTAGGCTGGGACTTCACGCTGGGCTGGCGCAACTCGCACAATCGGTTCTCTTACAACATCACGGGCATTTTTTCCACTGTCGACAACGAGGTGATGAAATTGGACAAACGCCTTTCGCGCGTGTTCAACGGCGGCACGGCGCAAGGCGATTTCGCCACCTTGACAGAGGTAGGCCAACCCATCGGCAGTTTTTATGGTTTTGTCACCAACGGCGTTTTCCAAACTGCCGACGAAGCCGCGAGCAGCCCGCGCCTCGGCAACGAAACAGCCGGCGACTTGCGCTATGTTGACCTGAATGGCGACGGTGTCATCAACTCGGAAGACCGCACCTATTTGGGCAGCCCGATTCCGAAGTTCAACTACGGCTTCACGGCGAGCTTCGACTTTGCAGGCCTCGACTTTGCTGCGGATTTCTTCGGCGTGTCCGGCAACAAAGTGGTCAACACCAAGGCCTTGGCGCGTTTCGCGGTCTACAACTGGGAACAATCGTTCTTCGACGGGCGCTGGACAGGGCCGGGCACCAGCACCGACAAACCACGCATCACCAACGGCGGACACAACTATCGAATGTCTGACTATTGGGTAGAGGATGGCTCATTTTTCCGACTGCGAAGCATCGTATTGGGTTATTCGCTCCCCGGCAAGGTGGTTTCCAGAATTGGGTTGACGCGCTTTAGAGTGTATGCCAGCGGCACCAACCTTTGGACCAAACAGCAGTATTCGGGTTACTCGCCGGAATTTCCCGGCAGCAGCGTTTTCACCGCTGGGCTTGATTACGGGAATTACCCGATTGCCAAGACGCTCCTTTTCGGGCTGGATGTGTCATTCTAAAGCGCAGTATCAAAGTTGAAAAAAAACGCGAGTTCAAAAAAATAATAGCAATATGAAACAGAAGTTTGCTTTTTCGCCAAAAATCATCCTCGCGCTTGCCCTCACGACAAGCACAGTCGTAGGCTGCAAAAAAGAATTTCTCGACCGCAAACCACTCGGCGAGCTGACCTACGACACCTTTTTTGCCACGGAAGCGCAAGCCATTCAGGCCACCAACGCCGTTTACAATCAATTCCGCTCGTGGGAATGTGTGGGCTTGGGTTATCTCGGCGTCACCGACATCATCAGCGACGACGCGGACAAAGGCTCCACGCCCAACGACCAGCCCTTGCTGGCCGACATTGACAACTTCAACTTCGATGCCGCCAACACTTACTTCAGCCAAGTCTGGACGGGCTACTATCGCGCTATCGCACGCGCCAACATCGCCATCAAACGCATCCCCGATGTGCCAAACATGAACGAAACCTTGCGCAAGCGGCTCATCGGCGAGTGCAAATTCCTGCGGGCCTATTCGTATTTCTTGCTGGTGCAGTGGTTCGGCGATTTGCCAATCATCACCGAGCCACTAAGCGCCGAGGATTACTACAACCAAAGCCGCCGACCCGTCGGTGAGGTGCACGCCCTCATCGAACGCGACTTGCTCGATGCCATAGAGGCTCTCCCAAACAAGTCCGGCTACGAGCCGAAGGACTTGGGCCGCGCCACGAAAGGTGCGGCGCAAGGCATTTTGGCAAAACTCTATCTTTTGAAAAAAGACTTCCCCAAGGCGGAGCAGTACAGTCTCGACCTCATCAATTCAATGCAGTACAACCTGCTATCGAGGTACTCCGACAATTTTTTGCCGATTGGCGAAAATGGCGCTGAATCCGTGTTCGAAATCACCGCCGCCGCGTTGCAGCCCGATGCCGGCGGCGTGGTGGGACCGGGTGCCACACCCTACAACATGATACAAGGCGTGCGGGGCAACCCCAACCTCGGCTGGGGCTTCAACCGCCCTTCGGACAACCTCGTGTCTTTTTATGAAAATGGCGACCCCCGCCGCGACGCGACGGTGATTTATGTCGGCGAAGTATTGCCCGATGGCGTGACGGTGGTGCAACCCAACCCAGAAATACTTGTGCCGCGCTTCAATCAGAAAGCATGGGTGCCGCCCCATCCCGGTTTGCAAGACAACGGGCCGGGCAACATTCGAATCCTGCGCTATGCCGATGTGCTGTTGGTGGCGGCAGAGGCTTTGAACGAAAACAACAAGCCCGCCGAGGCATTGATTTTCCTCAATCAAGTGCGCAAACGCGCTCGTGGTACCAGCCAAGTGGTGTTGCCCGACGTGACGGTGACGGACCAAGCACTGCTTCGGGAAAGAATCTATCGCGAGCGCCGGGCAGAATTGGCTATGGAGCAGCACCGTTGGTTCGACCTTTTGCGGTGGGGACGTGCGGAACAAGTGATGCAAGCCGTCGGGAAAAATTTCGTTGCCCCCAAACACTGGCTCCTGCCCATCCCACAAAGCGAGGTGGATTTGACGGATGGAAGCATCAGGCAGAATCCGGGATACTGATGGCTCGTTTGTTGTTCGTTGTTTGTTGTTTGTTGTTTGTTGTTTGTTGTTCGTTGTTCGTTGTTTGTTGGTGGTTGTTTGTTGTTCGTTGTTTGTTGTTTGTTGGTGGTTGTTTGTTGTTCGTTGTTTGTTGTTCGTTGTTTGTTGTTCGTTGTTTGGTTGTAGGAAAAAACACAACGATTGTTTGTTGTTCTTTCTCCTGCATTCTCACAACAACAACAACAACAAACAAACGAACAACAAACAACGAACAACAAACTAACTGCCTCTTGGATTCCATTTCACCTCTTCCGCGCCCAAGTCGTGCGCCAATTGGCGAGCCAACATGAAGAAATAATCGGAAAGCCGGTTGAGATACTGAAGCACAACATCCTCCACAGGTTCCTCGCCGTGCAACGCCACGGCAAGGCGCTCGGCGCGGCGGCAGACGGTGCGGCAGACGTGGCATACCGACACCGTAGAATGCCCGCCGGGAAGTATGAAATGTTTGAGTGGCGGTAGAGTTGAGTCTATTTCGTCCATTTCTTTTTCCAAAATCTCAATATCGGAAGGCAGAAGGTCCGGCACGGGCGGGTGCTTGGCCGGGTCGGAGGCCAAATGAGCGCCGACGGTGAAAAGGCGATGTTGGATTTGCGCCAAAACGTCTCGTATATGCTGGTTATCAAGCGAATCGCGCAGCCAACCCACGAACGAATTGAGCTCGTCCACTGTGCCGTAAGCGTCCACCCGAAGGTGGCTTTTCGGCACCCGGCGACCGCCAAAAAGGGCTGTTTCGCCCTTGTCTCCTGTTTTAGTGTAGATTCTGAAAGCCATATTGTTAGAGTTGTCGCGGTGGAGAGGTTTGGCAATAGGGAAGCTCTTTTTCCGACTGGTTTCGCTAAATTTTTCGTCGAATATGCCCGATGCGCTCCGTCAAATCGGGAGCAAACTTTGCAAAATTTGTCTCAGCAGTCGAAAAAATGGCAATCCCCCCCCGCTCAAAGACCCCACCGCGACAAGTCAATTACTTCAAAATATGCTTCACCCGCGGGCGGTGCGGCGTGATGTCGCCAAGTTTGGCTTTTTTCATTTCTTCGTAATCGGTAAAGTTTCCTTCAAAAAACACCACTTCCGCGTCGTCCTCGAAGGAAAGGATGTGGGTCGCCAAGCGGTCAATGAACCAGCGGTCGTGGCTGATGATGAGCACACAGCCTGCGAAATCGTCGAGCGCGTCTTCCAAGGCGCGGAGTGTGTTCACGTCAATGTCGTTGGTCGGCTCGTCGAGCAGCAGCACGTTGCCGCCCTCTTTGAGCGTCATGGCGAGGTGGACGCGGTTGCGCTCGCCGCCGGAGCAAACGCCGAGTTTTTTTTGCTGGTCGGCACCCGTGAAGTTGAACCGGGAGAGATAAGCGCGAGCGTTCACGCTCGCATTGCCGACCTGAATGAGGTCGTTGCCTTCCGACACGATTTCATAAATCGTTTTTTCCGGCAAAAGTGCCTCGTGGCTTTGGTCCACATAGCTCATCTGCACTGTGTCGCCAATGGTGATGCTGCCAGAATCGGGTTTTTCTTTGCCCACCAGCATTTTGAACAGGGTGGATTTGCCCACGCCGTTCGGGCCGATGATGCCGACAATGGCATTTTTCGGCACGGTGAAGGATAAATTTTCAAAAAGCACGCGGTCGCCAAAAGACTTGGTCACGTTCTTCACCTCGATGACATTGTCGCCGAGGCGCTGACCGTTGGGAATCCAGAGTTCGAGTTTGGCTTCCTTTTCTTTGGCTTCTTCACCGGCCATTTTTTCGTAGGCATTCAGACGGGCTTTGCCTTTGGCTTGGCGACCTTTTGCGCCCATGCGCACCCACTCGAGTTCGCGTTCGAGTTGTTTGCGACGCTTGTCCTCCTGCTTTTCCTCTTGTGCCAGACGTTTGGCTTTTTGGTCGAGCCAAGAGGAGTAATTGCCCTGCCACGGGATGCCCTCGCCGCGGTCGAGTTCGAGAATCCAGCCAGCCACGTTGTCGAGGAAATAGCGGTCGTGGGTGACGGCGATGACCGTGCCGGGGAAGTTCTGAAGGTATTGTTCGAGCCACTGCACCGACTCGGCGTCGAGGTGGTTCGTCGGCTCGTCGAGCAGCAGGATGTCGGGCTGCGAGAGCAGCAGTCGTGCCAAGGCGACGCGGCGGCGCTCGCCGCCGGAGCAGATTTTGATGGGCGTGTCGTCGGGCGGGCAGCGCAGCGCGTCCATAAATACACCGAGGCGGTAGTCGAGTTCCCAGCCGCCGAGGTGCTCGATTTGTTCGAGCACTTCGCCTTGGCGCTCAATGAGTTTCATCATTTCGTCGTCGTCGGTGACTTCGCCGAGTTTCATGCCGATGTCCTCATTTTCTTGGAGCAAGTCCACGATATGTTGCACGGCTTCCTCCACGATTTGGCGGACGGTTTTCGAGTTGTCGAGCTCGGGTTCCTGGGCGAGGTAGCCGATTTTGTATTGTTTCTCGAACTCGATTTTGCCCTCGTAGTTCTGGTCGAGACCAGCGATGATTTTGAGCAGTGTGGACTTACCGGAGCCATTTAGACCAAGCACGCCGATTTTAGCGCCGTAGAAAAACGACAGCCAGATGTTTTTCAACACTTGTTTGCTCGGCGGGAAGGTCTTGCTCACGCCGGACATGGAGAAGATGATTTTTTCGGACATCTATTTTTGTTGATTTGTGGAAATGTTGATTCGGTGATTTGCTGTACGCAGTAACGCTGTTCTGACAGTGCGCGGGGACAGAACGTCGCTCCGACCTACAAGGCGGGCGCAAAGGTAGGCGGAAGACGGGAGGGATTTGAAGGAGATTTGAAATTTATGGGGCAGCGGAGGAAAGGACGACTTGCAAGTTTTTCATTTAGACTGGATATACAAGATTTACTGCGTTTTTTTTCGAGAAAGGGTATGAATCCCGTAAATTTTGTAGTTTCCGTCAACGAATATCACTTGTGAGAAAGAAAGCCACAAAAGGCATTATCCCCTTCTTGTCCCGATTTATTTTTACCCGGAGCCTCTCTTCATTTCTCTATCTCAAACTTGTACTCCACCATCTCGATGCGCGGATAACCCGCAGCGTCGTTTTGTTTGAAAACGATGTTGATGCCGATGGTTTCGGGCGCGTCTTTTTCCGTGCTGTCAAACACCACATCGAGGCGGCCCTTGTGGCCGGGCTTGATGATGCCGCGCGGGAAATCCACTTTGGTGCACTCGCAGGCATCCACGATGTCAATTTGCGCGTCGGCGCCGGAGGTGTTGGTGAACTCAAAAAACGTCTCGCGTTTTTCGCCTTTTTTCACTTTGCCGAAATCCACCATTTTTTTGTCCCATGTCACGAAGGCGGCAGCGGGGGGTGTGGCGACGGCGGCGAGGTCGGCGGGAGCCGATGGGGCGGGTTGCGCTTTTTGAGCGGATGAACAGGAGAGGAGTGTGCCGAGGGCGAGGAAGGTGAATAAAAAGTGTCGTTTCATGTCGTGTGTTCTTTTGTCTGATGACGGGCTCGATGAGCGACTGTTCAACGTTATTGTGCATAAGGTGGGGACATCGGTCAGGCAGTTTTGAAATGCTTTTGCACTATTTGCAATGCTTTTTCAAACACTGCCGTGTTGCAGGCCAGCAGTTCCCTTTGCTCGATGAAGGCGCTGCCGCCGCCGAAGTCCGTGACTTGGCCGCCAGCCTCGCGCACCAGCACCGCGCCAGCAGCCACATCCCAAGCGTTGAGGCCATATTCAAAAAACAAATCGAAACGCCCTGCCGCCACCCAAGCCAAATCGAGCGCCGCCGAGCCGAACCTACGCGCCCCGCGCCCTTCGGCCATGAACGCCCGCAAGGCTGCGAACCATTCGTCGGCGCGGCTAAAATTGTGGTAGGGGAACCCCGTGGCCACCAGCGCCTGCCGCATCTCACCGCGCTGGCTCACGCGGATGGGCTGGCCGTTGCACCAGGCGCCGCCGCCCTGCCAAGCGTAGAAGGTCTCCTCTTGCGGGATGTGATGCACGATGCCCAACACCAGCTCATCACCGGCTTTCAGCCCCACGCTGACGGAAAAGTGCGGCACGCCGTAGAGAAAATTGGTGGTGCCGTCCAAAGGGTCAATAATCCACTGCAGCTCGGCATCCTGCTGCTCCACCGTTTCTTCCTCGGTGAGAAACGCAGCTTCTGGCAACAAACGCGACAGGCGTTCCACGAGCATTTCCTCCGCATGGCGGTCCACATAGCTGACGAGGCCATTGAGAAATTTTTCTTCGATTTGCCCAGTCTGCACCTTGCCGGTTTCGGCTTGGATGAAGACAGCGGTTTCTTGAACGGCTTTTCCGGCGAGCAGGGTGAGGTGTTCCAAATTCATGGGGGCAAAGATGGCGAATCCGTTGTTCTCAAAAAATCCTTGTCAAAACAAGCGCGTGGCCTTTCGTCGTTATGCGACATAAAACCTTTGTGTATTTTTGCCAACCCACATCAAAACGGAAAAAGCCGAAAGCGCATGGAAAACGCCAAAGACGACTTCAACAAACAGCGGGAAGACATACCACACGAGCCTGAGCATCAGAATTTTGCGAGCAAAGTATCCGATTATGTGACGGACTGGGCTGGCACCGAACGGCTCAAGGGATTCAATCTCGGCGACGTGTTTTCGGAGGCGCTCAAACGCCACACCGCCGAGGAAGTCGAGGACTACTTCACCGTCGGCACACGCACCACCACCCCGCCTATCGAAAAAGTAGAGACCGGATGGCCTCGCCCGTGGATGTTCCTGCGGACGTTTCTCGGTGCCGCGTTTGTCTATTTCATTTTCGTGCAAGCATGGAAAGAATACGAAAACATCAACCTCGTGCCGGGGCTGATTATCGTAGGCTCGTTTGCCGTGCCGCTGTCGGCGCTTATTTTCTTTTTTGAGATGAACGTGCGGCACAACGTGTCGCTCTACCAAATCATCCGGCTGGTGTTTCTCGGCGGCATTGTGTCCATGACGCTCTCCATGATGTTTTTTCAAATTGGCGACTCGCTCGCTCTGGACTGGCTCGGCGCATCCATGGCGGGCATCGTGGAAGAACCCGGCAAATTGCTGGCACTCGCCATCGTGGTGAACACGCGCCGCTACCACTACACCCTCAATGGGTTGCTTTTTGGCGCCGCCGTCGGCACGGGGTTCGCGGCATTCGAGAGTGCAGGCTACGCTTTTTACGCGGGCCTCTACAACGCCGACGATATGCTTGACAGCATCATGCAGCGCGGAATGCTCGCGCCGTTTGGCCACATCGTGTGGACGGCGATGTGTGCCGGGGCACTTTGGAAAGTGAAAGCGCAACGAGCGTTCAGTTTCAGGATGTTGGCCGACCAGCGTTTCTATCGCGTGTTTCTCATGGCCGTGCTGATGCACATGATTTGGAACAGCCCGATTTATTTGCCTTTTTATCTTAAATACTTTGCGCTGGGCGCTGCCGCTTGGGTCGTCGTTTTTTCTCTGATTCAGGGCGGTCTCTGGCAGATACAAGAAGAGAAAACGCGATTGACTGGCAGTTAGTCACCACGTTTTTTGTTTTTTTGAAAACCCGAAGCATCATTTCCCGTTTTGTTCCAAATGTGTCCCCCAATCCCAGACTGCCCCAAAATATACCTTGATTCGCTAGGGTTTTTCAGACGACCATGATTGATGCCCCTGATTCTGACCAAATTGCGATTGTAGCCATGCCCAAAACTTGGCGGCGCGAAGCATATATGCGCCCCTTAGAAGTGATAAAAAAACATAAAGACCCGAAGGTTCGACACAGCTATTCCCGGTTTGTGAGAGGTGTCATCTTTTGAGGAACGAAAAAGGTGACACCTCGGCCTGTTTTTGAGATGTCACCCCTCCATCCTTCCGGGATGACACCTCAGAACCCGACAAAGCGAGAATCAATGGGTCTGACACACTTTTCTGAACATTCTTCACCCCCCTCAAATCAAACCAGAAACCCTCAAACCTTCAAACCCACTTTATTATGAAAAAACACTTTCTCTCCATGTTGCTATTGCTTGGCGTGTTCGCTTTCTCATCGTGCGATGCGCTCAAAGATGTCACCGATGGCGTGCTGTCCGCTCCCACGTTGGAAGAAATCGGTCGAGGCCTGAAAGAGGCGCTTTCCAGCGGTGTCACAAAAGGCGTGAACAACCTTTCGCAACGCGACGGCTATTTCAAAAGCGCCTACAAAATCCTGCTGCCCCCGGAGGCACGAACGGTGGCGGACAAACTGCGCCCCGTGCCGGGTTTTGCCAATCTGGAAAACGAGCTGATTGAAAAAATGAACCGAGGCGCGGAAGAGGCGGCCAAAGAGGCCGGGCCAATCTTTTTGAGCGCCATTCGGCAAATGACTTTTCAGGATGCCCGCAACATTCTCTTGGGGGCCGACAACGCCGCTACCGAATACCTCACCCGAACCACGAGCCAACAACTTTATGAAAAATTCAACCCCAAAATCGTGGCTTCTTTGGATAAAATCGGCGCGAACAATCTCTGGCGAAATGCCGCCGATACCTACAACAAAATCCCTCTCGTGACGAAAGTGAACAACGACCTCGACGACTATGTGACCCGCAAGGCGCTCGACGGCTTGTTTGGCAAAATCGCCGAGGAGGAGCGCAATATCCGTCGCAACAGAGGCGCTCGCTCCACGGCGCTGCTCCAAAAGGTGTTTGCGCAGCAAGACTCCAACCGGAAGTGAGCCAACGAACGCCGCGCTTGAACAAAAGCAACGGCCTCACGTTGTCCCATCCGTTTTTCAGCCCCCGAGCCTTCGTCGGGGCCTCATTTGTTTTCACTCGCAATTCGCTGTCAATATGTTTCACTTAAAAGAAGGTGATGCCGCCCCCGATTTTTCGGCCTCCAACGAAAAAGGCCAAACCGTGCGGCTTTCAGACTACAAGGGCAAAAAACTCGTGCTTTACTTTTACCCGAAAGACGACACGCCCGGCTGCACCGCCGAGGCGTGCAGCCTGCGCGATGGCTATGGCGCTTTCCAAGCCAGAGGCTACGAGATACTCGGGGTCAGCCCCGACTCGGTGAAAAAGCACGTCAAGTTTCAGGAAAAATACAACTTGCCTTTTGGCCTATTGGCCGATGAAGACCACGCAGTGGCCGAGGCCTATGGTGTGTGGGGACCCAAAAAATTCATGGGCCGCACCTACGATGGCATCCATCGCACCACATTCGTCATTGATGAAACAGGCAAAATAGAGCGCATCATCGCCAAGGTGGACACGGGCAACCACGCCGAGCAGTTGCTGCAAGCCTGACGCGCTCAGAATCGCGCGTCGGTCAGCGCCTCCAGAAAAACCTTCAGGTCTGATTTTTCCTGCGCCGTCAGTCCCAACGGCTTCGACAGGAGCGAATCTCGCCCAATGGCGTTGTGCACAAACGCATTTGGGTTGTCGTAGTAGTCAATCACCTCTTCCAATGTCTGGAACATCCCATTGTGCATATAGGGTGCCGTGACTGCCACATTGCGCAGTCCCGGCACTTTCATTTTGCCCAAGTCTGCGCTATCGCTCGTGATGGCAAATCGCCCCACATCATTCAGGTTCTGGCCGTTGAAAAGGCCGATGTTGCGAAACTCATCGCCAGTGAAGTCTGGCGAAAAGTGGCAGTCAAAACATTTTCCCTTATCCATAAAAATCTCGCGGCCGCGCACGGCGGCCTCGCTCATGGGATTGGGTTGGCCCATCATCCAGCGGTCGAAAGGCGTGTCGGAGGTCTCCAAGGTACGGATGAAATCAGCCAATACCTTGGCCAGCGACTCCATATCTGCTTCTTTTCCAAAAAGATGAACGAATGCCGGGCCGTATTCGGGGCTTCTGCGGAGGCGCATGGTCACCAGCTCCGGCGTGGCACGCATTTCCAGCGTGTCTTGAATCGGCATCAGCACCTGTTGCTCCAACGTGAGCGCCCGCCCATCGAAAAAAAAGTGCGCCCGAGCCGACATATTGGTGATGCTGGGCGAGTTGCGTTTGCCCAAGCGCCCACCCACGCCCCGGCTCACGCGGGCGGTATCGGCAAATGCAAATTGCGGGATGTGGCAGCTGGCGCAACTAATCGTGCTGTCCAACGAGAGAATAGGGTCGGAAAAAAGGCGCTCGCCCAATTCCTCCGCCGTTGGGAAATCGGCTTTGGCAAAGGAAAGCAGCAAGATGGCGAGTGCGGCAAAAACGAGTATGGTGGGCCGAACATTCATGGGGGCAAAAGTAAGAAGGCAAAAAGTGGGGCGGAAGGGTGTTTTGGAAATGTTTGCAAAAGAGTTGAAAATCAGATGCCTCCTGCCACCACCCGCAGGTTTTTGCGACCAAATTTTCCAATGTCAAAAAAAATTGACGCGGCACGTGGGTACCAACGAGCGTATCGAGCAAGCTTATGTGTAAAAGGCTCACGATACAAGGTATAAAAAAGGGAACCAGTCATGTTTTCATTCTTCTTCATTCTGCTTAAAGTCATCGGTGGCAAAATAGGAATCGCCAAAGCTGCCTTGCTCATTGCCAAGAGCCGAGCTATAAAGGCACTTTTCTATCATTTCTCCGATGAAATCGTGGTTGTCGGACAGCGCGCCTTGATGAGTCCCGCTGTTCAGGATGCGTTGCCCGGCTGGGCGTTGGATTTTCTCATGGAGCGGTTTGATGATTTAGTCGTTGCAGTGGAAGCGATACGGGCTTATTTGGATAGTCATTGAAACACACACGACCTATTACAGGTGGGGTTCAATTTTTTTTTCTATGAAAATGTCAGAAGCACTAAAAATCGCAATTTGGCCAGCCATAATAGCTGGGTTAACAGGAATTTGTATAAAAGTAATTGACAAATGTGAAGGCAACCCTGCCGAAAAACCTACTACCGGATGCGATAAAACAATAGTCGTTCAAAACAATCAACAATACTTTGAGGGGAGAAGATATACATATACCGGGCGAAATACCCGACCTCCGAAGGGATATGAGACATTTCATTTTGAGTACTCTATTCCCAAAGACACGAATGCATTGAACGATTTTCTCAATATCAGGGCAAAAGCATATAGCCAAGCCATTGATGAGATATGTCGGAAAAAAATAGCATTCCCGCTCGATGAGCAGCGGGTATCGTATCTAAATGATGCCGCCAACAAGGAAGACTTGGAAACCATTATACACCCTGATTTGGATAAAATCCTGATTGGCATATATGACTCGGTGCTCTATGATTGCGAAAATCAACAGTTTATCTGCAGAATAGGCATCGGGTATCCTATTCAGCCGGAGACGTTCATACCCGAATTGGCAGGTTTTATCAAAGGAGCCTTGAAACAATTGCCCTTGTATGATTCATTCAAAAACGACCCATTGAATACCGACCTTGACTTGGGGGCTATTCTATGGTCCTTCGAGCAAGATGAATCTTTCATGGCCGAGTATAAACGGATAGTAGAGAGACATAAGAGCCTATTGGAAATACTTCGGTTATCGGTGGAAAAATCCAAGGGCGACTACTCCGTGTTTTTTGACTCTGGCGATTTTCGACTGAACCCTGTTAGCATGATAATTATCGGACACATAGCGGAGCGATATGAGGAGATAGTTCGCAACTATCCCAAACGTCGTTTTGGCATTGTCGCAGAGGGATTTGCCGATGGCTCGCCCGTTCGTCAGGGAGGCATTCCCTATTATCGGGATGGTCGTTGGAGCAATACTGGCGAAGCTCTTCCTTTCTCCAACGGAGCTGGCCAAAACATCGGAAACAGAATAGCATCGGGAGACACAGGCAACAAACAATTGGCGTATGCGCGGGGATTCGAGGGCATGAAGTTGCTTCAAACGACCTTGGAAATGAGCCAATCCTCTCTGCTGCGCAATGTTCAGTTGACCTATAGAGGCACTGCTATGAGAACTCGGGCGAACCCTTACGAGCGCCGCGTCAGTTTCAAAATTCAAGAACTTGAGTAAACACTTAGGCAGGACAGCAGACATTCAATTTTTGACAGGATTCACAAAATTTATAGGTTCAACAAAGTGGCTTCGCCGCCAAAAATCCTGTAAATCTTGTAAATCCTGTCAAAAACCTAAAAGCCTGCCAACCGAGTCTTATGCGCTTGGGGCTGCCTAAGTTTTTACGAACCTGATTAACATTTTCAACCATTTCAACCATGCAAGAGAAAGAAAAAACCTTTTACCACTCAGGCTTCCAGCTGGGTCGAGCCAAAGATGTGGGCAGATTCAATGACACGGTGACGGCGCTTGAGGCAGAAATCACAAGCGCAGAGGCGCATCAATCAAACCTCGTTCAGAAAACTATTGATGCCGTCAACGGGCTGCTCCACAATTTCGAGGAGACCGCAAAAAGAGTTGATAGCATAGCAAATGGCATGGTGCAAAAGCATCTGCAATTTGTCAGACAACTGGAAATCGAGACGGCGATTTGGGCAGCCATGCAACCTCCTCCCGGCCCCGAATACTATGTCGAGCAGCGCAACAAAGTGTCAGATATTTTTAAAAAAACCGAAGAAGGCTTTGACAAACTGAGCGCCAAGCTCGATGAACAAGTTCAAGCGATGAATCTATCCAACGTGCTGGAAAAAATGGTGAATGAGCTCAAAACGCAACACAACAGCTCATTGGAGACCATGCGCACCAACCTTCGCGAGTTCCGCAAAGGCTACAATGAGGGTGCTGGCATCCGCCAACAACTGGATGACTTGGACGGTGGCTCGCAGTCTCCCGCTGCCTGAAAACGCATTTGAAATTTGACGGTCGAAACGCTTTTGCAATCATGACACCACCATCCAAACGACTGCCCAATGCTCACAACACAATCGAACAAGGCTCGCACCCTACAGGCACTCGCGGAAACGCTCAAAAGCTTTTGGGACAACATGGTAAAATTCCTGCTCCCTCCGCGAAGCAGGCGCAATGATGAGGCTAACACATCAAGCACGGAGAATGGCACAGACTCGTCAAACAAAGAAAACGAAACGCCTCAGAATGGCGCGCCCAATGAAAACCATGCTCCACCCAAAGACACGGAAGACCTATTTCAAGGCCATTTTTCGTTGAAAAAAATGTTGGCTTGGCTGCACGACGCGGCCAACATCAGCCGCTCACCGTTCTACAAGATGGGTTACAAATGTGGGCTGGATGCCTGCCATCACAATCAAGGGGTGGCAGCCATAGAGAGTGGTTTCGATGCCTTGATTCATTCAGAAAACAAGCTTCGCGAGGTCTTCGGGGCAGAAATAATCGAGGCACAAAATCAACTGGAGCACTTGAACCAAGAAGTGGAAAGGCTTGCGGCCGATTTGGACGAACAAACCCCAAACAGCACTGCCGCTCGACTTCGACAAGAGATTCAGACCTTCAAAGATGAAATCAAGAACCACTTGTCTTCGCAATACAACGACCGTTTTGTGCACGACCATCAACAAATCATGGAAGAGCGCAAACAAACGGAATTGGCGTTCATAGCGCAGGCCAAAGAACGGATTCTGCAAAAAAGCGAGGAGCTGAAAAACATAGCTACCCCAAAAGAGCGTGCGCGCGCTATCGAAGAACTGGAAAGCGAACAAGCGAATCTTTTCAAGCGATATTCGCGATTGGCCACAGCTCATAAAAACGAAAACATAGCGGTATCGGGAAGCACCCGAATCATCTTCAACCTCATTTTTTTCCTGCTGACCTTAGGCGGCGAGTTTTTCATCATTTACCACCTGAACAGAAAAGTGCTGGAAATGGACCAAGTTGTTTTATCCAGCAACCCTACGACAAAGCTGATTCTGCTAAACGCCATCTATGTTTTTTGTGTGGCTTACCCGCTTGCTTTGGGCATATTGGTCAAAACCATCATCTCCAAATCCAGCGATAGGTCAGTGGCGACGCGTTCTATTTTGTGGGTCGTAGGAATAGCCAGCTTGTTGATGATAGTCGGAATATCTGTGCTAAACCCAACCAAACTTGGGGATGCCGAGGCGCAAGCAAAACTGAAAAACCTAATAGAGCCATTCCTGCTCTACTTATACGCCCTGATTTTTTTTGGCATCACGTTGCTTTTTTCAAGCGTGGCCGGGATGCTCTATGTGGAATTCATTGACGGATATGAGCAATTCTGCAATGCCCGAAAAAAATCGCCTTTCAAGTTTTTGCCACTCAAAGACTCAGACGAATTTGTGGATTTGCGAGAAGCAGAGATAATAAAACGAGAAGACAAGATAGAGCAATTGAGGAGGCAGAAAGAGCAAGCGCACCGAAGAATAGGAGAGTTGCAGTCAACGGCTTCCATCAACATGGAGGACTGGGACCTGGCGGCCACACTCGAAAGTCTGAAACAGGCCGCAGCCAATGCCTTCCGGTTGGGTCACCAGCGAGGGCTGAGCGACCTGATGAGGAAAAAAGAATACGACCCTGCTGCCCTTCTCGACATGGTGTATAGTCGCAAGGTGATGAGGCACTACCTTAAATCCTTCGATGAAAACGCATGAGTTATAGTCAACGCAAATCCGCCCTTTAAATACAAGGGGCGGACAAGGTGGTTTTGAACGGGCGGCGCTCGCAATCCTTTGAAAATCACACAAATCAATCAAGGAAATCTTCAAATCCTCTTTAACCTGGATATATTGTTCATAAAAAAATTTCAACCATGCAAGCCACCCATTTTCGATTGATTGTTTTGCTGGCACTATCTCTCTTGTTTTACCGCAGCTGTTGCATGGAGCCTCCCGAAATCAGCAAGACTTCAGCGCCCGCTAAAATTTTGCTGCTGTTTTGCGATGAGCATGTATTGCGAGATGTCGAAAAATGCGCTGACCTCAAGGCGCGTTTGCAAAAAAAATATCTTGCAGGGCCGGGTTACACGCCAGTCCGGGTGGAGCTTTACCCTTTAAGTTGCAATACCTCCGAAGGCAAAAACCTCTTGCCAAATTGTCGGATAGACCCACAGGAAAGCGATATGCTCAACGAGGGCAGCTTCACCACCAAAGACCAAGTCGAAGGCAGATGGCTCAAAGACTTCGCAAATTTGAGTGAGACAAACGAGATAGGCTGCAACCAAATCGTGGCCTCCTTGCACCTGTTGAGCAATCGCCTCCGCAGCATATCGCCCGGCGAAGAGGTGCGAATCGTCTTCATAACATCTTGGCGAGAAATAGACTTGAGCAACGACTTCGACCGTCAATCATACAGGCTGCTCAGCAACAACCCCTACAACGGAGGCATATATCGCTTTGAGGAAAGTGTGTTGGAAGAAATGCAAAGAAAATCAAACGATGCCAACTCTACCATGCGCCAGATTGCGCTCAGCCTTAAAAACACATTGCGTCAAAACAATCTTCCCATTTCCAAAGTGTATTGCTACACGACATCCTACTGCCTTTCCGACGATGGCGACAGCAACACCAAGCGAATGTTGGACGGTTTCTGGGACGGCTTGTTTGCCCACGCTGGTCTCCAGATAGTGCGTTTGGGCGATTTGGGCGATTGCTTGAAATGACCCCAATGCCCTCTTTTTTGAAAATCACCACGACCAGACAATTGATTGCTTCCACACGCCATACATTAGAGCCGAAAACACACACCATGAATCAATTCCTTTTCCGCCTGCTGCTTTTCCCCCTATTCGTTCTTTGTGTCAAGACCGCTGCTGCCCAATCCTCCACCCCCCACCAACAGCTCTCCACAGGGCTTGATACCCTCGAAGCATTGCTCAAAGCAGAGGCTTACAACGCCGCGCTGCCGCTTTCCGATTCATTGCTTGCACAAGCCAAACTCCTTGCGGGCGACAATCTGCTCGACAGCCTCTATGTCCGCGCACTATTCACACGAGGGCGCACCCTGTTTTTCAGAGGCGAGTATCAGGCAGCTATCAACGCCTTGCAAGACGTGCTGCCACTATCGCGTCAGTTATACGGCGAAGAGAGCATCTACATGGCAAAAATCCTGACCAATCTTGGCATTTGCCACACAGAGCTGAGAGAGGCCGGCAAAGCCATTGAATATCATCGGCAGGCGCTTGCCATTTACCAAAAGCAAAACGACCCGTGGCTTCCGGCAATGGCGGACTGCTGGAACAATCTCGCCAACGCCCAAGCCGACAACCGCGACAATGAATCCGCGCTGGAGAGCTACGAGCAAGCCTTGCACATCCGCTATCGCAACGAGGGGCCCAACAGCCCGGGCGTGGCAAGCATCTATCAGAATGCCGCAGGATGCCATTTGTCGTTGGGCGACCTCGATGAAGCCATACGAGGCTACCGCGCCGCGCTGGCTATTTTTCAAAAAAGCCCTAAGCCACGCCCCGTCTCCGAGGCCCATGTGTGGCACAATTTGGGTATTTGCCACGAGCTCGCGGGCGAGTTGGACAACGCGCTTTATTGCAATGAGCGCGCGCTTGCCCTGCGGCAAAAGCATCTTAGACCCGACCACCCTCACTTAATCGCATCGCTGCGTGGCTTGTCCACCGTGTATCGCAGTCTTGGCGACTTCGACAGGGCAGAACTCTACGTCAACAAGGTGATGGAAGCCCGCCGTGCCACGCTCAAGCCGGGCAACCCATCGCTGACAAACGCACTCGTGGACGCTGGCGTGGTGGCTGGCGACCGGCGCGACTGGGAAAAGGCAGAGGCCATGTTTCAGCTGGCCCTGCAATCGGAATGGGCCGCCCTCAAACCAGACTCCTTGAACATCGCCCGGACACTAAGCAGATACGGCACGTTGAAATTCAAACAGGATTTGCTTGATTCCGCGCTGATGTTTCAACGCCGCGCCCTCGATTTTCACCCGGAGGATTTTTCCGGCATGGACGCAGTTCGTGCCAACATCTTCGCCAACATGGCAGAGTGCTACTTGCAAAAGCAAGAGCTTTCGCTGGCCGACTCGTTTTTTCAGGTAAGCCATGCACTACAAGCAAAGAGCGCGCGCGGGAAAGACCAAGTGCAGGTGGCTTTCTCACTCCGAAAAATAGCAGAGTGCCGGATGTGGCAGCATCGGTTTGAGGAGGCCAACGAGCTGCTGGACAGTGTTTTTGTCATTCTGAATGTCGCTGATTCGCTCAATTGGGAACAAGCCCGTTCGCCCAACGGCCTCGCGCTTGCACTGATAGCGCGCAGCCGCCTTTACCTGCGCTGGGCATCCTTTGCGCTACACCCTGAATATCTTCACACGGCGCTGTACTGGGGCGAGACGGCCCTTTCTTACATGACCCAATGGGAGCAAAAATTGGCAGCGAGCAGCTCGCGCCGCAACACGCGCGAATTGGCTCGAGAGGCCCGCGAGTTGTGCGTTGTGGCGGCATACCAACTTTCTCAAAATGATTTGGCCCATCACACTAAATGGATAGAAAGAGCATTCGGCCACATAGAAGCGGCGCACAACTCTCAGCTCCGCGATGTGCTCGTGGATGCAAACAACAAAAAACCCCTCGGGAAAATTGACCCTGCACAGGCTAAGGAGCAGACTTTGCGCAACGAAATAGCAGAGACCGAGAAGCAAATTTATTTGATGAGGAAAACAGGGCTTGCAGAAGCCAACGACACCATGTTGCGCTATGTCAACCAACTTTTCAACCTCAAAAAAGAATTGGATTCCGTCGCGGCCACACGGCCTTTCATCCCATCAAGTGCCTCATCGCCAACCTCGACAAGGGTACCGGCAAAGGAAGTTTGCCGGCAAGGGCAGGCTTTCTTGGAGTATTTCGTGACTGACAGCGTCATCTATATTTATTTTGCCAACACCACAACAGCCGAAATGGTGGCCGTTCCGCTCAATTTTGACCTCGATTCGTGCGTGATGCGGCTTCGACAGGGCATCACGGGCTATTGCGCGCTACCAGTTTCCGATGCCCGCAGGACGGGCAAATTGTATGAACAATCGCTTGAAGACTACACCAACACGGCTCATTGGCTACACCAAAAACTGCTCGTGCCTGTAGAGCCATTTATCGGCCAACGGGTGGCCCAAAGCCTGCTCATCGTGCCTGACGGGGTGCTGAATCTGGTGCCGTTCAACGCACTGCTAAAGAATATGCCTGACGAGCCGGGTGATTTTGCCTCTTATTCGTTTTTGGCAAATGACTACCATATCTGCATGGCCTTTTCGGCGGCGCTCCAGCGGGAAATGTGCCTTCCGCATACCCAATACTCGCCACAGGGAATGTCATTGGTCATGGCCCCCTTTTTCGAGGGCGACTCGACCCTATTGCCCAGCTTGGCCGCTGCCAAAAACAGCCGTTCTCGTTTCGACACGCTCCACTATTCGGGTTTGGAGGCTTTTCAAATACACCGCATGTTGGGCAAAAGCAGGGTATGGTATGGCGCTGCCGCGGCACTCGACACTTTTTTGCGATTCGCCCCGAATAGCAGGCTGCTGCACCTGAGCACGCACTCCGTGGCAGATGGTCGGTTTGGCGAGTACTGCTATGTGGTTTTGGGGAAAGACAGCATCGGTCACAGGCGCTTGTTTGTGTCCGATATTTACCGTCAAAAGTTCCAAGCCGACTTGGTAGTGCTTTCCTCGTGCGAATCGGCGGTGGGTGAGTTGCAGCCCGGTGAGGGCATTATAGGCTTGTCAAGGGCGTTTGCTCATGCGGGGGCGAAAAGCATTGTGTCGTCGCTTTGGCAGGTCAACGACATAAGCACAGCCGAATTGATGGTTGGCTTTTACGATAACATGGTGCATGGAAAAATGCGCAAGGACACGGCGCTGAGCGAGTCGTGCAGGCAATATCTGTCAGACACCAAGCGCCCCAACGAGTTGAAACACCCTTATTACTGGTCGGCTTTCACCATCACGGGCGACGCAACCAATCACTTCTGACCCAAGCCCGCCAGCTCCGCTTTCAACGATTCGGCCCACTCCCGAAGCGTTCTGGATGGGCTGTCGAGCAGTCGCTGCAAAGCTTGCTCGTACTCGGTTTTCCGATTGGGATATTGTGCCAAATAACACAGCACTAAGTTCTTCTGAGCATCAACCCTGAATTGCAACGCGGTGGTGAGGGGTTGGAGCAGGCGAACCGCTTCGTCGTAGTTACGGTTTTGAAAATGCGCTTCGGCCATCCAATATCGCACCTCATGGTCGGTGGTGTCAGCTCGTTGGAGCCAGTCGAGCGCCTCGCCGTATTGCTTTTTGTCGAGTGCCGTTCTGCCCTGTGTTTTTGCTTTCAATGGTTCGGCCAGCACATTGCCAGTGGAAGTGTTTTCTGACTTTCGGCTCGCCAAGGGAGGGGAACCGACATATCGAAGGCGGGCAAAATCCTCCACACGCGCAGCAGCATTGTCGGGCGACTCGCTCAAATTGTCGGAGGTCGAAAGCGTCTTTGTGTTGTTTGAGGCTTTGTTGGGTGATGGTGTTTGAGGAATGTGTTCAATTGTGGCCTGTGGCGGGGGCTGCTCGCCTGTTGGCCCCAAACGAACATCGGCAGGTTGGGTGGTATCGTGAAACTGCGAGGTGGGCGGCACGCCGTCGTTAGAGACTGCTGGCCTGCTCGGCCATAGCATATAACCAGCCACAGCCGCCACCAGCATCAACAATCCGTACTTTAAGTATGGACGAAAAGGGTATGCGGGGCGAGGCGGAGCCGCACTTTCTTGCCACCATTGCTCCATTTTCGCTCTCAATTCTTGCGCTTGCAAACGCTGCATGGCTGCCCTCACCAACCGCTCATCATCCACCGCTTGCTGCAAGGTTGGGTCGTTTCGCATCTGTGATTCAAAAGCGAGGCGTTCCCCATTCGTCATCGCGTCGTCGAGGTATCGTTCTATTTGTTCGTTTCTAAGTTCTTCGTTGTCCATGACACGTCAGTCTCCCTCGACCGTTTTAGGGTAAAGCGGATGTTTTTTGATGTGCTTGCGCAAATAGCCTTTAAACCGATACAAGTTCTTCTTGGCCATTCCCTCGTTGGCGAGGCTGAATTTTGCGGCGATTTCCTTTAACGACAAATTGTCCACATATTTGGCTTTGAGCATTTCGCGCTGGCGTTCTTCCAGTTGGTTCAGCCCATAGTCCAGCGCCATGTTGAGCTGCTCTTGTTGAGCCATCTCTTCGAGGTCGTCGTCGTCCCGCCAAGGCTCGTCGGTGAGTTCGGGAGCGATGTTGCGTTTCTTTCTGAACAGCATGAACCAAGTGTTTTGGGCGATGCGCATGAAATAGGGTTTTGCCTTGTTTTCGTCTTTTAGTTTTTCATCCGCTATCTTTTTCAAAAAATAAATGATGGCATCGTGAAAAACGTCTTTGGCATCGTCCGAAGACCCGCCGTGGCGGAGCACGAACTTAATGACTTCGTTTTTGAGGGTTGGGTCATCGTAAAAAAACTTTTTAATCGCCCTCTCTTTCGCCATGCCACCCTGCCTCAAGGCGGCGAGAAGCTCTGCTTCTGTCAGGTTGCCTTTCATTAGTTGCAATAATTGGAGGTTGGTACCCAGTTGGCGGTTGTGTTTTTGATAAAAAAGGGTGAAGGCGAAGGTAGTTGTTTGTAGAAGAAAACACCGCCCGGAACCAAAAGGTCGCGGGCGGTGTAGCCATGTCTCATCGCTATTTCCCCCGCACACTGAACGAAATGCGCCGATTCTTTGCCTTGTTCTCCGGCGTGTCGTTGGGCGCTACCGGGTGCTGCTCGCCGTAGCCCTCCGGGTCGAGGCGGTCGGCGGCGATGCCTTTTGCCACAAGCCAGTCGCGCACCGTTTTGGCACGTGCGTCGCTCAGTTTTTGATTGGCGGCATCGTCGCCGTCGGAGTCGGTGTAGCCGCCGATTTTGACTTTGACCGTGGGGTAGGTGTTCAGAATCGTGAGTACTGCGGCTAGTTTTTCGTCCGAGTTGGCGGAAAGAATGGATTGGCCGACCTCAAACTGAATTTCGGGGAAATCGAACCATTTGCTTTTGTCAATCGCTGCGTTCGGGTCTTTGATGAAAGCGAGCATGGCCGATTCCTGAGAGCCGATGGCGAATCCCAGCTCGTCCACCGTGGGTGCGGGAGGGGCCACTGAGGGAACACCCGTGTCCACCGCCTGCGTGGCTTGTGGCTGGCTGGCGCAGTAGCGCAAGTAGTACATGAGAGCGCCCCCCAAGCCAAGCAGGAGTACGAGCGGCCATACCCACCGACGGCCCGTGGTGGCCACATTGCCGCCGCTGCCAGTCAAATCAGCAAGACCCAAAATGGAGCCGAGGCCCGTAGGCAACGCACCGAGTATGCTGTTTTTCTCCGTGAGCAACAGGTTGGCAAGCCCAGCCACGTTGAGGCCCCCGGTGCTGATTTTTTTGCTCAACAAGCCCATGACGAGCGGGCCTACCATGCCGAGCAGCGAAGAAACAGACGACGATTTGGTGCCCGAAAACGAGGCCACCGCGTTGGTGATGGCTGGCACTTTGGAGCCAAAAATAGCGCCGAGCAAGTGGCCAGCTGCATCTTTTGGGTCGTTGTGGGCAAGATTGCCACCGCCGATAAGGCTGCCGAGGTTGCCCAATACGCCGGGGTCGAATTTTGAAATCATGTCGAAAATGCCGCCCATCGCGTTCGAGTCGCCGGTCTTTTCCAAAAGCCCCGCGAGGATGGTGGGAGCAAGCCCGCCGACGGCCTTCGAAATGCCGCCTTCGTTTTCGCCGAGGATGCTGGCCGCTTGGCCGATGAGTTCGGGAGTCACATACTCCTTGATGGAGTCAAGTAGGTTTGCCATGTCGTTGTGAAGTTTTGTTTTAGTTTTGAATTGTCGGGCGGCTGCGTGTTTAAAAAGCCTAACCCGTTGAATTTAACTGCAAAATTAGGTTTCAATTCGCCAAAATTCACCAAACAATCGGAGACTGTTCAAATCGTCCGGGCAGGCTTCAGACCACGTCCACTGCGCTTGGCCGAGCAAGCGTCAAAACGGCAAGCCGACCGCCAAGTTGGGGTTCAAGTCGCGCCAAGTGAACCCCGAAATCAGATTGCGCACCCAATATCGCCCATGCTCGTCGGGATATGGGTTGCGAAGCTGCAGGCCGGCGTCGAAGCGGATGACGAGATACGAAAAATCGCCCCGGATGCCCATGCCAGTTCCGATAGCGATGTTTTTGTAAGAGTCGAGGCGCAATTGCGAACCGGGGCGCGAGGAGTCGTTTCGGAGCGTCCAGACGTTGCCGCCATCCAGAAAAACAGCCCCCTTGAACCACGAAAAAATATCGAACCGCAGCTCGCCATTGAACTCGAACCGGAAATCGGCTGCTTGGTAAAACGGTTGTCGGGTCGGAGGGTTGGGCCTGCCCAAATCGTCGCGGGGCACATAGCCGCCCGGGCCGATTTCCCGTATGCGCCAGGCACGGATACTGGCAGGGCCGCCCACAAAAAACTGCTTCACATAAGGGGCAGTTTCGGTATCGCCAAAAGGCAATACGGCGCCCGCGCCCACGCGCACCGCCCCGGTCAGGTTTTTTCTGAAATCGCGCGTATAAACGCCGTCCATCTCCATGCGGAAATACTGGGCAAAATCAAGGTCGGCGATGGTCCAAGTTTGTTTGCCGAAAGCCGCCGACCAAAGTCGGTTGAGCGCCAGCTCTTCGAGGCCGGAAATGTCGGCGTTGAAGCGAAAATTCCACCGCTCGCCAAAACGGTTGTTGGAGCCGAGGTAGTTGTACGAAAAAGCCCGCATGATGAAGCCCGTGAAGAGTTGGTCGCCGAAGCTGTTTACCAAAAAACGGTTTTGCCCAAAAATCGAGTCAAATTGGGGTTGTGTGCGCGGTCGCAAAATATCAATGCCCACATGGTCGAACGAATAGCGGTGGTGCCCGTCGTTGAGGTCGTAGCCGAACGCGGCATTGAACAAGTTGTAGTCGTAAAAATCAATGACGTTCAGATAGTTGTAGTTGAGCGACAGGCTGGCGCGGCTGTCGTCGCGCAGTTTTCGATAAAAGGATTTGTCCCCGTTGTTGGTTTCTTTTTTCCAACGGCTCAAACCGCGCCACATTCCGAAGTAGTCGAAAAACTGAGGGAAACTCAATTGGTTTTGCCATTTGAACTCCTGAGAGAAAATAAATCGGTTGCGCGTGGCCACGTCGAACTCGATATTGTACTGGATGCTGCTATGCAGGTTTTCGGCACCTCTGAAGAGGTTGCGGTTGCGAAAAGAGCCGGAAGCCGAAATGCCCAAGAGGTTGCGAGCCAAGGCGCTGGCGCTGGTGGAAGAGTTCAGGTCCACGTCGGCGCCGAGGGAGATGCGTTTGTTGGGCGTGGTTGTGATTTCGACGTTGATTTTTTTGGGGTCAATGCTGTCCTGCGTAGGCTTCACCGACACAAACCGAAACACGCCGAGCTCGTTGAGGTGACGAATCGTGCTTTCAAAATCCTCTTGCCGATAGGGCCAGTAGGGCCTGATGGCGATGGCCTTGTATATGCGCGAGGGTTTTACGCCGAACTCGGTGGTGCCGGAGCGAAAAAATATGCCGTTGATGCTCGTGTCGCGGCGAATGGCCATTTGCAAATCGGGGCGCACGCTCGAGAGCACTTCTATGTTGCCGATGTTGTAGGTCTGGTGCATGACCGAGTCGCCGGGTGTGAATATTTCCGTCGTCACATTGGTGCGCGTGTCCAAGCTGTCGCCCGAAAAAGCCACGAAATTAGGGGCGAAATAGGCATAGCCGCGATTGCGCAACTCGTTGGTGATGCGTGCTTTTTCAGCGTCAAATATCCGGCCGTCCATGGGTTCGCCGCGCCGAAGCAACGACTTTGCGGCTTGCTCGTGCATGATTTGCAACACGGCGGAGTCGCGGCTTTCGTAGTCCACTTCATTGATGGTGTGCAACGGGCCGAGGTCGAGCGTGTATTTCACTTTGGCATGGTATCGCCCTACGTCCATTTTTTCAAAATTGCATCGGGCGTCGAAGTAGCCGCGCTGCTGCACGATGTTCTGAAAGTTTTTGGCGGTGCGTCTGGTGATTTGTTCGTCGTAGATAGCTGGCGGCTCCGCTATTTTGCGCATCACCCAACGGGCGAATTTCGTATCCTTGTCGCGGTTGCGGTAGTAGGCCCAGAGGCGGGTAGGCTGGCGAAACAGGATGAACGGGCGGCGATTGGGCACTTGCTTGTATTGGCTGCCCAACTCGTAGAGCAACGGGACGCGCTGATTGGTCTTGAGCCGGACGGGCGATTTTAGTTCGATTGAATTTTTCACCAACAGGCGCTCGCCTTTGGCCTCGTCGAGATGCTTCGTAACATTGCAGGCGCTGAACAAGGCCGCGACCGCCGCCAGCAGGGCTGTTTTGTAAAACTTCATAAACTTTTTATCAACCAACTTCGACTTTTACCCGTGTTATCGCACAATCAGACCAAACTGCTCGCCGCCCTTCAGGTAAAAAAGTACCGGCAAAAGTATCGAAAATTCATGGTGGAGGGCGACAAAATGGTGGCCGAACTGCTCGCTCAACAACGTGTGAAGGTAGAGGCTGTTTTTGGGCTGGAACGCTGGGCCGCCGACAACGCCGCCCTTTTGCTGCCTGTTTTGAAAATCTTTAACCCCGTGAGCGAAGCCGAGCTCAAAAAAATATCCGCCCTCGTCACGCCCAACCAAGTGCTCGCGGTGGCCGAATTGCCCGAAGAGCCATTTGCTGCCGACCTGCTTCAGCGCGATTTTTGCCTGTTTCTCGACGGCATACAAGACCCCGGCAACATGGGTACGATGCTCCGCACCGCCGATTGGTTCGGCATACCCGCAGTGATTTGCTCGCCCGACAGCGCCGATGCCTTCAGCCCCAAAGTGGTGCAGGCCAGCATGGGTGCTTTTTTGAGGGTAAAAATATGGGAAACGCCCTTCGAGAACGTGATGGCACACGCGCCAAACATACCCGTGCTGGGAACCGTGCTGGAAGGTGAAAATCTATTCGAGGCGCAGCTGCCCGCTCATGGCCTGTTGGTGGTCGGCAACGAGGGGCGGGGCATCAGCCCGGAAGTGAGGAAAGGACTGAGCCATCGGCTCACCATCCCGCGCCACCCAAACGGCGGCGCGGAATCGCTCAATGCGGCAGTAGCGGTGGGGATTGTGGCGGCGATGCTGCGCCGCGGGCGTGGTTAGGCTGTTTTCGGTTGGGGGAGGACAGATTGTGTTTTTCTCAGCCCCCACCATGTAGCCAAGCCAGCGTGTTTTTGTAAAAAATACGCTCGAGCGTTGCCTGCGAAAGATTCATGTCCTCGATGAAACTCCCGATTTCCAAGTCGCCCAGAGGGAAAGGGTAGTCCGTGCCGAGGCACACTTTCTCATCGCCCACTACTTCCAGGATATAGCGCAACAGTTGAGGGTCGTGCGTGGCCGAGTCCACCCAGAATCGGCCCAGATAGTCGCGTGGTGGCACGGGATTGTCCACAGCCACCAAATCTGGCCGACAATTGAAGCCGTGCTGGATGCGCCCAATGGTCGGGATGAAAGAGCCGCCCGCATGGGCAAAACAAAAGCGCAGTCTGGGCAGGCGCTCCATCACGCCGCCAAAAATGAGCGAGCAGGCTGCACGGCAGGTCTCGGCAGGCATGCCCACGAGCCACGGGAGCCAGTATTTGCGCATATCGGCTTCGCCCATCATCTCCCACGGATGCACGAACACGGCCAAGTCGAGCCGTTCGCAGGCTTCAAAAATGGGGAAAAACTGCGGCTCGCCGAGGTTGAGTTGGTTCACGTTGGAGCCGATTTGGATGCCCGGAAACCCCAGCCCTTTGAGGCGCTCCAGCTCCCGAATCGCCAAATCCGCATCCTGCATCGGGATGGTGCCCAAGGCGACGTAGTGTTCGGGAAAATCCTCTACCACGCCCGCCAGGTGGTCGTTGAGAAACATGGACAGGTCGAGGCAGTCGGCGGGTTTGGCCCAATAACTGAACATGACCGGGATGGTGCACACCACCTGCACAGGGGTTTTGAAGTGCAAATACTCTCCGATGCGAACCTCTGGCGACCAGCAATTGCTGGCGATTTCGCGGAAAAACGTGTCGCCCTTCATCATGCGGGCAAAGCCGGGGCGGTGGTGCTCGAGGTGAATGAAATCTCCGTAGCCGAACTTGTCCGCGAAATTGGGCAAGCGTTCGGGCAGGAGATGGGTGTGCATATCTATTTTGTGCATAGTGCGTGTGCTTGGAGCGCGATGGATGGCGGGGCAAAGTTTGGAAAAAAGCAACGTTCTGGCGCCTTGAAAGTGACGCGGATGCCAAGATTGTTTTTGAGAAAGGAGGCTCACGGGTTTCCGGGAAGCCGCGACGGTTTCCGTTATTTTTTTAAAATGACGGGGTTCGGTAGCAACTCGCTATCTTTCGGAACTTCATCTTTGTCCTGAAAAAATTTGAATCACCGCCCAAGACAGCGTTAGCAATGCGCCAGACACCCCGCTTTCGCCGGGAAGGTCGAATGCGGGGCTGTATTGGGGTGGGCGCTTAGGGACAGGGCACTAAGGCTCGCAACAAATTATTTGCAAGACGTGGAAAAATTAAGACATCACTGATTGTGACAAAGAGACGTGCCCTATATTTGAGACCACGAAACAAGCAAAACCAATTTCTCTCACCAATAAAATTTCGCAACATGAGAAAAATCACATTCCTCTCAATTCTCTTTTTGAGCGCTTTCACACTCAAATCTCAAACAGAACAGGGCAAGTTCCTGCTTGGCTTCAACAACTTCTCTTCCATCGGACTGTTGGGCGAGGGAGGAGGGCTTATTGCCCCCACCAATGGCTTGGGCATCGCCTTTGGCCAGACAAAAACAAAAGTAAACGGCACCACAAGAGACGAAAAACCCAAATACACGACGATTGGCTTCAGTCTCGACGGGCACTACTTCCTCATTGACAACTTGGCAGCGGGCGTAGGTGTCAACTTTTTCAACCAAACAATAAAAGAAGGCAACGAAAAGGCAACCTTGACTTTGCTCATGGCGGGGCCTCGCCTTCGTTATTTCTTCCCGTTGAGCGACAACGTCAAAGCCTTTATCAGAGGCACCGCCTCCTTTGGCTCGGCAAAAACAAAATTTGAGGGTGAGGATGAAGACAAATCTAACCTTACTGAATTTGGCGGCGGGTTAGGCGTGTCCATATTCCCCAACCCGAATTTCTCCATCAATCTCGGATTGGGTTACAGCGTGTTTACCAACAAGGACGAAAGCACCTTCTTGGGGACTACCACCAAAATAGAAGACACCTATAGCGGTGTTGTTTTCGACGTGGGGTTCGGCATATTTTTCTAAGTGGAGCAAATAGCGCCGCTTGAGGGATTTGAACAAGAGCGAGGGCGTGTCATGGGTCGTTCCGAATTATTCGAGGGGCTTATGGCACGCCCTCTTTTTTTCAGTCTTCCTCCGTCACGCTTTGGCTAGCCACCACAGGACCTTGCTCCAAGGCTGCCAACGAAAATTCGGGGTCCCACTTCCAAAGACCTTGCTCATACTCGCGGGCCATCAGTGCGATGTTGTCGGCGTGATATTTCTGCTGAAGGCGCGGGTATCGGTAACGCGACCACAGCGATGCTTCGTCAAATTGCACACCCGTGGCAATGCTCTCGCGCAAAGCATAGATGTAGGCAAGGCTCTCCGTGCGGCGCTGCAGCCAGTCATTGATGCTAAGGGAAGGCTCGCCATGACCCGGTATGAGGCGGGTGAACCAATTGCGGTCGTGGATGCGCGGAAGTTTTTCCAGCGTTTTCAGATACTCCACGCTGCTGTGATAAATAAACGGGAACTCAATATCGCACAAATAATCGCCCGCGATGCAAAGCCCCAATTGCCACACTACCATCATCATGCCGTCAGCCGTGTGCCCGGGGGTCAGATAGAAAGTCATTTTGGTCTGCCCCTGCCGATACTGCACCCCGTCGCGGTAGACCAGAAAGTCGCCCTGCGGGTACTCGATGGGGTATGGGCGTTCGATGTAGTATTTTTCGTCGAACTCAAGCGCATTTTCCAAGACCTCCTCTTTGCGCGGGTTCTCGGACATCGCTTTCGACATGAAGACCTTGTCGGCCTGAAATGCCTTGTAGCCGATGATGTGGTCGAAATCGGAATGGGTGAAAATGAGGAACACCGGGCGCTCGCCCTTGATGCTGTCCACATACTGGCGAATTGCCAGCACCTCGTCGGGCAGCCAAGCCGGGTCAACGACTAATACCACGTCATCCGTCCGCACCACGGTGGAGTTGGTCTGAAACAGGGCGCTTTGAAATATGGTGACACTGGGGTCTCGATAGATTATCTTGTTCATGGCGGCTTCGAGTTGGGAATGAGTTCGTTTGTTTGTTGAGACAAAAGTTGGGGAAAAAGAAACTTTGAGGAAGCAAAGAGTTGACATTCAGCCCAGAAAGACCAAATCAAGCAATGTTGGGTTGCCCCCCTCAAAACGTTTGGTTGCAAAATAACTACTTTTGCCCGGTCTTTGTTAAGGCAAATGTAGTCAAATGGGAAATATAGTAGCCATTGTTGGCCGTCCGAATGTGGGAAAATCCACGCTCTACAACCGTCTCGTCGGGATGCGCGAAGCCATCACCGACGACTTTTCTGGCGTGACACGCGACCGCAAGTACGGTTTTTGCGAATGGAACGGCAAGCGATTCACCGTGGTGGACACGGGCGGGTTTGTGCATGGCTCCGACGATGTGTTCGAGTCCGCCATCCGAAGCCAAGTAAGAATCGCCATTGAGGAGTCCGCTGCCATCATCTTCATGGTGGACGCGCAAACGGGCATCACCGACCTTGACGAGGAAATCGCAAAAATGCTGCGACGCGGCGACAAGCCTGTTTTTCTCGTGGTCAACAAAGTGGACAACCACAACAATATGCTGGAAGCCAATGAGTTTTGGGGGCTTGGCTTTGAAAACACGTTCTTCGTGGCATCCATCAGCGGCAGCGGCACGGGCGATTTGCTCGACGCGGTGGTGGAACACATCGAGAACGAGCCGGCGTTGGAAACGGAACTGCCCAAATTCGCCATCGTCGGCCGCCCCAACGTCGGCAAGTCCTCGCTCACCAACGCCCTGCTCGGCGAAGACCGCAACATCGTGACCCCGGTGGCCGGCACCACCCGCGATTCTATTCATTCGACTTACAACAAGTTTGGGAAAAAATTCATCCTGATTGACACGGCGGGTATTCGGAAAAAAAGCAAGGTGGAAGAAGACCTCGAATTTTATTCCGTGATGCGGGCCATCCGGGCCGTAGAGGAGGCCGATGTGTGCCTGTTGGTACTTGATGCCACCCAGGGAATCGAAGCGCAAGACCTCAACATCCTGCGTTTGGCGCAAAAACGACACAAGGGCATTGTCATTCTCGTGAACAAATGGGATTTGATGGAAAAAGAAACCAATACCGCCCGTGATTACGAACTGGCCATCAAGAGAAAAATGGCACCTTTCGACGACGTGCCGGTGGTGTTCATTTCCGCCACCGACAAACAACGCATCTTTCAGGCCGTGGAAGCCGCCATGGAGGTGTACGAAAACCGCACGCGGCGCATCAAAACCTCCGAACTGAACGAACTTATGCTGAATGTGATAGAGGCCACGCCGCCTCCGTCGGTGCATGGACGTTATCCCAAGTTCAAGTATGTGACCCAACTGCCCACGCACTACCCATCGTTTGCCTTTTTCGTGAACAACCCCAACTATGTGCGCGATTCTTACAAGCAGTTCTTGGAAAATCAATTGCGCAAACATTTCAACTTTAAAGGCGTGACGATGGAAGTGTATATGCGGGCGAAATAGACTTGCAAAACAGTCGCCAAGCCCCCCAATGCGCCACAACACGAATAGACACATGAAAAAGTATGTTTTCCCTCTCGTCGTTCTCATCGCATGGTCTTTTGCGGGTTGCGACAAACCCGAACCGATTCCAACCTATCTGCGCATCGAGCCTTTTGTGGTCAATGAAAAAGGTGGCGCGGAATGGCAAAGAGTCACGGACGGCTGGCTCTACGTCAACACCGAATTTCTCGGTGCATACACGCTGCCTGCCATGATTCCCATTTTGGCAGAGGGCAGCCAAAAAGTCACCGTGTTTCCCGGCGTGAAAGAAAACGGTATTCTGGTCACGCCCAATATCTACCCTTTCCTCAAACGCTACGAAGCAACGGTGGAGTTTTCGCCCAACGACGAGCCAACCATTAGCCCCTGGACCGCTTACGACCCGGCGGTGGTGCAGCCCTGGGGCGACGGGGGCGAGTTCGACGGCAACACCATTCTGCAATTTGAAAACCGCGACGGCGACGGCGCAACAGGTTTCGAGCTGACGACGGACGGGGCGTTTTTCGGAAAATCGCTGCGCATGGAGGTAGATACCGCGCATCCGACCATTGACATCGCTTCCCAGTGGGTGCCGCTGCCCACCACTGCTGCGCAAGAGGTATGGATGGAGCTGCATCACAACAACGACATACCTTTTGCCCTGTACCTGCTGAGCGGCCCCAACGAGTTTGCCCAGCCCGTTTACCGCTTCAATCCCACGGAAGGATGGAACAAAATCTACATCAACCTGACTGAATACCTGATAGTGTCGCTCCAAGAGGAGCATCGGTTGTTTTTTCGCGTCACGCTGCCAAAAGACGAGTTTGGCCGATATACCCAACTCAAAGGCAAGGTGATGTTTGACAACATCCGGCTGCTGCACTATTAGAAGACTTCCCATGTTGAGGCAGCACCGTTGCCCTCTTTTTGATTGTTGACATTTTCATCGCGTCCCAAATTGTTACGCCGCCAACGCAAACGAGACACCTTATTTTACGGCATCGCTGATTTTTTCATGGCGATGCTGTCGTGGGCATTGTTTTTCATTTGGAGAAAAACAAGTGTGGAAGGTGTAGCATTTAGCCCAGAGATTTTTAGCAATCCCAAATTCTTTCTCGGCATCTTTATCATCCCTACCGGCTGGGTTTTGCTCTACAGCATCTTCGACCATTATGTGGACATTTACCGCTTGTCGAGGTTGGCCACGCTCACCCGCACTTTCTTCCTCACCTTTTTCGGGGTCTTTTTCCTGTTCTTTACGCTCATCCTCGACGATGTAGTGTACGACTACCGCACGTTTTACCACTCGTTCGTCGTGTTGTTTGGCTTGCATTTTCTCCTCACAGCCACCATGCGCATGGTCGTGCTGACGCGCGCAAGCCGTCGCCTCAAAGCGGGTCAAATCACGTTCAACACCTTGCTCGTGGGTGGCAACCAAAATGCGCTCGACCTCTACCTCGAAATCAAAGGGCGCAAAAAAGGCCTGGGCAACAAGTTCATCGGATACATTGACACCAACGGCGGCAATGGACAGGTGCTGGAGGAACACCTGCCAAAATTGGGCAAACTTGACGAACTGGCTGCCGTCATCCGCGAACACGAAATCGAAGAGGTCATCATCGCCATTGAAACTTCCGAGCACAACCTCTTGCGCGACATCCTCAACGTCCTGTTCGACTTTGGGGAGCAGGTGCTGGTGAAAATCATCCCCGATATGTACGACATCTTGCTCGGCACGGTAAAGATGAACCATGTGTTCGGCGCGGTACTCATCGAGATTCGGCAGGAGCTGATGCCCAAATGGCAGCGCGTCACCAAGCGGCTGCTCGATGTGCTGGTGAGTGCCTCTGTCCTGATTTTGCTCTCGCCCGTGCTGCTCTACATCGCCATCCGCGTCAGGCTGTCGTCGCCCGGCCCAATTTTTTTCGCGCAAGAGCGCATGGGGCTGAATGGCAAGCCCTTCACGATTTTCAAGTTTCGCTCCATGTATGTGGATGCCGAGAAACTCGGCCCCCAACTCTCCCACGAGGGCGACCCCCGCTGCACCCCTTGGGGCGCCGTGATGCGCAAATGGCGGCTGGACGAAATTCCCAATTTTTGGAACGTGCTGCGGGGCGATATGTCGCTTGTAGGGCCGCGCCCGGAGCGCAAGTATTTCATTGACTTGATTTTGGAAAAAAACCCTCATTACAAACACTTGCTCAAAGTGCGGCCCGGCATCACTTCATGGGGGCAGGTGAAATATGGCTACGCTTCCAATGTCCAGCAGATGCTCCAAAGGCTTCGCTTCGACCTGCTCTACATCGAAAACATGTCGCTGGCCTTGGATTTCAAAATCATGTTCTACACGGTGTTAGTGCTGTTGCAGGGAAGAGGAAAGTAGGATTTGCGATTTGCGATTTTCGATTTACGCGAAATATGGGTAGAAAGCCACAGCCACGCCCTGTTTTTAGCCCCAGCGGGGCGCAATGTGTGTTAAAAACCTGCACGACTTGCTCGCATTGTGCCTCGCTGGAGCTGACAAGGCAAAAGAACTACTTGACTACCCATATTTCGCCCGCCTTTGGCGGGGCTATTTCAACCTGTTATTCGCGCAAATCGTAAATCGTAAATCGTAAATCGTAAATCGCAAATCGTAAATCGTAAATCGTAAATCGTAAATCGCAAATCGCAAATCGTAAATCGTAAATCGTAAATCGCAAATCGTAAATCGTAAATCGTAAATCGTAAATCGCAAATCGCAAATCGTAAATCGCAAATCGTAAATCATAAATCGCAAATCGTATACCTCGCGCCGCCAAGTTTTCAGCATCGTCTAGGGTAACGTTTACTAAACTTTTGAAGTTTAGTAAACGTGATCTCATCCTTCCAACCATGCTGAAAACTTGGCGGCACGAGGTATAAATCGTAAATCGTAAATCGTAAATCGTAAATCGTAAATCGTAAATCGTAAATCGTAAATCGCAAATCGTAAATCGCAAATCGCAAATCGCAAATCGTAAATCGCAAATCGTAAATCGCAAATCGTAAATCCTACAGCCCTATCCCTATCACCACGCCCGTCTTATAGTGGTTTTCCCCGAAGAAGCCCGTCACCACGTCAATGCGGAAAGGCCGGAAGAAGTTGATTCCGATGTTCTCGAAGCCAAAGTTGAGTTCCCAATAAGGCGTTCGTTGGGGCAGCAGTTCCGCGTTCACCGTGTTTTCGGTGTAATAGACGCCCACGCCAAGCACTTCTTTCCAGTGGAGTTTTCGCAGCAACGGGATTTTGTCCAACAGCCAGCCTTGCAGGTGGTGCTGCACATGGGTTTGCACAAAGGGTCGGCGCGTGGCGAAGTCGTAGTAAGGGAGCAGGAAAAATGCCCGCAAGTAGTTGTTGGGTTTTCCGAAGAGTGTCTGGTTGCCCATTGGGTGATGAAAGTCGATGAATTCCAGACGATTGTCCGTCAGGAACATACCTGCGGCCACATTGACATCCGTGTAGCCGAACAGCCCCCACCCGATGCCGTTTCTGCGGATTTGCGCCTGCACATAGTCGTAGTTCACATCACTGCCAACCACCCCGGCAATGGCTTTGCGGTATAGCAGCAAGAGTTCAGGCCAGCCGGAGCTTTCGTACACCCTGAATTTGGGGTAACTGCTAAACGTCTCGCCGATGCGTATGCGGGCCATGAGCTGCATGGTAAAGGCTTGGTGTTGAGCAAAAAAAGGCTCATCGGTGCCCGTGAGGGGTGCATTGGGGGTATAGACCCGGTTCTTGTTGAAAGTGGAATAGTCCGAGCGATTCCTCAAGTCTCGTCGGTTGGCCCATTCCGCATCGGCGCGGAGCCAAAGGCCCGGCATGAGGTAGCGGCTGTACTCGGCTTTTGCAAAGCCTTTTTCATACAGTTTCATGTAGTTGCGCTTCGCAAAAATGGAGTAGAATGTGTTCAGCCCCACGCCGATAGGGTCTTTGTCGCTGAATTGGACCGCCGCGAGGCCGCCGCTCAATTCGAGGTTCGAGTAGAATTTGCTTTCAAAACGCCGTTCGAGGCGCAGCCCGCCGCGCCAAGTTTTTTCCGAAAAGCCATAGTTGACATTGCCTTCCGCCCGCCAAAAGCGGCGGCGTTGCTCGCTGTCGTATTTGCTGAAGGTGGGGCGAAAATTCACGAGCCAACCTTGCACGGTGTTGAACTGAAAGCCATCCGTCAAGGAGGGATAGCTCACCGTGAGGTGTTTCTTCGAGTTGCGCCAAGTGTAGCCAAAAAGCAGGTTGCTGAACTCGAACTTGTTGTTTTTGGCATCTATGCTGTCGCGGTAGGCATCGGATTTCCAGATGCGCTGGAGACTGTCTTTTCGCACATAGTCCACCGATTCTTCCAGCGTGAGCGGGATGGGTCGGATGGTCGTCCAGTAGGTGGAGTCGCGTTCGTTGGCATCGTCCTCTATCTTGAAAGTCTCCTTGTCGAATAGGTTTTTGGGAAACTGTGGGCGGAGGTCGTAGTTGGAAAAAACACCGTTGAAAAACCCGTCGAACTTGAAGCCGAGCAAGCCAAACTTGAAGCCCGTCACTTGGCTCAGCAGCCGCCAGGTGTCGGGTTTTTCGACTGGCACGAATTCTTGCTGGATGCGGAGCGTGTCGAGCACGGGTTGTTTGATGGCCGCGCCCGTGAGCGCGAGGTCGGCGCCCGCGAGGTTCCACCATTCGTCCACCACATAAAGGTGGCCGCTGAAGGCTGGGTCAGCCGACCGCTTGGGCGATAGGCCGATTTTGTAGATGTCGTAATTGTTCTCGTCGCGGTATTTGCCGAGCAATTTGAAATTGTAATAGCTGAATGCGTTGTCGGCGAGGGGCGAGAGTATCTCGCGGTCTATCTCGATGCGTTCGTCGTAGAGGTCGAAGTCGGTGTATGTGGCGCGGTTGAAGCTAAAGCCATTGTCCGAGCCACTGACGATGCTCGAAATCATCACCTCTTTTTTGCGCTCTGGTTTGGCTTGCGCGTACACTTTCGAGACGGATTCGGACAGGTAAATCACCCCTTGCCGATTGGTGTCGAGTATGCCGCCCATGTTGCCTATTTCTTTTCCCAGAATTTTCTTGGGCGCATCTTGCAGTTTGTAAAAGCCCTTGACATAGACATCGCAGCTGTATTCCCGCACCTTGTTTTTGTAGTATTTGCGTTTGGCGATGACCTCTCGCATGATGCGATAGGCGGGGTCTTCGGTGGTGATGACGACCTCCGCTATTTCGAGGTTGGCGGGTTCCATGCGGGTGTTGAGGCGCACGGGGTTGTCGGCGATGGTGACGAGCTCTATTTTTTGCTTGTAACCGATGTACTGAAACACAATCTCGTGCGTGCCGTTGGCGACCGTGAGGCGGTATTCGCCTTCAGCGTTGGCGACGGTGCCATTGGTGCTGTTGCGCACATAGACGGATGCGAAGGCCAGCGGTTGGCCGCGTTCGTCGAGGACTTTGCCGGAGAGTTGGGCGAGGGCTTGCAGGGGCAGCAAAAAAAGGAAGGGCAGCGTGGTGGAAAGGATTTTTTTCATTAAGCAACATTTGCAACGTAAGTGTCGCAAATGTTGGGGACAAATTACAGATGCCGACAGTTTTAACAAAGTTTAACCTCCTTTCAAGTCCCGCAGGTCCAACTCGAATCCCGGCAGCAGCGGTTCGCCGGAAAGCGTCGCATCGAAATTGGGCACCTCTTCCACCGGAAGGGCGGCGCGATAAACCCACGCTTTTTGGCTGTGTGGGTCAATCAGCCAAGCCAGTTGCACCCCGTTTGCCATCCACACATTGGTCATTTTCTTTTTTAGCTTTGCAACAGTGTCGCTCTTTGAACGAACTTCCATCACAAATTCGGGCACAAGAAACGAGATGCCGTCAGCCTGTTCAGGGGTCAGTTGCTTGAGTTTTTTCATCGAAATCCAGGCACCATCGGCTTTGTATGTGGAGCCATCAGGCAAGTCAAAAGCGGCGGAAGGGCTGAAGGCACGGCCAAGATTGTTGGTCTTTGACCATTGCTTCAAAGCAAAAAAAGCCTCACCCTCATAATAGGCTGATTTCAAGGTCATGGGCGGGTGGATTGTGATGACACCATGTTTGTCGCGCTCTATTTTTACCTCCTCATGGTGAAGCATGAATTGGTGAAATTGCGCTTTGGTGATTTTGCTTCTAATCTGCACGGGGCCGTTGCGCACCAACAGCATGAGAGGGTTGACAAATGCCTTTGAGTTTTTGACAGCCAATCGTTTGTCGTCGAACATCCTACATAAATTTTGCTCAAACTTACGAGATTTTTTCCACCAAAACAGCTGCGAAACGGGAAACCTCGAAAATTTTCAAAGTAAATTCAGCCAAGATGGAAAGATGCTTACTGCGCCAAAATATGCGCCATGCGAAGCAGTTCCTTGTTCAAGGGCTTGCTCTTGGCAATGGCCTCCTCAAATGGCGTGTACTGTACGTTGTTGTTTTTTAGACCGACCATTACGCCCGATTTCCCGTTCAACAATGCCTCGACGGAGGAAAAACCGAGCACACTGGCCAGCACCCGGTCGAAAGCAGAGGGCGAGCCGCCGCGTTGCAGGTGCCCGATCACCGTCACCTTGATGTCGTCGTATTCGTCGATTTTGTCCTCCACATATTTGGCGATGTCGTACACGGTGCCCATCTGATGCCCCTCCGCCACGATGACAATGCTAAAAAGTTTGGAGCGTTTGGCTCCGCGCTTGAGCAGTTTTATCAAGTCGTCAATGGAAGATTCCTCTTCGGGTATCAAAACACCGCCTGCGCCTCCAGCGATAGCGGTGTGCAAGGCAATGTAGCCCGACTGACGCCCCATCACCTCCACGAAAAAGAGGCGGTTGTGCGAGTCAGCGGTATCGCGGATTTTATCCACCGCTTGCACCGCTGTGTTCACGGCAGTATCGAAACCTATGGTAAAATCGGTGCCGAACAGGTCGTTGTCAATGGTGCCGGGAATGCCCACGATGGGTATGTCGGGGAATTCTTCCATGAATTTGAGCGCCCCCGTCATCGTGCCATTGCCACCGATGGCGATGAGCGCGTCAATGTCGTTGTAAGTCAGGTTTTCGTGCGCGTGTTTGCGGCCCTCAGGTGTCATAAACTCCTGACTGCGAGCAGTTTTCAGGATGGTGCCGCCTCGGTGGATGATATTGCTCACATCGGTGGTTTCCAAGCGCCTGATTTGCTTCTGACCCTCTATCATGCCTTCATACCCGCGCATGATGCCGTAGATGTGAAGGTCGTTGTGGAAAGCGTTGCGCACAATAGCGCGTATGGCAGCGTTCATGCCCGGTGCATCGCCACCGGAAGTGAACACGGCGATTCGTTTAATGTCTTTTGCCATGATGGAAGTTTGTGTTTACTCAATCGGATGAAGGTGATAATCCGCGAGCGGGTAGATAGGCTTGCGGATGATGACACCGGGTTTCAGGTTGCGAGCCTCCATGCACTGCATCAAGATTTCTTGAAAATGGTGCGCGATGGAGCCGACAAAATGAATGGGAACGTGTTGGTAGCCATTGTACTTGCAGGCCTGCCGGTCGAGGAATTCGCCGAGGCTGTCCGCCACCAAATGCTGCACGAAGGGGTGCTTGATGTGGTCGCCCAGAAAGCGCGTGAACGTGGCAAGGTAAGCGTTGGCCCCTTTTTCATAGACGCGGTCTTTGATGGCATCCATGCCTTCCGGGTAGGCCGTGTCGAATGCTCTGTTGAGGTCGGTAGGCAGTTCGCGGTAGAACTTGGCCCGCACCAACGCCTTGCCCAAGTGCGTGCCGCTGCCTTCGTCGCCCAAAAGCCAGCCGAGCGATGGCACATTGTCGAGAATGCGCTCCCCGTCGTAGTAGCAACTGTTGGAGCCAGTGCCAAGTATGCAGGCGATGCCCGCGTGGTGGCCACAAGTGGCCCTTGCTGCTGCCAGCAAATCATGCTCCACCTCCACGGTTGCTCTCGGAAAAACCGCTTTGATGGCATTAGCCACTATGTCAGCGCGGTGTTCATCGTGGATGCCTGTGCCGTAGAAATACACCTCTTTGACTTTTTCGGGTGTCAGTTTGGGCAACAGTTGTTCCTTTAGTATAGCCGTGATTTCCTCGGTGGAATGGAAGAAGGGGCTAAAACCAACGGTGTTTTCGAGGGTGTGGTCGCGTCCTCCTTGGACGAGCAGCCAGTCAGACTTTGTGGAACCGCAGTCGGCAATAATGACCATGATTATTCGGCTTGAACCGGAAATTCCGGAGGTGACTCGATGTTGTTTGCTGCGTGGGTTTACTATTTGTAAAAACTACACGAATGACGCAAAAGTAGAGGATTCCCAAAAATTGCAGCGATTTATACCCAGATTAAAGAGGATTTAAAGAGTCCCTTGGTTGATTTGCGTGATTTTCATAGGATTGTAAGCGCCGTCCGTTCAAAACCACCTTGCCAGAACCTGTTTTAGGGCTTGCCCGACCAAGTGAGGCGGACGGGGCTGATTTGCGTTGACCATATCTTATGCAGCAAATACTTGGGCAAGGGCACTGCCCCGAAAAATGGGCGGGAGGTGTTCGAGATGTTTTCGTGAAGGGGAGCAGCACCCTCGAATGTGTTTCGAGGCGCTGCCTCTATCTAAGCAGCTACAAATCAATCTTTTAGTTGTTTGAAATCTTGGTGGAGGCATTAAGAAACTTGGTTTGAGTGTTCTAAGCGCAAAAAATAAAAAACTTATTGTTTGTTTTTAAAAAACAAATTGTGTTACATTGCGGCGTTTTTCATTTTGAACAAAAGATTCAGTCCCTCTCACACAAAAATTTTTACGACATGGCAAGTTTGAATCACGCCCACACCAATCACAATAGCAGCAGGGTGGCGGCAGCCGAACAAGCCGAAACCCAAAAGGAACAGTTGCTTTGGAAGCTTCTGCTGGTCGTCGCGCTTACCTATCTGGTATGGACCGACAATGTTTCCATCATCCTGGGCCCCGTTTCGCTCGGAGAGACGAGCCAGCCTACCGAACCGCCCCAAGGCGAGCGGGTAAAGGCGGCGATGTTTGGCTTCACGCCGCACCCCAAGAAAAGCGAAAAAAAACTGACGGAAGTCGAGGTAGCGCTGCCTCCCAACGCCTTGAACAACGTCACGTTTGCCATTGACCCTGCCTTTGCCCGGCGCTACAGCCTCCAAACCTCGGAGATGGAAATTCGCCTCACCAAATGCCGCGACTATGTGGAGCGGTTTGCGCCCGTTGCGATAGCCGAAATGCGACAATCAGGTATTCCCGCCAGCATCAAACTAGCTCAAGGCTTGCTTGAAAGCAACGCCGGAGAGAGCAAATTGGCAATGAAAACCAACAACCATTTCGGTATCAAATGTTTTTCAAAACGCTGCAAAGCAGGACACTGCGCCAACTTCACCGACGACACGCACAAGGATTTTTTCGTGAAATACGCGAACGCCAAAGGCGGGTACCGCGCACACAGCCAATTTCTGCGAAACAGCAGCCGCTACAAGCATCTGTTCGAGTTGGAGCCCACCGACTATCGCGCATGGGCACGTGGCTTGGCGCAAGCGGGATACGCGACCGACAAACAATATGGCGAAAAGTTGATTGCCATCATCCAAACCCTGGACTTGGATAGGTACGACATGCCTTGAACTCGGCGTGGGAGGAGGGGCATCGTCCCACTTACGGTGAATGGGACGATGCCCCTCCTCTAATTCTCCTGTACAATGTTCGCCTTGAACGTTTTGATAGGATTTATTCCACAGTCTGGCCCCCCCAGGGCAAACGCATCAAAAACGCACAAACCTCGGAGAGGTCGGTTGTATTTTGATGCGTTTGCCTTGGGTCCCACCCCTACCCTATCGGCTTTGTTTTTTCCGAAACCCGCCATAAAACCGTTCCCGGCCGATATACCGCACATACTGGATGAAGTTAAATTCCAGATGGTCGAAGCGCATACGCTCGCCATCCACCATCAGGGCGAGGCCAGGTATGTAACGCAAATTGGTGCGCAACAGGCTGCTGCCCGTCCGCGTCACGCGAATATCCCAGCCTGCGATAAACCCAAAGGCCGGCTTCTGCTCCGCTATTTGCTGGTCGTTGACGCGCAGGCGAAGATTTTCCATGGAAAGAGTCACACCAGCGTAAGGCACAAAACCGAGGTAGTTGAACAAAAACTTGTACGTTTCAAGCATGAACGAATGGCGCTGCAACCTGAGGCGGGTATCGAACGCGCCTATTTCATCGCCCATGAACCGGTACGAGAGGCCGACATTCAGGTCGGGACGCGCCCAGTGGTACCCAAGCGCCACATCGAGCATGAAACCCCCAGTCAGCGTGCGATACAGCGCAGGATGCTGATTTTTCAAATAGGGAGATTTGCCCAATTGAAGTGCCGCCGAAGGCCCGACGGCCCAATAGAAGGCGCTCATCTTGTTGTTTTTTTCCAACAAATGATGTTTAAGGTTCTCTTGCTGCACCCCGCGCTCCGTGCGGGCATCGCGGTCGAGGTCCCAGTATCTCACCACCCCGAGCGTGAACGACAAAGCATGAAAAGCACCGCTTGTCTCCTGTTCAGGGGTGATGGCATATTGAAAATTCCGCTTCCTTAGGAGGTGTATGCCACCCGTGAACAGAAAAGAGGGCGTCGCGTATGTCAGCCCCGCCTGCACTGGCCCCACGAAACGTTGGTTGCGCGGAAAGCCCACCCCGTAATCGGTCTCTGGCAAGGCGTGCCCGTAGGACAAGGGCTTGAAGCTGATGCCGATATACGGACGCAGTGTGCCCGCTCGCAAACGCCACGGGTACACCCGCGCGCCCGTTTCGATGCCCTCCGCATAATGCACGGACTCGAAAGGAGCGCCAGAGAAGTTTTTGCGCAGCGGCAACGGAAAGGTGACGTAGAAGTCGGCGTGCCCCCAGAAGTGAATGCCGCCGAGCGTGAGCCGAGGCATCAGCGTAGGCCCAAAGTCGGTGCGCCCTCGATTTGGCAATTCGATGTGTCCGCCCGGCAAAAGCGTCAGGTCGCCCCCTAAGGTAGTCCACGCAAACCGTGTGCTGCGGTCAAGGTAGTCGGCGGTGTAAGTTGTGTCGGAGAGTTGTTGAGCGTGGAGTGTTCCGCACAAGATGAGCTGCAGGGCAAGCAAGCGGATTTGTTTCATGTTTTTTTTCAAATGATAATGCCGTGTCTGGTCATTGACCCGACGCGACACTAGTTTGCTTTTTTGTTTGTCGGGTGCGGCGCATCCAGTAGGCCATGAACGGCAAGCCCAAAGCGGTGGGTGCCAGCCACGGCAACCACATCGGGTTGAACGTCTGCAAGTTGACGACCACAAAGGCCGTCACGGTGGCGATGTATGCGCCCACCATCATGCCGATATGTCGGATGAGCCATTGTTGTTTAGGCAGCGCCTTGCCGCGCAGCACCGCTGAAAAGAGCATCAAATCGCGCGCGGTGAGCAGCGCCATGATGCCGCCAAAAACAAGCAGCACCAAGTGCTTCGTCAGGAGCATAAGCACTGCCACCACCACCGCCACTACCCACACCAACCAATCCAAAGGGGATGGCCGCAGCGATTTGTCGCGCACCGCCCGGTAGCCCGAATAGTTCTGGTATAGCGCAAAAACCGCGATGTAGAATAGGTACCAATTGTGCGATATGCTTGCGAGCGCCAGCGCGGAGAAAGCCACGGCCAGCATACTGTTGAAAAACACTGTCCCTGCCCTGCGATGTGTTTTCCCGCCTTTCGCACTGCCCAGAGCGATTAGACCGGCCAAAAGAGCTAAGAAGCCAAAAAAGATGTGCGTCCACAAAAGAGCCAAGCGAAGCGATTCCATAGTGCGTCGTTTTTTTCAGAAATGATTAGAGCTATTGCGGTGGAGGGCTTTGAGTGAAGGAAGTTGTCATTTTTTCGACTGGCAAGGCAAATTTTGCAGTCGAAATCGGGTATATTCGGCGAAAAATTTAACGAAGCCAGTCGGAAAAAAGGCTTTTCCTTCGCCAAAGGCCTCCACCGCAACAACCCTATTGATGGGACAAAGATTTGCCCACCCGATTCGCCGCGCAAGCGGAAAGGGACGAACGGCCCATTCAGGGACGAGCGACAAGGGGAAAGGGGCGAACGGCGGCCCTTAGGGGCGAACGGCAAGGCGTTCGCGCAGCATTTGGTTGAGTTGGCGCGACACAGGCACCGGAGCGTCCAATCGAGGAAGATGCAATTTGTAGCCCTGCGCGTTGCCGCTCACGTCCTCGATGTGTTGCAGATTCACGATGTGCCCCTTGTGGCAACGCATGAATTGTGGATGTGTCGCCAAAGCAGACTCCACGGCTTTTAGCGAATTGCGTAGGACGACCTTGCGCAATTGGTCATTTTCCACAAAAAACACTTCCACATAATTGTCGGCGGCACGGACGAGCAACAGCGCATCCGCAGGCAGCACGAGGTCGCCGCCTCGGGTCTCGGCGGGAATGCGCACCGGGGCAACGGCGAGGGGTTCCGGGAGGTGTGCGTGCAAATCGCGGCTGATGACCGCTGATTCCCGCGCATATCGCTTGTGCAGACGCGCCTCCTTCAGCAGCACAGAGGCTGTCACCGGAAAAATACCTATGGCCACCGTGTATAGTTCAAAATACATGAGGCTTTGCCAGCTCAAGTCCACTAAGCCCAGCGCATCGCTATACAGGATATTGCCTAAGCCGATTAGCGCCAGATTGACCATCGTCCAGAGGATTTCTCTGCCCACCGTCCAGTTTTTTTCGGTGTAGTAGTCGTTGGGCAACAGGCGCATGCCCATGCCGACCGCCGTCATCACGCCGAAAGAAACCAAACCGTACCCCAATGCGACGTAAAGCAGCCCTTTCGGCAGCGTGTTGAGGCCAAATGGTTGGAAAAACCACAAAAACACGAACACGAAAAAACCTACCACCGCTCCCCGCCACAGGATGTGACGCGGCGAGCGGTCGAGGCTATATGGACGGTTCCAAAACGCTCCAAGCATGGGGGCAAAGGAACGGCGTATTTTTCGGAAGTGATGAAGAGTGGAGGGCTATCTCCAGATTCGCTTGAGCGCGTGAGCCTCGCCATTGGCCAGTTTCACTTTCCCGTTTTCAGCGTAGATTTTGATGGTGGAAAAGTTTTCCCTGGGAAAGAAAATGTCCGTCAACGCGGTAGCGCCGTTGTCGGCAAACAGCTCAGCCGAGCTCACATCAAAAAACAAGTGCAGCCGGATGTTCTTGTCCGCCGACACACGCGGTGCCGTGTGAACCGAGTTGGCAAATTTTTCGGAAAAAGCCACCTCCCCGGATTGGGTGCGGTCGCTGGAATACAAAGCCGTGCCAGCGTTGTAGCCAATGCGATAACGCCCTCCTTTTGCATTCGACAGTTCCACGCCAAAGTCAACAGCAGTGCCGGGGTCAACCTCGAATTCGAGCATCAATTCCATCTGCGAGGGCGAAAACCCGATGGTCTTGGTCAGGTCGAGCGTGCCCGTTATTTCGATAGGCTCCAATCGTCGCCTCGTCGTTCGGAGTTGTTTCAATGCCTCCACGGGGTGCGAAAAAACCCGATAGCCCGCACTTGTTTTGTTTAAGGTAAGCACTCTGGGCAGCGTCATGGCGCTCCGCCAGACGGCGGTAGGCACCGCCGTGGCGTAGTCCCAATTGCTCATCCAGCCCATGAACAGGCGGCGACCGTCGTCGTTGGGTATGTCCGACCAAGTGACCCCTGCGTAGTTGTCGCGCCCATAGTCGAGCCAAATCGCTTTTTCGTCGCGCACCAAAGGCACGAAGGAATCGTCGAGTTTGAAATGTTGGCCGTCAAAATCGCCGACGAAGTATTGTGTGGCCGACCCTCCGTTCGCCCCCCCCGGATTGATACTGACCAGCAAGACCCAGCGGGTGTCGTTGGTTCCCTCTACCACGATTGGGAACAAATCAGGACATTCCCAAACCCCACCGTGTACGCCCCATTCCTTGCCAAAATCGCTGAGGTGCCGCCATTTTTTTAAATCCGGCGAACCCCAGAATTGAATATGGTCGTACGCGGCCAATGCCATCACCCACTGCGCGGAGCGTTCGTCCCAACGCACCTTTGGGTCGCGGAAGTCGCGGATTTGTTTGGGATTGGGCAATACGGGGTTTCCCTCATACTTTGTCCAAGTGCGGCCTTTGTCGTGGCTGAAAGCGATGCCCTGACATTGATAATCGCTGCGCCCCGCTTTTTCCGCCTCCATATCGTGATAGGTAAAAATGGCGACGATAGGGGGCTGGCCCGAAGCCCCATGGCCCAATCCACTGGTGTTTTTCCAGTCCACCACGGCGCTGCCCGAAAAAATATAGCCCAAAGAATCGGGATACAGTGCAATGGGCAAGTGTTCCCAATGCGTCAAATCCTTGCTCACCGCATGGCCCCAATGCATCGGGCCCCACACATTCGAGTCGGGATAGAATTGATAAAACAAATGGTATTCACCCTCGTAGAAAAACATCCCATTCGGGTCGTTCATCCATTTTTCTTTTGGGGAAAAGTGGAATTGAGGACGATGCGGCTCCGAATACTCCAAAGCCTCCTTGTTGGAAGGCGAGGAGGGGGTGTTGCACCCACAAATCGCGCAGCCGATGTAGATGAGCGGTAAGGTCAAAATGGCATTTTTCATGTTTTACACCTTGAACTTGTTGCGGTGGAGGGCTTTGAGTGACGGGGGTTGTCATTTCCTTTGGTTGGCAAGGCAAATTTTGCAGTCGAAATCGGACATACTCGGCGAAAAATTTAACGAAGCCAGTCGGAAAAAGGGCTTTCCCTTCGCCAAAGCCCTCCACCGCAACAAGTCTCTTGATTCGCCAAGATTTGTCAGTTCACCAAGATTTCGCTCCTTTGATATTGAGCGGATTGTGCTTTTAGTCTCTCGCAGTCAATCTCTTTTCCAAATCTTCCAGCGAAACACCCTTCGTTTCTGGCATCATTCGCCACACGAACAGGAGTTGAAGCCCCATCATAAAGGCAAAAAAGGCGAAAACAGGTGCCGCGCCTATGCGGGTGAACAACACAGGTATCAGCGAGGGAATGGCAGCCGCCAACACCCAATGCACCGAGCTGCCCAAAGACTGACCGCTTGCTCGCAGGTGTGTGGGGAAAATTTCAGAGATAAAAACCCAAATCACCGCGCCCTGCCCCACAGCGTGTGCTGCTATGAACAAAAACAAAAAAATAGGCACCGCAAAGCCTTTGATGCCCATAGCAAAGGCGATGGCCACGCACGAGAGCGACAAGATGTACCCAATTGAGCCGATATACATGAGCTGACGCCGGCCAAAACGGTCAATCAACGAAAGGCCGAGCAAGGTGAAAATCAGATTGGTCACGCCGATACCCACACTGCTAAGCAAGGCAGCGCTTTTCTCCAAGCCTGCTATTTCAAAAATGCGAGGGGCATAGTAGAGGAATGCGTTGATGCCCGAAAACTGGTTGAAAAATGCTACCAAAAAAGCCAAGACCAAGGGGAATCGGTATTTCAGCGTAAAAATTGTCTCGCTCTTGTCGGACTCATCGTGGTCAGCCATGATGCGGCGCATTTCCGCCTCCGTGTCGGCATGCGGAGCAATGAGGCGCAGCGTTTGCGCCGCTGCCGCCCGGTCGTGGCGCTTCACCAAAAGCCAGCGCGGGCTTTCGGGCACGGTGAACACCATCACGGCATACAGGAAAGCGGGGATGGCCTCCACGCCCACCATCCAACGCCAAGCGTTGTCGCCAAGACCACTCAGCAAGTAGTTGGAAAGAAATGCGACGAGGATGCCAAACACGATGTTGAACTGGTACAGCGCCACCAATTTGCCTCGCTCGTTGGCCGGAGCGATTTCCGAAATGTAGGCAGGGGCAGCGATGGTGGAGGCACCCACGCCCAGCCCCCCCAAAAAGCGGAAGAAGGCAAACACCCACGGGTCGTTGGCAAGCGCCGAACCCAATGCGGACACGAGGTAGAAAATGCCTATCCAGAGCAGGGTGTTTTTGCGGCCCAACCTATCCGTCGGGATGCTGCCCAGCATGGCACCCACCACCGTGCCCCAAAGGGCGGAAGCCATGACGACAAAGCCGTGAAAAACTTCGCCCCTTGGCCAAAGGGTTTGCAGCGAAAGGTCAGCACCAGAAATAACCACCGTGTCGAACCCAAACAAGAAGCCCGCCAATGCGACGGTGATAGACCAAAAGAAGATTTTGCGATGACTCATTCGACCCGTTTTTTTCTGCGGCAAAACTACATTTGTTGGCGAATGATTTGCGCAAATACAAGGCCGTCGCTTGAATTATACCTTGATTCGTTAGGATTTGTCAGATTGCAATGATTGTTCCCCTTGCTTTTGCGCAAATTGCGCTTTTAGCCATGCCCAAAACTTGGCGATGAGAGTTATATTCAAGTGGCGAAAAAAGCATACGGTATCTGTGGGCAAAAAAAAGGTGTCTCATACGTCATGCCATGATGACCTATGAGACACCTCTCATTCATTTTGTCAGCGCAAAAATTATTGCGACTGCAACGGCGGAAGGTCGGTGGGGGATGCCGGGCCACCCGTGCCAACGGTCAGCACGGCGATGATGCACAACACCGCCAAAGCACCAGCCAACACCCATGTTGCTTTTTCGATAAAATCAGTGGAACGCGCCGCGCCAAACAACTGCTGCGCCTGTCCGCCAAAAGTCGCGTCAATGCCGCCTCCTTTGGGATTTTGAATCAATATCGCCAACATCAACAGCACACTTATCAGGGCAATCAGAACCGAGAGAGTAGATAACATCTTCGTCTATTTTTTAAGTTTTTCAATTTCGGCGGCAAAGTACGCGCTTTTTTCAGGAAACGCCAAACGCAACCGCTCATACATATTTATTGCCTTGTCGCGATAACCCTGCTTGGCCAGCAGACGGGCCAGCGTTTCGGAAATTACATCCTTGTTCTCCGCCACGCTGCGCTCGGCGAGTTCCTGAGCAGAGAGGCCAGTGTGTGGCTTTTCTTCGGGTGGCGACGTGGGCGCTCTATTGGGGGCCGGAGGCGCTTCTGTCGCCGCAGGGGTGATGTCGCCTTGCCTTGGCCCTACCGTCAGCGACGGAGGATTGAACCGTGCTATCCATGCGGCAAAAGGCTCGCGGGCGACAGACGGGGGAAGCGGTGATTTTTTGGGCGCCTCTGAAATGGCCTGCTTTTCAGGTGGCTTCGTTTCGGTCGGCAGGGATGGAGGCGAAGGAGCAAAAGTGGCCGTTTCCACTTTTTCGGGGCGTGTTTGAGGAGCCAATGCCTCGAGTTCGCGCTGTACCTCCTCGATGGGTTTGAGTTCCAGCACCGCTTCTTCCATCATGATGGTCAGGGGTTGGAACGAGGGTATTTTTATCGCGGTCAGGTGAAAAAGTTGCGTGCGGTCGAGGCTATATACGGCTGCGGTGTTCAACATTCGCTCCGCGTCGGGATGTTCGTCCTGATGGGCTTTGAGTGCCAGTAGATAGCGCAGGTTGTGGGCGTAGGGGTAAGTCAATACCAACGTTTTCATCTCCTCGTAAGGGATGGTCGTCAGGAGCTCCGGGTTGTCGAGCAAACGATGAAAACGTTCTTGTGTCAAAGTGTTGAAATTGTTGGTGGCAATCCTGTAATTCCCAATTCCGATTTACCAGTTGTTGAAATAATAGTTAAAAATGTCTTCGAGCAATTGGTCGCCGATTTGACGAACAAGTTGGTCTTGCACGGCGAGCAAGTCGGTTTGGCTCGAAAACTCCGCAAAGTGGCTGAATGTTTTCTCGCGCGGCCATTCGACCTTCTCCTCCATCATATTTTCCGCGTTAATCTGCACCACGATGACCAATTGGTTCAAAGCTACAGTTTCGCCGGGCCTCGGTGCCACAGGCACCACCCTGAAATCCTGAATTTTTCCGCTGAATTGCACGTCAGCATCTTCGGTCTTGAGTATCAGTCGCGTTTCTGTGCGTATTTTGTCTTTGAGGCGCTCCGTGAACTCCACATTCAAAGTGGGAGGCGCGTTGAGGGCGATATTTTCAAAAGTGACGACAAAAAAGGTGTTGACCCGAGCATCAATGGTGATGCCCCTGAGGCGATAGCAGCCCTGAGTAGTGACCGTCAGCAACAATAAAAATGATAGTATGCGGAGGCTCATCTTCTGTTTTTTGAAAGAAACGTCTTTGCAGGGTTCTTCGATGCCATGGGGCAAAAGTAATAGAGCGAGGTTGGAGTTTTGAGCGTATGTTAATTTTTGACACAACTCACCTCTCGGGTTTGGTTCTGCGCCCCCTTGACTATCTTTGCCACAGCCTTAGTTTTATGAGTTTTATGTGTTCTTTAGACCTGTACCATGTATCCGACCGATATGTGAGTGTACGAGTACCCTGACAATAATCCCCACAGATTATCCGCGCGTTTTTCGGTGTTCATCTTTTTTTCCAGCGACGAAGGCTACCTTTTTTATCGCGCCCGGCCGGGCCTCTAATCTGTTTTCCGTTAACAAGCCCTGCCCCCACAATGGGGAGCGTCCCTTGCTCACGCGCAAAGGACGCGGCTGAAGGACGCTTGCCGCGACACGACGCGGCGGCGAGTGGCAGGCCAATCATCCCTTGAGCATCATGCAAACCGTTATTCATTCATTTTTCAAAAACCTTTTACCATGCTTGACAAAATTATCTTCCGAAAAAAACGGGGGGGGGGGGGCGAAACATTGAATCGTCCGGCGCCCCGTCTCAATCCCTTGCCCCTTTCGGCACGCTCACGGAAAACCCCGTCTCAAGAGCCGTGACACCCTGTTTGGCCGCGCACCGCCTGCTCAAGGCGGTTTTCCCGCTCCTCGGCTGGCTCGTTTTGGCATCAGGCCTGTCGGCACAGACAGGCCCTGCCATTCACCCGCCCTGCGGCTCCCTGCAAATAGAGATAGTGCCGTCGCCGTACGACGGGAGCGCCGACGACCAGCCCCTTTGTTTTCCCTGTTGCGGCCCCACCAACTGCCAGAGAATGCGATACGACGTTTTTTTGAGGGCCGTGCCGCCCGCGCCGGGCGCCTGGTCGAACGGCAACTTCAACATGGGCTACGCCCATTTGGTCGTGAAAGTCAGGCTCAACCTTGCGAAAGGCGCCATCACGTCCATCAACGAGCCGCTCACCGAGGCGGCGACTTGCCTCGCCGCGTTTTTGGGCAACGGCAACCCCGCCGTCACCTTCGACGCCAAGGAGGGCGAGGCCACCCTTTTGGTGACAAACATGACGGGCGAGGTCACGCCCCTCATCCCCTTTCAGCAATACCGGACCACCCAGCCGCTCTTTCAGGTCTTCGTGGACGGCTTTCCGGGGGAGGAGTTCGGGCTGGAGTGCGCCGAGCTGAGCTACGTCAACGATTTCCATATGTGCACGAGCCAGCCGGGCTGCATCGGGAACACCGTCTCGACGTTTCCGCCGCCCTCTGTCGCGTCCGCGGCCACCTTGTCCCTCGAGGCCAATTGTGTCAGCCCGCTCTTCATGCTCGTCCCCGTCACGGTGTCCATGCTTCCGCCAGACGTGAATTTCATGGATTTCGCGGTGGAAATCGCTTGCGCGGGCCCCAACGCGCCCCGGATGAACGCCCCCCCTCAAGCGACGGGCTTCAACGGCGGCATCCCGCTCCCGACGGTGCGGGTTTTGGAGGTGGAGGACAAGGTCAGGTACCTCTTGCACGCCAGGTACCCGTCGTTTTCGGCATCGGGGCTTCCGGGCGGCACGGTTCTTTTCACCATCCGCGTGCCGAGGCCCGAGGATGCCGGCGAGACGCACACCCTCACGGCCACCCTGAGGCCGGGGCGCGTCCGAAGCGGGCAGAGCATCGGCACCGGCCCCAGTTTTCAGTGCCACGCTTTTTCCCCCGACTCCGAAGGGTCGGTCGAGTGCGCCCACATGGGCGAGCCGCCCTGTCCCGACATGTGGCTGACGGTGGAGCCCTCGTCGGTGCCGCCCAGCGAGTGCGGGAACTTGGCGGCTTACGCGCGACTGAACTGGAACTTCGGCAATGAGCCCACCCGAGCATTCAAAATTTTCAAGGCGCTGCTCGAGTTCGACCTGCAGCCGGGCGTGACCATATCGGGTGCCTATCTGGAGAACATAACGTGCCCGACATCAGCCCCTTACGATTGCCCGGGCGGCTGTTTTTATGTGTCGGGCAACACCGTCAACCTGTGCATCAACGATGCCGACGGCATCACCCTCGATGCCAACACCCGCATCCGGATAGAGTTTAATGGCAGCGGCGGCTGCGTGATGAGCGGCAAGGCGCGGCGCGTGACCGTCAAGCGGATAATCCAGAACGTCTCGACCGACGAGTGCCGCCCCGCCATCCACAACATGGGCCTGCTTTGCCCCAAAAAAATCGAGGGCGACATCGCCACGAAGAACGGCTGCTTCGTGGATGCCGTGAGCGTGCACGTCGCGCCCGTGGGCGGGGGGTGCGCTCCCATCAATTTCGTCGCCAACCTGCCCAGCGCCTCGTCTTCCTGCGCGGTGCCATACTCAAAGTGCGTGTGCGAGGGCGTCAGCCAGTATCAGGTCACCCCCTCCAAAAACGACAACCCCCTCAACGGCGTGACCACCTTCGACCTCGTGCTCATCCAAAAGCACATACTTGGGCTGGAAGTCCTGGACAGCCCGTATAAGATGATTGCCGCCGACGCGAACAAGTCAAACAGCATCACGACGTTTGACATCGCTGAGCTGCGAAAGCTGATACTGGGCCTTGCCGACACGCTTCCCGGAAACAACACCTCGTGGCGTTTTGTGCCCAAGTCGTATGTGTTCCCCAATCCAAGCGACCCTTTCCAAACCACTTTTCCAGAAAATGGAACATATGCCCTTCCCACCGCCGAAGCCGACTTCGTGGCCATCAAGGTGGGCGACGTCAACCTGAGCGCCCTGACGGGCTGCTCCAACGACTGCGACGCTTTTCAAAAACCCGTCGGCGAGGCCGCGCTCGAAATCCCCGCGAGCCCCCTCAGGGCTGGCGAGCATTTCGCCCTGCCGGTGCGGGCCGCCACGGGTGTGCCCCTCGTCGCCTGGCAGATGGCCCTGCGCTTCGACCCCGACGCGCTGGAGCTCGTCGGCCCCGCGCAGGGCGACCTGGGGAGCCTCAACGAGGGCAACTTCGGCCTCACTCGGGCCGGGCAGGGCCTCGTCCGCGCCCTGTGGTTCGCCCAGCCCGGCGAGGAGGCGCCCCTGCAAGCAGGCCAAGCCCTGTTCCGCCTCGCCTTCCGGGCCAAGCGCGACATCCCCGACCCGGGCGGCCTTTTGCGCCTCGACGACGAGGCGCTTGCCGGGCTGGGCTGGGGCGAGGCGGGCCATGCCCACGCGCTCCGGCTGAGGGTCGCGCCGGAAACGGAAAGCCGCGAGCAAGCCGGCGACAACCCCCTGTCGGCGACCTGTCGCCCCAACCCCGCCGTCGCCGAGGTCGGTTTCGACCTGACGATGCCGCAAGCGGGCAATGCACGGCTGTCCATCTACGGCGCCTTCGGCACGAGGGTCTTTTTCCGCGAGTACGCATTGGAACAAGGCCCGCACGCGCTGACCGTGCCGCAAGCCGCCGAGTGGCCCGCCGGGGTCTATCACTGGGAGCTGCGGCACGGCAAGCAGCGGGCGAAGGGCACCTTCATCCGGCAATGACGGACGCGCCCGCTTCTCAAGAGGATGTCCCATAAGTGATGTTTGTTTGACAGGATTGACAAGATTCGCGCCCTTTTTCGGGTAAAAAAACCTGTAAATCTTGTTAATCCTGTCGAAATTTAAACTTGTGAGACGGCCTCTTTTCCGACGAATCGCTTTCAAACACAAACCAAACACACGACTTTTCTCATGAAAAACATCCTACTCCTCCATATACTCCTCCTCGGGGCGCTCGGCCCCGCCCTATCCCAAAAGCGCCTCCACGTCAACCACGCCGCCACCGGCCAGAACAACGGCTCCTCCTGGGCCGACGCATACGCCGACCTGCACGCCGCCCTCGCCGCCGCCCAGCCCGGCGACGAGGTGTGGGTGGCCGAGGGCGAGTACAGACCCACCACCGGCACCGCCCGGGACATTTATTTCGACCTCAAAAGCGGCGTGGCGCTCTACGGCGGCTTCGCCGGCACCGAGGCCGACCTCGCGCAGCGCGACTGGCAGGCCCACCCCACCGTGCTGAGCGGCGACATCGGCACGGCGGGCGACAGCACCGACAACTCCTACACCATCCTCTACATGGGGGAGCCGGACAGCCTGACGGTGGTGGACGGGCTGGTGTTCCGCTTCGGACAGGCCGACTATCCGGGCGTCGCGGCCGCCGACCTGCCGCGCATGGCGGGCGGCGCGCTGTTCGTCATGGCACGCGACGAGGAGGCCTACTGCACCGTCTCCAACTGCCGCTTCGAGCGCAACTACGCGCGGCTGCACGGCGGGGCGGTGTACGTGGACGGCAGCGGCACGGGGTCGGTGGCCCCGACCTTCCGCGACTGCGTGTTCGAGCGCAACCGCGCCGGGCAGGACGGCGGCGGGCTGTACCGCAACGGCTGCGCCTGGGTGGACAGGATGGACTTCGAGGGCTGCAGGTTCACAGGCAACCTCGCCGGTCGCAACGGCGGCGGGCTGTTCGTGCTGGATGCCGAGCGGACGGACGTGATTGACGTGTATCGGTGCGAGTTCGCGCAAAACGATGCCGTAATGGGCGGCGGAGGAGCCACCCTGAGGGTGGGGCGAAACGCCGGAGCAAAAGTAAGGGTGGAAGGATGCAGGTTTATTGAAAACAAGCATAGTGCTTTAGCAATACAAAATCGCAATTTGCTTTATCTTAAAAAAGCGTCCATTAGCAATTGTACCTTTTTACGAAATGAGGCAAATTCATACTTTGTAACCGACGTTTGGTTTGACAATATTGACCTGACATCGGGAGAAACAGTCGCTTCAATAATTGACAATCGCTTTGAAGAGACAAACTCTGGGAAACCTATATTTGCTGGCTATGATGCCTTATTTGGGGGGAAGATTTACTTCGTAAGAGATTCCATAATAAGCTGTATATCCGGAGTCCCAGTAAAAGCATCTGCAACATCAATTTACAAAGACATTTTTATTGAAAATTCTCACTTTACATCCTTGTTTCATTCAACTTCAGTCAATTATCTTGCATTTCATGTGAAGGTATTAAACTCTTCATGTCAGAATCTTTTTCATACCGAATCTTTTTGTGAGATAACATTAATAAACTCTACTTTTTATGATTGCTCTATGGAAGAACTTTGCTCAAGCAAGCAAAATTCAAAGATTTTTCTTCAGAATAGTATATTCGATAGATTATCATTAAATTCTTTTTATGGAATAGGTGCCAGTATTGGCCCCCCGGAGTACCATATCAGTCATTGCGTCTTAGATACTCTTGATTGTGCTTCATCAATAGGATTCTACCAAGTCTTCTGCGAAAACGTCCAAACCGGCCTCGACCCCATGTTCGTCAACCCCGCCGCCAGCGACTTCCGCCTCCAAGGCTGCTCCCCCCTCGTCAACGCCGGCAACAACCTCCACGCCGCCAACATCCCCACCGACCTCGCCGGAAACCCCCGCATACAGGACGGCACGGTGGACATCGGCGCCTACGAAACCCCCGCCCTCGCCCTCGCCGCAGCGCCGGACGTCAAGGCCGCCTGCGCGGGCCTGCCCGACGGCGCCATCGCCCTGCCCCTCGTCGGCGAATGCCCGCCCCTCGCCTTCGAGTGGCAGTCCGGCGCCCTCTCCGGCGACTCGCTCTCCGGCCTCGCCCCCGGCAACTACCTGCTCACCGTCACCGACGCCAGGGGAAACTCCCTGACGGCCTCCGTCACGGTGCCCGCCGCCCCCGCGCCCACCCTGCAGGTGGACGGCCAGCCCATCTCCTGCTTCGGCGCCGCCGACGCCATGCTCTCCGTCAGGGCGCTCACCGGGAAGCCCCCCTTCGCCTACCTGTGGTCGCCCTCCGGCGCCACCGACTCGGTGGACACCAACCTCGGCCCCGGCCCGGCCTCCGTCACCGTCACCGACGGCTGGGGCTGCACGGCCACCTTCTCCTTCGACATCCCCGAGCCGGACACCCTGCAGTTCGCCGCCACCGTCACCCGGCCCTCCACGCCCCAGAGCGCCGACGGGGGCATCGTGGTGAACAGCGTGACGGGCGGCACGCCGCCCTACGCCTACCTGTGGGAGCCGGGCGGCAGCATGGAGGCCATTCTTGCGGGGCTGTCGGAGGGCACCTACGCGCTGACGGTGACGGACGCGCGGGGCTGCGAGGCGGCGTGGACGTTCGAGGTGAAGGCGCTGGTGGGCGTGACGGAGGCGGAGGGCGTGGCCATGCTGGTCATCTGGCCGAACCCGGCGGGGGAGGGGGCGTGGCTGCGGTGGGAGGGGGCGATGCCGTCGGTGCTGGAGATGTACGACGCTCGGGGTCGGCTGGTTCGGTCGGAGCGGGTGTCGGCGGCGGGCGCGGCGTGGCGGGTGGGTCTGGGGGGCTTGGCCGCCGGGGCGTACGCGGTGATTTTGCGCGACGGGAGTGGCAAGGCGGTGGGCGTGGGAAGGTTGGTGAGGGGTTATTAGGGGTTATTAGGGGTCATTAAAGGTCATTAAGGGTGAGAGTGTTTAGAAAACTGTGTCATCCCAAGGGAGACGATAAGAAAACACAGAGGCACGAAGGGCACAGAGTTTTGGTTTTCAATAATTTACATTCCTTTAAGTGCGGCGTGTATTGCGTAAAAAGAAAACATCCGGTATGGTTTGACACACTTTTCTGAACACTCTCTTAAGGGTCATTAGGGGTCATTGATGAAGCTTGCCTAACTCAAAAATTACCCTTAATGACCTTTAATGACCCTTAATGACCCTTACCCCCCTTTTATTCCCATTCAATTGTCGCCGGTGGTTTCGTCGAAATATCAAAAACCACGCGGTTGATGCCTTTCACGTTGTTGATGATTTCACTGCTCACCTCGGCGAGGAAGTCGTATGGCAGGCGGCTCCACTCTGCCGTCATGCCGTCGGTCGAGTTGACGGCACGGAGGGCGATGGTTTGCTCGTAGGTGCGTTCGTCGCCCATAACGCCCACAGAATGAATGGGCAAGAGAATCGTCCCGGCTTGCCACACCTCGTCGTAGAGGCCGTGTTCGCGGAGTTTTCCGATATAAATGGCATCGGCTTCTTGTAGCATTTTCACTTTGTCAGGGGTGATGTCACCCAAAATGCGGATGCCAAGGCCCGGGCCGGGGAAGGGGTGGCGGTTCAGGATATTGGGCGGCACACCGAGTTCTTTGCCTACACGCCTCACCTCGTCTTTGAAGAGCATCCGCAGTGGTTCCACGATTTTCAGTTTCAATTTTTCAGGCAAACCACCCACGTTGTGGTGGCTCTTGATGGTCACCGACGGCCCGTGTACGCTGATGGATTCAATCACGTCGGGGTAAATCGTCCCCTGTCCAAGCCATTGAAAATCGGGGTGCGCCTCCGATTCCTCCTCAAAAATCTCGATGAAAAGCCTTCCGATGATTTTGCGTTTTTCCTCTGGGTTGCTCACGCCCGCGAGTGCCGCGTAGAACCGTTGTTTCGCGTCCACGCCCTCGATGTTAAGTCCCATGTCCTCATAAGAGTGAAGCACCTGTTCAAACTCGTTTTTGCGCAACAGGCCATTGTCCACAAAAAAACAAAACAACCGAGCGCCGATGGCGCGGTGGAGCAAGGTGGCGGCCACTGTGGAGTCCACGCCGCCCGAAAGCGCCATAATCACTTTCTCGTTGCCAATTTGTTGGCGCAGGGTCTCCACCGTTTCTTCCACAAAATGCGCCGCCGTCCAGTCGCCCGTGCAACCGCAGATGTCGCGGACAAAATTTTTCAAAATCTCGAACCCTTCGAGGCTGTGATACACCTCCGGGTGGAATTGGATACCGTACACCGGCGCGGCAAATTGGCTGTTTTTCGAGCGGAAGGCCGCGTAGGGAATCGTGTCTGAATGCCCCAACACCTCGAAACCTTCCGGCAAGCGCAAGATGGTGTCCGAATGGCTCATCCACACCTGCGAGCGTTTGGAGATGCCTGCGAAGAAGGGGTCGTTCGGTGCGTTGTGCTGGAGCATCACCTTGCCGTACTCGCGCTTTTCGGACTGCACCACCTCGCCGCCGTAAAAATCCGCCGTGAGTTGCGCCCCGTAGCAGATGCCGAGCAGGGGTTTTCTGCCCGCGATTTGATTGAGGTCGAGCCGCAGCGCGTTGGGCCAGCGCACGGAAAAAGGACTGCCGGAGAGAATAACACCTTTAATGTCAGGTGTTAATTCCGGCATTTTGTTGTAGGGAACGATTTCGCAAAAGACGTTCATCTCGCGCACCCGCCGCGCGATGAGTTGGGTGTATTGCGAGCCAAAATCGAGAATCAGGATTTTTTGCATAAAATGTAACGCGAACTTTTAGTTCGCCGGAAAGAAGGAGCAAAGGTAGGGAAAGGCGAGCGGAAAATATTAGGGCGGTGGCGGGGATGCGGTACTGTTTGCAGCCCGCAGTGCTATCCCGGCCTGTTGCTTTTTGAAATACTTGCAAGTTAGGGGTTGAATTTCTTTATTATCTGATGTTCAAGCATTTATTCAGGGGGTGGTTTGAAATCACCCCTTGAATAGTGCGCGTTTTAAGTATTTTACCTCAACCCCTATTTCGCATAAGATGTGACTGACTGGTTTGGTCAATTTATTTTGGACACACACAAATCGTCATTTCCCATTCGTCATTCCTCAATTCCCAAGACATCCTGCATTGAGAAGAAGCCTTGTTTGCCTGCCAGCCATTGGGCGGCCAATAGTGCGCCACTCGCAAAACCCAGACGCGAATGGGCACGATGCTCTATTTTGATTTCGTCAGCAGGGCTTGCCCATGCGACGATGTGGGTGCCGGGCACCTCTCCCTCACGGATGGCGCTCACTGGAATTTCGCCCGGCACTGGTATCGGGGGCGACAAGGCCCAGCCCGACAATCGGCGCACGTGCTCCACCATGCCTTGCACCAAAGTGAGGGCGGTGCCGCTCGGGGCGTCGAGTTTGTGGATGTGATGGATTTCGGTGACGGCAGGGGTGTATTCGGGGCGTTCGTCCATCATTTTTGACAGGTAGGTATTGAGCGCGAAAAAGAGGTTGACCCCGATGCTAAAATTGGAAGCCCAAAGCAACGCACCTCCATTTTTCTCACAAAATTCCTGTGCTTCCGGGAGCCGCTCCAGCCAACCCGTGGTGCCGCTCACCACTGGCACGCCCGCTCGAAGGCACTGCATCACATTGTCGAAGGCTGATTCGGGGCGCGTGAACTCGATGACGACATCGGCTTGCCGCAGCAACGCCGGGGTGACTTCCGCGCGGTTTTCCCGCGTGACGCGCCACACGATGGCCATACCTTGTTCGGCAGCGAGCAATTCAATCGCTCGTCCCATTTTTCCGTATCCGAAAAGGCCGATTTTGAGCATTGTTAAGTGTAGTGTGCTAATCAGACAATGTGCTAATGCTAAGTCTTTTCATCTCACCGAACTTTCAGCAATTTAAGGGTTTGGACGACCGTACCAGCCTGTTTGAGATGGATGAAATGAACGCCCGGCTCGTAGGCCCGGCCCAATTCAAGGGAGCCGTTTGGCTGTGTCAATCCGACGTTTTCCACCACTTGCCCCGAGGCGTTGACCACCACGAGCGAGCAGTCGCACGGTTCGGGCAATTGGTAAATCAATGTCGTGTGGTCGCGGAAAGGATTTTCCCGAAGGCCCAGCGGGTCGCGGCCTTTCCATTTGTCGTCGTTCCGGCGGTATTCCTTAAAGAGATAGAGCGTCAGCGCCGTGTCTCTCAACAATTTTTGCTCGTGGTGCATCACTTGGCCCACATCTGTGGCGCCAGCGGTTACGTCGTAACTTCCGGGCAGCACGTTGCCAATGCTGAACATCCCATCCCCATCGGTCACGGCGGCGTATTCCGTGTCGCGGCCAAACAGATAAACCGCAGCATCTGGCACGGGTTCGAGGTCGGGCGAGCGAAGCACCTGACCGCTCACGGTGAAGGCGCCGGGCGGGAACATCTCGACATCCAGCACGCGCACTTTGCCGCTCTCCATGAGCACTTCCGTCTCCACCGTTTGATAACCGGCTCGGGTCACGCGGGCGGTGAAAAGCCCCGTTTGTGTTTGCCCGGTTTTGTATTGGCCTGTCAAGTTGCTGAATTCCTGCGTGGCCGTGCCGAGCAGTTCCACTTTGGCATTGCCGAGCGGGAATCCCGTGACACCGTCGGTGATTTTTCCTTCCAAATAACAAGCGCGGACGTAAGTGGGGGTCACGACCCACAATTCGCCATTGTTGGTGCCTTGTGCGGTGATATTGGTAGCCACTATGGTGCCGGAAGGGAAATAGGGATACACGCCCCAACAACCTTCGGAGCCGCCGCCGCTGCCCGTGTAGGTGTCGTGATTGCCCACTTGCACGAGGTTGTCGGGGCGTGTCACATCCACGATGGTGAAGCCGTCCTTGTACCATGAAGTGACTGCCCAATTGTCGAGAATGTGCGTGTTGTGCACCATCGAGTTGCTGCCGGGGTTGCTCTGTATTCTGTCCAGTTCCCTCACATCTGTGGGGTCGGACACGTCGTAGGCCGCGAGGTAAGAGTTGTTCACCTCGTCGGTGGTAAAAATAACGCGGCGGTCTTGCGAAATCCAAGTGTTGTGCGTGAAGGCGTTGGGCGTGATTTGTGTGCTGATGAGTTGAGGGTTGCTTTTGTCAGCCATGTTCACGATGGAAAAAAAGCCGCCGTAGATGTGCCCGCCGTAGAGGGTGTCATTGTCCACATATCCGTCGTGGATATAATTCTGATTGCCTGCGAAGTTGGTGTTGAAAGTGCCAGCGTAGGTGGGGTTGTAGGGGTCGGGGTTGAGGTTGAAAATTTTGGCGCGACCGCCGAACAAGTCGCCACCGTAAGCGTATAAAAATCCTTTGGTGGTGTCAATATGCAGCGCATGAATGCGGTTGAGCAGGTTGGCGATGGCACCGTCGCCTGTGTAGAAGCGGTGATTCAGATTGGGTGAGGGCAGCCCGCTCAAATCCACGATTTGGATGCCCTGCCCTCCTTCGGACACGACGTAGGCGAAGTGCTTGTACGTCTTGATTTCTTTCCAAAGATTGCTTGGCCCCGGTATTTGCACGATTTGTTGCGGCGCGTCGGGATTCGTGACATCCGCGATGATGAGGCCATTGCGCCCCCCGACGAGCGCATACTCCTTTCCATCTATGTCGTATCCCCACACGTTGGCGAGGGTTTGTCCCGGAAAAACCAGCTTGGAACGGAATGTGGTGTTCTGGTTTTGGGATTGGGCAGCGAACGTCGCCCAAAGGACGAGGAGGGGAAGTAGTATTTGCTTCATAACCAAAGTGAAGGATGTTGCAAGGTCGAGTAAAATTTTCGCTCGGAAAGGTCTAACGTTTTTCCATAAATACATTTACATCGGGAAAAAAGCATCCTCAATGTGGCGGATATCCAACACTTTGTCGCCTTTGAGCAGTACGGCCACGATGTCGAATCGAATCTCCCAGTCATAGCCAATGTGCTCCATATAAGCCCCTGCTGTGCGTGCCATGAGGTCTTGCTTGCGTGCGCCCACGGCTTCTTCTGGCCCGCCATAGCCATCGCCTGCACGGGTTTTCACTTCCACGAACACCAAAAGCCGCTCATCAGCCCAAGCCACGATATCTATCTCGCCGCGCCCAGCGCGCCAGTTGCGTGCCGCGATGCGCCAGCCTTTGCGCTCCAGATATTCAGTGGCGATTTGCTCGCCCTTTTTACCAATTTCAAGATGGTCAGACATATTAGACTTCGCGCCGCCAAGTTTTCAGCATGGTCAGAAGCGCGATATTTTGAAAATCAAAGCGGCCATTCTCGCTTTGTGAAGAGGTGTCATCCCGGAGGAATGGGGGGGGGCGACATCTCAAAAACAGTAAAAAAACGCATCGGTATCAATCCGCGTACAGCAGATACTTTTTCCGAATCTCCCGGAACGCCTCCAAATCCGCTTGCCAAGTGGCTCGGATTTCAGCCTCGCTTTTTCCTTCCTCTATTTGCTTTCGGAGCGAATAGGTGCCTGCCAGTTGGTCAAAAAATTTGTTTTTCAAAAAAAACGACGGCTTGTTGGGGTATTGCCGATAAAAGTCGAGCAAGTAGCCGAGGCTCAATTGTTTTTGCGCCCGAAGGCTATCCACCGATACCTGCCGAAGGTCGAAACCTTTGCAAACCCACCCTTGGTGCAGTGGGTGACGCGCCCCCGGACTGGGTCGGGGCACAAACCAAAACGAATCGTGGGCAAATTCCGGCGCGCCCACTATCTGGAAAGGCCAATCGGTGCCACGACCCACACTGACAACGGTGCCCTCAAACAAGCAAAGCGACGGATAAAGCAACACGGCGCGTGTGTTGGGCAAATTGGGTGATGGCTTCACAGGCAGGTCGTAGGGCGTTTGATGGGTGTAGCGTTCGCAGGGAATGACGCGCAAATCAAGCCGCTCGGCTTGATGGAACCAATACTCGCCGGCAAACAAACGTGCCAGCTCGCCCATGGTGCAGCCATGCACGATGGGCAATGGGGCCACCCCCACAAACGATGCGAGCCGCATATCCAACACAGGGCCATCCACATAGTGGCCGTTGGGATTGGGGCGGTCGAGCACGACGACGGGCTTGCCCTGCTCCGCACAAGCTTCCAACACGTAGTAGAGCGTGCTGATGTAGGTGTAAAAACGAGCGCCCACATCCTGAATGTCGAACACCACCACATCCACCTCGCGCAGGTCGGCGGGAGAGGGCTTTTTCTTTTTTCCATACAAAGACACAATGGGCGTGCCTGTGCGGGCATCCTGACCGTCCTTCACCATTTCGCCCGCATCAGCGGTGCCCCTGAAGCCATGCTCTGGCACAAAGATGCGGCTTACGCATTCGCCCAAGGCACAAAGCGTGTCCACCAAATGAGCGGAACCCACCAAAGAGGAATGATTGACCACCAAGCCGACATTTTTGCCGTGAATTTGAGGCAACAGCAGGGGCATTCTTTCAGCCCCCACGACAACGGCAGGAGGTGGCACCAACAGCGATGCGTCGCTTTCGACAATATTTGTTTGGGTAAACAGCGTGGAACTCCGATAGAGCAAGCCTACCAGCAGCATGGTTTTGAGAAAAAAATCCGCCCACTTTTTATTTTCCAAACAAATAGTGTTTTACGTTTGCAAATGTCTGCGAAAAAAATGCGACTACCCAAAAAAGGCGCAAAAAATGGAGGATTGACGCTAAAACCATCCAAACAACGAATGCCAAAATACGCCATCATAGACGTGGAGACCACTGGCGGCATGGCCCGCCGGGAGCGCATCACCGAAATCGCCATCGTGTTGCACGACGGCGAATCGGTGCTTGACACCTACTCCACGCTCATCAACCCAGAGCGAAGCATCCCGTGGAACATCACCATGATTACGGGCATCACGGATGAGATGGTGGCCAACGCGCCAAAATTCTACGAAGTGGCCAAACGCATCGTGGAGCTCACCGAAGGAGCCGTGTTCGTGGCGCACAATGTTTCGTTCGACTATTCATTTGTCCGCGAGGAGTTCGCCCGGCTGGGCTTTGCTTATTCCCGACAACAACTTTGCACGGTGCGCATGGCCCGCAAAACATTTCCCGGCCTGCCCAGCTACAGCCTTAGCAATTTGAAAAAACATTTTGGCATACAGGCGGAACGCAGCCACCGCGCCTTGGACGACACCCTCGCCACCGTGCGCATATTTGAAATGATATTGGCAACGCAAGGCGACAACTCGGTCAAATCGCTCCTGCGCAGCAGCATCCGCGAGGCGAAATTGCCAGCCACCATCACTCTCGAACGCCTCGAATCTGTGCCCGAAAGTTGTGGCGTCTATTACCTGCACGACGAACGCGGCGAGGTAATCTATGTCGGCAAAAGCCTGAACATCAGAAAACGGCTCTTTGAGCACTTCGCTGACCTGACCCCCAAAGGCGAAAAACTCCGCACGGGGGTGGCCGACCTCAGCTGGGAAACCACCGGCAGCGAACTGGTGGCCCTGCTGCTCGAAAGCGCCGAAATCAAGCGCCTCTTGCCCCGCATCAACCGCGCCTTGCGCATCCGCAGCCATTCGGGGGGTATTTTCACTTACACCGACCAAAATGGCTACCAATGCCTTGCGGTGGGCAAGCGCACCGCCCGCAACACCAAAAACCTCGAGCTCGTGGTAGACTACCCGAAGGTGGACAGCGCCCGCAGCCACCTGCAAAGCATTGTGCGCCAATATGAGCTGTGTTACCGGCTCAGCCACCTCGATGCCTCCGAGCGAGCCTGTTTCCACTATTCCATCAAAAAATGCCGAGGCGCTTGCGTGGGTGAGGAGGCGCCGGCAGCCTACAATGAGCGGGTACTTGCGGCGCTCGAACAACTGAACCGCCGGCTCTCCGGCAGTTTTTTCATTTTGGACAAAGGTCGCAACGCCGACGAAATGGCCGTGGTGGGGGTGCAGGAAGGCCGCTACCTCGGCTTCGGGTATGTGGATGCTTCCATGCAATACACCGCAGAGGACTTGCTCGAATGCATAGCCACGTCTTTTGAAGACCCCGACGCGGCCAAAATCATTCGGGGCTATTTGGATGGGAAGAAGGGTGCGCGAGTGGTGGGGTTTTGAGTGTTCCAAGTCATAATTTGTTGATTTTTTGCGCTACTGAATTTTTGAAAAACAAACCCTTGCCCCCCCCCCCACACCTCAAAACGCTCTCAGCACCTCCCCTACCCTTTCTACCATCTCCCTCGTCACATCCAGATGGGTCACGAAACGAATCGTCTGCGGCCCAAAGGAGGTTGCGACGATGTCGTGTTGTTTCAGGTGAGCGAGAAAACGCGCGGGGGTAGCTCCGGCCACCAAGTCAAAAATGAGGATATTGGTCTGCACCGGGCGGATGTTGGCGACATAAGGCAAGGCCGCCAACGTGTCGGCCAACAACCGAGCGTGGGCGTGGTCGTCTTTCAGCCGCTCTATGTGGTGGTCGAGAGCATAGATGCCCGCCGCTGCGAGATAGCCTGCCTGCCGCATACCACCACCCATCGCTTTGCGCACGCGCCGCGCCTCCGCCACGAACGCTTCGCTGCCAATGAGTACCGAACCCACGGGCGCTCCCAGTCCTTTGGAGAGGCATACCGAGAGGCTGTCCACTTCGGCACCGATTTGGGCAGGCGTGTCGCCCGTCTCCACCAACGCATTGAAAATGCGGGCACCATCCAAGTGCAGCGCAAGGCCGTGCCCGCGGCAGACCGCTCGAATCGCCCGCAATTGCGCCAAAGCATAGATGCTCCCGCCCCCTCTGTTGCAAGTGTTTTCGACGACAACGAGGCGACTCACGGGCAGCCAATCGAATCGGGGCCTCACGGCGGCCTCCACAAGCGCCGGGCTAAGAATACCGTTGTCGCCTTTCAGGAGTTGGATGGCAATGCCGGAGTGAAAAGCATAGCCCCCCACCTCATACTGGTAGATGTGGCTCATCTCGTCGCAAATCACCTCGTCGAGCGGGCGGGTATGCACCTTGAGCGCAATCTGGTTGGCCATCGTGCCGGATGGACAAAACAATGCGGCCTTGTGACCAAAGAGCGCGGCGCATTTCGCCTCCAATGCGTTCACGGTGGGGTCTTCGCGGAACACATCGTCGCCCACCTCGGCAGCGAACATGGCTTCCAACATCCCGGGCGTGGGCTTGGTCACGGTGTCGGAAAGCAGGTTTATCGTCTTTGAAGTCATGGTATCCTGAACTTTTGAAAGGGTCGCTGGCCGCGACACCTGTTTGGGAGGGCGAAGTTGCGATTCTTCCAAAATTTATCCTTCAAAATCAGCGCGAAGCAAAAATTTTATACTTTTGGCAGCCTGAAGCAATCCTAACAGCAGCCATGGAACCAACCCTCTCCCCCGCCCTGCGGCAGGAAATCGAAACGGCGTTCAGCCGGATTCAAGACCTGCCGTTCCCGATTTACGCCAGCGACAAATTGGGGAACTTCCTGTTTGCCAACGAGCAAGCGGTTGATTTTTTCATACTCGACCGCACGCGCGACTTATCGTCGTACAACATCACGAGCTATTACGAGGATGCCAAGGAACGTGACTACATCCTGCGGCAATTGCAAACTGCCTCGCTCGGCACCTGGCACAACAATCTCACGGTGCGTCTCAAGATTCACGACGAATACCGCAAAATCCGCTTTGTGTCGCAGCCTTTCCGCGATGAGAGCGGCACGTTGTGTGGCCTGCTGTGCATCGCCCTGAGCATGAGTGACATCGAATGGTTCGCGGAATTTGAGGAGATGGTGCACACGGGTTTTTTCGAGGTGGACCACAACTTGGTCATCGTGGATTGCAACCACACGTTTGCCGACGTGTTGAAATATGGCAGCCCGGCGGAAATAAAAGGCAAATCGCTCGAAGACCTGTTTTGGGAAACAGACAAGATAGCCGCACTAGCAAAGGAAATCAGGAAAAACCCGCACCTCACAGACCGACAGCTCAAACTGCGCCGCAAAGACGGGGCCATGGTAGTGGTAAAGATGAGCTGCATCGGCATTGCCGGAGAGACGGAAGGCATCGCCCGCGTGAAGGGCAGCATTCATGACGTCACGTTCGAGATTATTCAAAATGACCTGCCCGTGGGTTTGTTTTTGGTGAACACCAACCGACAAGGCGAGGAAATCATCTCAAGCGCCAATCTCACCTTTGCCCACATTCATGGCTACGAGTCGCCCAACGAGATACTTTCCAAGCCGATTAGCCAATTTCACCCGAACCGCGCCGCCTACGAAGCCTTCAAAACCGAGCTGAACAAGGCTGCCGCCAACCAGCAGTCGCTGCTCGACTACTACATGGAGATTCAGGACAAACAGGGGCGGCGGCGCAACGTGGTGGCCAACGTGCGCTATGTCGCGGAAGAAAACCAACATCTCCGCGTCGGGGCCGTGTACGACGTGACCGACCATGTGCGCGGCCACACCCGCACGCTGGAAGCCGATTTTAGCTCGATTCTGCACACTTACATCGCCACCATCAACGGGCTGCGCGACACTCTTTCCATGCTGATGAAAGCGCACGGCGAGGATTTGCTAAAAGACGAGACACACATTGACCGCATGAAAGCCGCTGCCGACGCGGTGCGCTGCAAAAAGAGATTGGAAGAGGCGCTCAAGGAGCTAAACGCCATCGCGGAAGAACGCAACGTAGGCGTGGAACACTTGACGCGTCTGTCAAAACTGACCCAAAAACTCCCGTTGGGCGAAACCGGCTCCGAGCGCGAAAAGGACAATGCCGCGCTGAGCAGACGCGTCCTCCTCGAAATCAGGAAGCATCTCGATGGGCTGCGCCGGCTCAACCTGCCCCGCGAAATGCTCCGCAACCTGCGCACCGACGTGGACGAGATGCTTCGGCTGACCAGCATGGTTTCGCTTTCCATCTCGTTGGACGAGCTGAACGAGCGCATCCCGGACTTTTATTATTTCCGCGATTATCTGCGCCGGGGCGAAATCGTGCAGCAAGAGCTCAAACCGCACAACCTCATCCCCATCGTCATGGACGCCGTGCGTTTTCTGGACGAGTTCGCGGCCATCAACCGAGTCAGCATGGTGCTGCAATTCAGCCAACGCGACCACATCCTCGTGTCGTGCCACAAAAACTCGCTCAACCGCGCCTTTCACAACCTCCTCCACAACGCCATCAAATACAGCTGGACAAAAGGCCAAGACCGCCAGCCCTGGGTCAACCTCCGCATCGAACAAAAAGGTGACACGGTGGAAATCACCATCGAAAACTGGGGCGTGCCCATCCGCCGAGAGGAGCTGGAGTCTGGCTCTATTTTCCAATTTGGCCGGCGCGGGCGCGAATCGGAGGACAGGGGGCGCTCCGGCACCGGCATCGGCCTCTACGACGCGCAAGACATCATCAGCAAACATGGCGGCACCCTTCGCATCACTTCCGAACCCACTTTTGGCAACCTGCCCGATATGTACTCCAACCCTTTCATCACCCGTGTTCACATCACTTTACCCATCGCAAAATGACCATTAAACTCCTCTGGATTGACGACAACCTGTTCCATGACCTGACGGAAAAACGAATGGCGCTTTACATGCAGGACGACATAGAGCCGCATTTCGCGCTGGATGCCACCGAGGCATTCTACCGGCTGCGCAACGAGCCGTTCGATGTCGTCATCGTTGACCTCCGCTTGCCACCCGGGCCCGACGATATGTGGAACACTTATCGCGAAAACAACTTTCAAAAATTTGGCTACGCCCTGCTCAATGCCATCATGGGGCCGCAAAAAGACCAATTCGAGCACCTGCGCGAAACGCGGTTCGGCGTGTTCACCATCGAAGCACAAGAGGAAAACCCCGAGCTGTTCGACGACCCTATTCTCCTTTCCGAAGACAATTTCAAAGTGAAAACCCACGCCTACCACGAAAACGCTTTTATCGAATTCATACGTCACGTCCATAGAAGTCATTGCACTAAATGATGCTTCTTTTCAACACAAGAGAATGGCTCGACCCCGAATGGCTGGCCACCGCAGCGGGCATTGCCATCACCTTCGTCGTGTTCATCATGGGTGTGCCCTCGCTTATTTTCCAGACCTTCATCGCGGGGGGCTTGCGCGATGTCTATAACGAGCGCCTCGGAAGCGGGTGGGCACGCCTTTTTGTGATACAGGTAGTATTGATTGTGGTGATTTTCCTGTTGAGCAACGTGGGGTTCGACCGCTCCGTGAGCGAAGAACATTCCGGTTGGCTCGTGCCGCTCTTCGTCCTGGCCGCGCTCATACTGGTGTTGATTCTGGGGCTTCGCTCTTTGATAAAAAATTTCCGCTCCTCCCGCAACATCGAACAACAACTCTCCGAAAAAATAGCCAACGATGCCATCCGCCATTTTGAAACGCACAAAACGGTGCCGCAAAAGGATTTGGAAGACCTCGGCATATTGGCGCGAGAACTGCGGAGCGGACGAGCCAAAAACATCTTCTTGGAACAATGCGAAAAATTGGTGGAATACCTGCTCAATATCCCGCAGGAACACCGCGACACCAAACTCATCGGCAAAATACTGAACGATGCCGTCAGCCTCAGCGTCACCTACGACGGCGCGCAGTTCAACAACGAAAACATGCGCAAGGCGCTCGACATACTGAGCTTCACCTACAACTACATCCTGCACCACACCGCCGGCGACTCCAGCAGCTCTTACCTCAACACGACCATCGGCAATTGCATGAAAGAAATCGGCATCAAAGCCATGCACAAGGATGATTTGCTCGCGGTGATGGATGCCGTGGAAAAGCTCTCCGCCATGGAGGCGACTTCGAAGGAAATGTTCGTGCTCGGCAACGATGCCTTGCAACAAGGGCATGTGCAACCCGCCGTCGCCGTCATCAAAAAATTGGGTGGGAAAGTGCGGAGCAGTATCGCGCCCAACCAAGCAGCCAAAGAGGAAGACCAGCGCACGTTTTATTTTTGGCTGGGCTTGGTGTCGAAAATTCACCAGTTAGGCGGTGCTGCCCAAGATTTTGCCAGCCGCCGCCGCCAGACCACCCTTGCCTCCTTCGACGATGCCCGCGAAGCGTTGCAGGCGCTGTTCAAGGAAACCCAGCAGCACTTCTATCAGGTGGCCGATTTCGACACGGTGGATGCGGTGCGCGAGTTGGAGGGATTCACTTTTTCCAAGTAACGTCGGTGGTAACGTCGGAAGGGTTTTGAACCCTTCCGACGTTGGTTACCCTTCCGACGTTGGTCGGTTGAACCCTTCCGGCGTTGGGGCCCCGTCATTTCTTTTTCTTCTGTTGCTGCTGCTTTTCCCGCTCGGCCTGCACCCGCTGTTGCTCTTTCATCGCCTGCTCCAAGCGTTCGCGCCAGCCACCGCCCTTTTTGGGCTTGTTCTTGTTGGCTTCCAGCTCGGCCTTGATTTTTTCGTTGTCAATGAGGAATTGCTTGGTGACCACCGTCTGGCCGATATTCAGGATATTGCTGAAACACAGATAGAGGGTGAGGCCAGAGGCAAACGAGTTGAAGAAGAACATGAACATCACCGGCATGAAATATTGCATGTACTTCATCACCTTCATTTGGTCGGTCTGCATGGTGGAGGTATCCATCTGCTTCATCGAATACCAAGTGTACCAGAGCGTGGTGACGACCCAAATCATCGTGAAGGCGCTGATGTGCGCGCCCGCCCCAAAGGGCAAGTGGAAGGGAAGATTGACGATGCTATCGTAGCTGGAAAGGTCGGTGGCCCACAGGAAACTTTCCTGACGAAACTCGATGGCCGCCGGGAAAAAGCGGTAGAGCGCGAACCATATCGGCATCTGCAACAAGATAGGCAAGCAACCACCGAGCGGGTTGACGCGATACTCGCTGTACATCTTCATGGTCTCCATGGACATGGCCTGTTGGTCGTCGCCGTGTTTTTTCTTCAAAGCCTCCAAACGAGGTTTGAGGGCGGCCATCTTCGATTGGCTCAGCACCATGCGGTAGGTGAGCGGATAGAGCAGGAGTTTCACCAACAGCGTCAGCATCAGAATCACGATGCCCTGATTGCTGATAAATCGTGCGAGGAAGTCCAGCATGGGGTGAATGACCCAGCGATTGATGGAGCCAAAAATGCTGGAGCCGAACGGAATGATGTCTTCCAAGTTGACACCAAAAGCTCGCAGGCGCTCGAATTCGTTGGGGCCTGTGTAGATGGCCATGCTCGCCGTGCCGTTGTCGAGCGGGACGAGGGCCGTGGTTTTCAGCAGCTTCAAATCCGGGTCAGCGTCGGTGAACATGATGGTCTCGCCGACGAATTCGCGGAACGAAAAATTGTTGGCGACGAGCGACGTGTTGAAAAACTGATTGGAATGGGCGAGCCACTTGATGGGCTTTTCGCCGAGGCTTTCCGTGTCGTTGGAGCGGCAGTCGCAGTAATCCGCCGACTCCTCTGTTGGCTTGAAATAGACGGTTGACATGCTGCGCTCGTACTGTTGGTTTTTCTCCAACTTGTCGAGGTAATTGACCCACTGAAGGCGGAGCGCATTTTGTGCCAGCACGTTTTGAAGGCCGTTGCCGCCCACCGAGTAATCCAAGCGATAATCGTCGGGGCTGAGCGTGTATTTTTGTTCGAGATAGCGGCCTTCACCGGCATCGGCCCGGAAGGTCACGGAAGTGCCGTTTTTGTTTGCCGTGAAGTAAAGTTCTTCGGTGTTGAGCTTCTGACCGCCGCTGAGTGTCAGGTCGTAGCCAAAGCGATTTTTGCTGTCTTCAAGCAGGCGCACGGGGTTTTTAAACTCGTTGCCTGCCGAGTCGGTGCTGATTTTTTCATAGTTTTTGAGAAACACCTCTTTGATGCGCCCGCCTTTGCTGGTGAAGGTGATGCGCGTCAGGTCATTTTCCAAAACAACGAGCTGCTCTTGGCCAGCGCCGGCAGCGGCGAAGGTGCCAAACTGCCCCGCCAAAGCCGCTTGGCGCAGCGAGTCGCTCACAGGCGAGGAAGATTGTTCGGGAGCACCGGGCGTGGGAGTCAGCGAAGCCAGCTGTTGATTTTGCGATGGTTCGGCATTTTGCGAGGTTTGCGTGTCTGTTTGGTCAGGTGTTGGCGGGGGCGGCGCGGAGTATTGCATCCACAAGTAAAGGAGCAAAAAAATCAGCCCCATGCCAATAATCGTGTTAAGTTGACTCTGTTTATCTTCCATAAAAAATTCTTCCTCCACTTTTTCCCTCCATTTATATGAAGAGTAGGGGGTGGGGCCAAAAAGCGCCGCAAAAGTATGTCAAAGCCCGTTGCCGTAATAAGAAACCTCGAAGATTATCCCGATTGGCTCGACCGAGAACTCGTCGAGGCGTATCTAAGCACGGTTTACAGGAGCATAGCCCCGCGATTCGATATCGCCATTGGCCCCCTCGATGCCGCACTTGTTGATTGGCTCAACGAGCGCCACATCAAGACGTTTGCCTTTATCACTGCATGGAACCCGCGCTCTCATGCAGCGCCTTTGGAAACAAACCGGCAAGGAAACGCAGCGCTGGAGTCCATGCTGACCGCCGTCGCAACGGAGGTGCTACCTGGCATTGGCATCGGCACTCGCGGCGACTGGCCGCCAGAGGAAAGCTTCTGGGCCTTGGGCATCTCGCCCGAACACGCCGTTCGCACAGGGCGGCATTTCTCCCAAAATGCCCTCGTATGGTGGGAAAATGGCGGCGAGGCAGAACTATGGTGGCTGCAATGAGCGTGGGGTTTGTGGTGGAAGGTCGTTGGCAAGGACGCGCAACGGCGGTGTCGGCGAAGACTCGGAGTACCGCCCGACTTTGATTTGCGGCAGCGGCGCGCTCACAGCTCTCGCAACCAGATATTGCGATAGCTGACCAAATCCCCGTGGTCCTGCAGTCGGATGGGCGCTTTGCCATGCGCTTCCGTGCGCGGCAGCCCGATATATTCGGTCGTGCCTTTTATTTCGGTGTTCATTTGCACCACCACGCCATTTTGGATGACTGTGACGCGCCCCGGCGTGAGGAGAATGCCGTCGGCATTGAAACGCGGCGCGATGAAAAGAATGTCGTAGGTCTGCCATTCTCCGGGTGGGCGGCAGGCGTTCACCAAGGGGATGGTTTGCTTGTAAATGGAGGCGCATTGGCCGTTGGAGTAGGTGCGGTTTTGGTAAGAATCGAGCACTTGCACCTCATAGCGGTCTTGCAGAAAAACGCCGCTGTTGCCCCGCCCTTGTCCCTCGCCTTTCACGACCGAGGGGGTTCTGAACTCGAGGTGCAATTGGCAGTCGCCAAAAACACGTTTGGTCATGATGTCGCCAGTGCCGGGCTGCACCGTCATGCTGCTGTCTCGGGCAAGGTTCCACGACACCGCTGCTGCCGAGTCTTTTAGGCTGACCCACTCCGAAAAGCCTGTCCCGTTGAACAACACAATGGCATCGGAGGGAGGCTTGGTGCCTTGGCCGGGCGTGACGACCCGCGGCTCCGGTTGCCACACCTCGGTGGCTCTGGGGTCGGTGATTTGGCCGCAGCAAAGGGTGAAAGAGGCGAAAAAGGTGAGGAAAAATGCTGTCAAGTGCTTCATTGTCAGAATTGATTTGAAGTGAAAACTTTCTCTGTTCGCGTCAACCCCGCCCCCGGCCCCTCCAGCCGGGGGCGGGTGACACGGGCGACTGAAAGGTTCACGATTTGAAAAACAAGTGTCTGCATCAGCCGATGAACCGCTTCATCCAAGCGAGGGTGTATTCAAACACCTGTTCTTGCTGGGGCTCATTGTGAATTTCATGGTAAAGTCCCGGCCATTCGTGAAAAGTCACCTCGCCTGCCACACGGCCTGCAAACTCGCGTGTGGCCTTTGGGGAGGTGATTTTGTCGCTGCCGCCGTGCATCAGCAGCACGGGGATGGAAAACACGCCGGAGTATTTGTTGAGCATATCGGCCCCGTTGAGCAGGGCAATGCCTGCGGCGGTGCTGAGTTGGTCGTGCACAAGCGGGTCGCTGATGTAGGCTTTCACCACGGCATCGTCGTGCGAGAGATAGCGGGCCACCAAGCCTGTTGGCAGGGTGAGGGTGGGTATGAGCTTGTGCAGGATTTTCCCGGCGATGACTTTGAGGGGCGGAGCCTCAAAAGCCAGTCGAATCCATGGGCCAGTGACGATGAGGCCAGCCAACACGGGGTCGTGACGGATGACATAGTTGAGCACGAGGTTGCCTCCCATGGAGTGGCCATAGAGGAAAAGCGGCGTGTGCGGATAACGCTGGCGGGTTTCTTTGAGCAACTGGCCGATGTCGTCGAGCAGCACTTGCAGGCTTTTGGCATGGCCGCGCTTGCCTTCGCTGCGTCCGTAGCCTTGCTGGTCGTAGCCGACGAACGCCACGCCGTTGTGGTTGAACCAACGTGCCATGTGTTCGTAGCGCCCGATATGTTCGCTCTGTCCGTGCACGAATGCGATGACTGCTTTGGGATGTTTCACGGGCCATTCGGCGGCGAAGAGCCGAAGCCCTTCGTTGTTTTTCCACGATAGTTCGTTCATCAAGCGAGTGTTTTAATCGAAATAAGTCTTTTTCCCTTTGCTAAATCGCACCAGCCGCGCCGTTTCGTTGCGGGGTTTCACCGTTTGATGAAAAAAAGCGCGCGCCTTGGCGGGGGTGTCGAAACTACCCGCGAAGTAACAGAATTTGCCGTCATTGTTTTTGTGCCAAAAAATTTCCCCAAAATCGCCGAATGCTGCATCGGAGGCGAGCAGCAATGTGTCTGACTGTGCGATTTCCACGCAAAAGCCGCTGTGGTTTTTGGCCAATTCTTTCAACGATTGGGAAGGTTCGGGCTGAGGAGGTGCTGTTGGCGTGGCGAGGGATGGCGGTGCCGCCATTTCGGCAAGCATCATGGCTGGCTCTTCTTCGTGCAACATGGCAGGCGTTTCTTCTTCTTCCAAAATGTCGGCGGCGGTGGCGGGCAGGTCCTTTTCCGGTGGTGTTTCGGCTATTGCGGACTTGTCGGGGGGTGATTCAAGGGTCGGCGTGGGTTTGGCTCGCTGCGGTTGGGTTTTGCTGCTGCTGCTTTTGGGTGGTTTTTTGCCTTTGCTTTCTTCTTCCTGAATGATTTGTTCTAGGCTTGGCCAACGCTTATACTCCAGCGAGTCTCTCGAAATGCCTGTGATGCGCAGTTCGGTGCGGCGATTTTGCTGGTGTTCTTCCTCTGTGCAGGCTACTCCGTTGCGGCATCGGTTGACGAGTTGGCTCTCGCCGTAGCCTTTGGAGGTGATGCGAAGGCTGTCAACGCCTTGGCTGACGATGTAGGCTACGGCGGCGGCGGCGCGTTTGCCGGAAAGCACCATGTTGTAGTCGTCGTTGCCGCGGCTGTCGGTGTGAGAGCCGAGTTCCACGGTGAGGCCGGGGTTGTCGTTCATCAACGTCACCACCTTGTCGAGGCGCTCGGCGGCATCGGGGCGGATGTCCCACTTGTCGAAGTCGTAGTAGATGTTTTGGATTTGGATGCGCTTGTCAATTTTGGCAGGCTCCAGCTCGATGTTGGCGAGCAAGGTGCCGAGTTCGTTGCCTTTGGTCAGGTTTTCGGTGACGCCGGGCGAGAGCGTTGACACTCCGTCCACGCAAAGGATGCAGCCTTCTATGTTCACATAGACCTCGATGCGCTTGGCGATGAAGCCGGGTTTGCGAATCAAAATCGTGTAGTGGTTGCCGCGCTCAAAAGTGTGTTGAAAAAAGGCGTTGGGATGGTTTTGGAGGACGAGTTCGGGGCGGTTTTGGGTGCGGTTGAAAATTTCAATCCACGCCCCTTGCACGGCGTCCACCACCACTTCGGGGTTCTCCCGCGCTTCGGCGATGGTCACGTCGAAAAGGTACCCCGGCCTTCGCTGCATTTCTGTTTTGAGAAAGACTTTCTCCTTTGCCACTTTGAAAGTTTGTTCCGCGTCGAAAAAAATGTCTTTTTTTGCCACCATGCGATATTCGCCGGGCGGTAGCAGGGTGGCAAAATGCCCTTCTTCGTTCGTGAACGTGTCGGCTCGGACGACGTTGCCGGGCAGTTCCAGTATCAGGATTTTTGCTTGTCTCAAATAACCACGATTGTTCTCCTCAAACACATAGCCCTCGACGGGTGTCTGTGCCATGTTTTTTTGGATGAAAAACAAAAAGCAAAGTGTAAGAAGGAGCAGGGCAGGAAATGGCGTTTTTCTCATTGCAAATCAGGTTTTTTTCGCATCATTTTGATTGAACAAAAGTAATGAAAATCGTTTTTATGGGCACACCCGAATTTGCGGTGCCCTCGCTTGAAATCCTTTTGGACAATGGCTACGACGTTCCGGCCGTCGTCACCGCGCCCGATAAGCCGGGTGGCCGGCATGGGCTGCAGGTATCCGCCGTGAAGCAATTTGCCCAGACACGCAGCTTGCGGGTGTTGCAGCCGGAAAAACTAAAAAATCCCACGTTTTTGGAAGCGTTGCGCGAGTTGAAGGCTGATTTGCAAGTCGTGGTTGCCTTTCGTATGCTGCCCGAAGTCGTGTGGAATATGCCGCCACTTGGCACCATGAACCTGCACGCATCGCTGTTGCCCAAGTATCGGGGCGCGGCCCCCATCAATTGGGCGATTATCAACGGCGAGCCTGAAACGGGACTGACGACTTTCTTGCTCAAACACGAAATTGATACGGGCGACTTGCTTTTTCAGGAGCGGCTGCCCATCGGCGACAACGAAACAGCGGGCGAGCTCCACGCTCGCATGATGGTGTTGGGTGCGCAATTGGTGTTGAAATCCGTGCAGTCGCTTGAGCGCGGCGAGGCACGCCCCTTGCCTCAAAGCGATGCGGAAGCTTCCCACGCGCCCAAGATTTTCACGGAGGATTGCCAGATTGATTTTTCGCAACCTGCCGCACGGGTGCACAATTTCATACGCGGGCTTAGCCCTCACCCCGGTGCGTGGACCAGCCTTGACGGGAAAAAACTCAAGATTCTGCGCACGGAGAAAGAACTTTCGGATGTGGGCCAACTGCCACCCGGCTCGTTTTTTTCGGATGGGAAAAGTTACCTGAAAATCAGCGCGGCAGACGGTTATTTGAATGTGCTGGAACTGCAAATAGAGGGCAAACGGCACATGAACGTCCGCGATTTCCTGAACGGCTACCGCATTGCATAGGGCCGGGACGGCAATCAGCCTTTGGGTCTTTTTTTGTCTTTCCCCAAAATGTCTTTGGAGCGGCGGTCGAGCACGGGTTCGGGTCGCGGCGCCTCTTTCATGGAGTCGTTGAATACTTTTTCCACGAATTTCCACCGCCCTTTCTCCAATCGAAGGCCATCGTAGCTCCCGTCGGTGACAAACATGACACCTCTTCCGTAAGGGCTGGGCCAGGCAATAAGGTGGTCGAACAGTATCATCTGATATTGCTCGTCCCAGTTGACTTTGATGGGCGCGTCGGCGGCATATTCAAAAATGAGGCGCATTTCGGGCACTTTTGTGTTGGGTTTGTCAAACACGGGCGCGCCAAACACGGGCTTTCCGGTGTCATCAAAACTCAACACCTCGATAATTTTTCGTTTTTCAAAAAACGCAAAAGCATCGTATCCGAACAGCAGGTACTTGCGCCCCTCTTTCGCATCGAACTGAATCAGGTTGTAGTACAGCGCGCCATACCAGCGTTCGGGCGACATTTGCTCATACACAGGGCGGTCGTCCATATCGTGTCGGCGGTCAATGAGCGGGAACAGCTTGAGGTCGGCGCTGTTCATCTGAATCGCGCCGTAGTGCCGATAAGTCGAGTCATTGACGAACATCTGCCAAGTGAATATGCGAAAACTACTGTCGGGTGGCGCAAGGATGGATATGCTCTTGAGCCGGTCGAAGCGATATTGGAAGGAATTGTCGGTTTTTAGGGCGCGTGTCAGCACTTGTATGAGCGCCCTGCAAGCCGCGAAACGTTCGATTTCGATGGAGTCATTGACCACCGCGTAAGCAAGCAAGGCCAAGGTATCTTCTGCCATGCGCAGTTGCTCTATGGCCGTTGGCGAGAGTTTATCCGCTTTTTTGTTTTTGGGCTGGGCTTGTGCGCCACACACAGCAAACAAGCAGAGCGCGAGCGTGAATAATCTGATTTTCAATGACATGAATCTGGAACGGCTAAAAATTTCGGGCTAAAAACGCCTCAGGGTCACAAAAAATTGCCGTGCGTTGCATGGTGCTTTCGCTCCAGTCCGCGAGTTTCCCGTCCCCGCCCGTACGCCCGAGATTTTTTCAATCAAACTCCGCCAGTTTTTCGAGCAGCCATTCGTGGTTGACGGTCGTGGCCTTTTCCCGGATGATTTCCTCGCGAAGTTTTTCGATGGTGGTTTTGTCACCGGGCATGAGGCGGGTGAGGCGGCGGGTGTATTTGATGAGGTTGAGGTATCCGCGTTTTCTGGCTGGCGTGAAGTTCTTGTATCGGTTTAGAAAAACGCGAAAAGACTCGAGGAAGGAGTCCAAGGCAGTATACTCATCCATCTCATAGTATGTGATGGTCAGCATTGCCTTTCCGATTAGGTTGTATCCTATGTCTTCATATTCCACATTGCTCAATAAGGCCAATACTTTTTCATATTTTTTTTGATAAAGATAGACGCGGGCCAGATTGAAAGAGAATGTGTTTTCTCTGCTTTCAGGAGGCAAGTATTCACGATAGTTGTCCACAAAGTTTTCAGCCCATTCGAGCTTTCCCAATCTCAATGCCGCAGCAATTAAATTATTGAACCTCCAAGGGGCGAGTTCGCCCTCCAACAAAAACACTTTTTTGTGGATAGCGTCTTCAAACAAATCAAAATACTCTTGTAAAAATTCTTTGTTTCCTTTGTTTATTTTACCGGTGCAATAGTGCAGAGCAGAATCAAATAGTTCAATGGCCTCTCTTTGAGGCATTTCCGCTCCATGTTTGTCGAGTAATCGTCTTAAATTATAATAATGCTCAACGGTTTCGGCTTCAAGCAACATTAACAATGAATAGTAATACACCGCCAATTCTGGGACATCTTCAATGGGGAAATTGATAAGATAATTCCGAATTTCATCCATGAACTTTACCTGATAGTTGAAATTCCTTGTTCGCTGCTGACTCAACATGGAACAATAAAGTTTCAATTTCTCTATCCAATAAAACAAGTCAAGGCTATTCGAGATTTCTTCTATGTTGGCTCGCACATTCACTTTTACATCAAAATCCATCATCGTATAGTAGAGCCTTTCGGTAAAATACACCTTCTTGAAGTAGTCCAAAGTGCGATAGTTGACCTTGTCCAAATCATGGCGGATTTGCTTGATGGAGCCACTATACAAAGGCTCTATCTTTCTGCGAACGATAAAATCAAGGGTATCAATTGCTTGCTGGGTCTCGTCGTGCGTGATGGTTTCTTGTGCCATGAAGCCTTCCACATGTTTGAGTAAATCAGAACAGTACTTACGGAAGCTGACATCATCGTAGGGTTCGCCGGGGAACATTTTTTTCCACACGGCCTGCCGGTCGAATCCCTCCTTGCCTCTCTCGATGTGCTCGAGCATGATTTCGCCTAATTTGGTGAGTGTCTTGCTTTGGTTGAAATAGGGCGAGTGGAGGTATTTCACCAGACGTTTTCGCTCGGATGGGTGTAGGTAGCGGAGCGTCAGAAACACCTTATTCGTATGTTCCGCTCCGAGGCGTGTGTTATTTTTTTTCGACATCGGTTGTTGAGTGCGTTTCTCTAAACGATTGACTTCGATGGACTTAGCCGAGCGAGTTCGTCGAGCGTTTGAGCAAAGGTTTTGGCAAAGATATTTTTTTTGTTCATGTGGGGGTTGGAACTTCGGAAAAGGTCTAATTTTGGTCGTTTTTTTAATTTAATACCGCAGCCATGAATGTACCTCTACTTCAACCTCGTTTTCGGGTGTTGTTGTTCCCCCTGCTCATCGCTTTCGGAACCCCCCGTTTCGTCTCAGCACAATCAGGAGCCTTCAAAAACTTGACCACTTCGGTCAATAAAGAGGTCTCCGACACCATTTCAGGCACCAGCCTATTTGTTTACAAAGCCAGCCCTACCGCAAAACACGGCAAAATGCAAATCCACCTCCTTCAAAGTGGAGGTGCGGGCACCCCTCACATCTATCGAATTGGCTATCAGCCCGGCCCCGGTTTTATTGGTGTGGATACTTTTGTTGTTCAACTTTCCTATCTCAATTCGTGGCCTTTTTTGGTGTATCAAGCCTATCGGGTTGTGGTCTATCCTTCGGATTTGTTCCCGCAACCCGACTATGCCGTGACCGCTATCGGCACGCCTGTCACCATCAATGTGTTGGCTAATGATGTGGGCAATGGCCCATTGACCGTGACGGCTATACCTTTGATTAACAATGGCACGGTCAGCGTCGGCAACAACAATGATCTGGTGTTCACCCCTACCGCCGGCTTCACGGGGGTGGCGCATCTCAATTATGTGGTTTGCGACTCCTTGAATCATTGCAAAACCACTCATGCCAGCATCGGGGTGCATGGCAATGCCCCCCCGAACAGCGACACGTTACAAGTGGCTACGACAAAGAATACCCGGCTGACCATTCCGCTGCTCCATGATGGCTACGCGCTGTTCCAGGCACCGGCCAACGGCACGGTGAGCGTGGACGGCGGCTTGTCGTTTCGCTACATCCCGAACGCCAATTTCGTTGGCGCCGACCAGTTTGTGCTAGCCAACAACAACTTCGGCACCGTAGTCTATAAAACGGTGAAGGTGAACGTGTTGAACACGCCTCACCAAAACAAAATGGCTATGGACGACAGGGTATTTACTCCAAAGGGGCGACCTATTACTTTTAATGTCCGCCAAAACGACATCGGCAATTTGCTGGTGAAAAGCTGGGTGGTGCCACAGGGGTTTCCCGGCACCCTTTCCAATACGCTGGGCAACGGCAACGTGACTTTCACGCCCAACCCGGATTTCGTCGGTACGGCCACTTTCCAATATCGCATCGGCAATCAGCAAATTGCCAACTTGGAGACGGCCACCGTGAGCGTCGTGGTGGGCAATATGAATCCGGCATATTCCGAGTTTGAATTGACCACCCCGACGGAAACCCCTTTTGTGTTCAACTATCGCATCCCTTTCAACGATTTTGAGCTTTCTGTTTTGAACGCGCCCGAACACGGTGTTTGTGATTTTTATCCCGGCTATTCCACGCAGACCCTCAACGGGCAAACGGTGTCGGGCCACAACCTGCTGATTTACACGCCCGATGCAGGTTTTGTCGGGACAGATGAATTTGAGGTCAATTATTGCGTAAGCGCCAACGGCGAATGTCAGTCCTTCATCGTGAGGATGAATGTGGCAGACATCCTGAGCGCGGATGCCCCCTATTGCATCAATGAGTGCGTCTGGCTCGGTGATGTGAACAACGACGGAATCGTCAACAACAAAGATGTCTTGCCCTTGGGCCACTATATGGGCTGGGACGGAGCTCAACGCCCAAACGCCGCCTTTGAATGGTACGGCCAATTTGCCCCCAATTGGAACAACCCTTTTAGTGGAAATGCGGTGGACATGAAACACGCCGATACGGATGGGAATGGGGTGGTCAATCACCTTGATACTGCCGCGCTCAACCTGTTCTATGGCAGCCTCAACAATTTGCTCCCGCATATACCGCCTACTTCCAAGAGCCTGCCGTTTTCACTCAAACTTTTGACTCCAAACCCACAAATTGGCGATTTGGTGCAGGTGGAAGTGTCGCTTGGCAGCGACTCGTCACCTGTGACCGACCTGTATGGGTTCACGTTCGACATTTCGCTCAGCCCGAATATCGTGGATTCGGCTTTCAAAATGACTTACTTTGAAAATTCGTGGCTCAACCTGAACACGCCTTCGCTTTGGTTGGATAACAACCCACGTCAAGGACGACTTGAAACCGCTTTCACGCGCACGGGCGGCACCCCCACAAGCGGCAAGGGCATCATCGGCCAATTTGACTTCATCATCATTGACATTATTGATGGTGCCAGACCGGGCAAGCAAAACGAGCAACCATCTTTTACCATCACTATTGACAACCCCATGCTCTTTTCTGGCAGTGGAGGAATGTTGTCAGGCGAAAATCAGGTCGTGGAAATACCGATATGGACGACAATGAAGGGAAGAGCACAGGATGAAAAAGCATCCGACGGAGGCGAAGGCTTCCTTGTGCATCCTTCTCCCGCCAACGACAGGCTCCGCATCCGACTGGACGGCAATGATTTCATAGAGGCGCTTGCCATTTTTGATGTGGCGGGCCGACAGGTACATAGCGCTCAAAAAGTGCAGCAATCCTACACCGAAATCAATATCAGCCACTTGTCGCCGGGTTTCTATGTAGTCTCCGCTCAAACAAGTGTCGGTGTGTTGACGAAGAAGTTTCAAATCGTGCGCTGACGGTCGCGTGTATGGCGCAAGTCCTTTTTTCACACTACTGGGCATTTCAAATTTGCCACGAAGTCACAAAGACGCAAAGCAAAATACTCATTGATTTCCGCATTTTGTGCCTTTGTGTCTTGCGGCATAAAAATAATATATACCTCGTGCCGCCAAGTTTTCAGCATGGTTGGAAGGATGAGATCACGTTTACTAAACTTCAAAAGTTTAGTAAACGTTACCCTAGACGATGCTGAAAACTTGGCGGCGCGAGGTATATTCAGGTTGGCGACGGCACTCGGTTAGTGCTCATGTCTTGGTTTTGCGAGGTGCCATTCCGCCGCATGGTAGCACGGGCGCTGTGAGATGCGCGGGGGGCAAGACCCTCGCATGGCAACATTTCGCCCGATGGGGCCTACCGTTCGAGTGCTACCGAATTTTGCCCCGCCGAGTCAGGTGCTTACCGCATTCGTTACAGTCAGCAAAATTCAATCTTGCCGCACTACGACAAGCGGCGCTTGTAATCATTGTAGTTGAATTTCCGCACCACATCCAATCCCCCTTCTTTTCGCCAAATAGCGATGCTGGGGTGCGTCACCCCGTTGAAAGTGGTGGTTTTTACCATCGTGTAGTGAATCATGTCCTCGAACACGATTTTCTGACCGACTTTCAGAGGCTTTTCAAATGAGTATGCCTCCATGAAATCGCCGCTGAGACAACTCACCCCCCCAAGTCGGTAAAGATGTTTGTCGCCGGGCGCGGGGTCGGCAGTGGCGCCGCGAACAGCGGGTCGGTATGGCATTTCGAGCGTGTCGGGCGCGTGAGCGGTGAATGACATATCGAGAATGGCCGTTTTCACGCCTTTGTTTTGCACAATATCGAGCACGGTGCTGACGAGCACCCCAGTGTCCCACGCAAAGGCGCTGCCGGGTTCCAGAATGACTTGCAAATGCGGCCAACGTTTTCTGAACGACGTGAGCACCCGTATCAAGTGTTCCACGTCATAGCCTTTCCGCGTCATCAGGTGGCCGCCGCCAAAATTGACCCATTGGAGGGCGGGCAAGAATTTCCCAAACTGACGTTCAAAATGCTCCAGCGTTTTTTCCAAATCGTAACTCGTGCTTTCGCAAAGGGTGTGGAAATGCAGCCCCTCTAGGCCATCTGGCAATTTTCCCTTAAAATTCTCGACAGGCTCTCCGAGGCGCGACCCCGGCGACGCGGGGTTGTAGAGCGCCGTCCCGACGGGCGACCATCCGGGATTGACCCGAATGCCGGGGCTGATGTGTTCGGGGTGTCGCTCCAGCTTTTTTCGGAAACGCCGATACTGCGCCTGCGAGTTGAAGGTGATGTGGCTGGAATATCCCATGATTTTGCCGAATTCGCGGGGCAAATAGGCGACAGCGTAGGTATGTGCCTTGGTTTTCATTTCCTCAAAACACAGCCGTGCCTCGTGCAGGGAGGAGGCTGTGGCGCCTTGCACATATTCGCGCACAATGGGGAAGGCGCTCCACATGGCAAAGCCCTTGAACGCCAAGATTATTTGCACACCCGCCTCGCGTTGCACGCGAGCGATGGTTTCCAGATTGTTGCGCAAAAGGCGCTCTTCGAGCACAAAGCAGGGGGAAGGAATTTTGTTGATGTCCATGAGGCAAGTCAGTATTTTGTAGAATTTTGGAAACAAAACTAAGCGGACGGGTTTTGCTGTTCCCTAATTTTTTTCTCCATCAAATCAGTCAGATAAGTGCCCGTTTGATTGGAAGTGTCCTTGATTTCTTCAGGGGAATAGTATTTATGGTAGGGACGATTGAACTGTGGCAGCCCGCTTTCGGCAGGAAGATAAAATGAGTAGTCGTAGGGTAGGAACTGCCATTTGATGCCAAAGCGAATGTCAAAAGGATGACGCGGGGCTTTGGTAAAGCCTTCGAAGTGTATCACAATGCTCATTCCCTCAGTATCATCGCGCAGGCTATTGTCCAGCACTTGCCGCATTGATTCGATGCCTTCCACTAAGACAAGGCCGCTTCCTGCTCCGAACCAAATCTTCCGGTTTAGAAAGAGTTTATCAAATTTGGCAAAGACTGGCCGCAAGACTTCGAGCACCGGGAAAACCACCTTTCCCGCCACCTCAAGCAGGGTTTCTTTTGAACGGATTTTTTGCAACGAAGGCTCGACGGCTAATTCGGTCGTGAGCAGGCTTAGTCTTTTTTCCCAATCATCTTCTTCCACATCTCGCCCTTCCACCACATCCAAGGTCAATCGCAGGGAGCGCTCCAACAATCCGAGCATGAGCTCAACAAACAAATCAGGGGCGCTGCCATAGCCTTGTATGTCGGCGAGGTATCGGTTGTAGGTTTCTTTTTCTTCATCAGTGATATAAAAAAGCGGGTAGCCGTTAGCAACCAAAATCAGATTGCTAAGCAGTCGGGCGGTACGTCCGTTGCCATCGTGAAAAGGATGAATGGTCAAAAAACGGTGGTGAAATTCAAAAGCCAGCACCGCGGGGTGAATGGCGTTTTTGTCGCCACGTTTCACTTTTTCGAGTTTACCGTTGAGCCAATTCAACAGTTGGCGCATGGCCTCCGGCACTTCGGCGGGCGGGGTAAAGCCGAATTTTTCGCCTTTCCAGTTGATGATTTCGTTAGGCTCTTTTTTCCATTCACCCACCTGCTTTTGTGTCACTGAATCTTCCTCCACGACAATGGCGTGGTGAATGTCTTTGATGCGTTTTTCTGAAATACTGAGTTCGCTTTGCCCGATACGCATGATTTCAAGCATGGTCTTGTCATGCCCTTGCATCTCCCTGACATCGCTCAATGGCTTGCCTTCGATGGTGATGATGCCCGTCATCACCGTGCGCGTCTCCTGCCGGGTGAGCGTGCCACCTTCCTGCCGGTTGGAGTAGTAGTTGCATTCCAAACGGAAACGATACTCGATGCGGCGCAGCGTCTCGTCGGGAAGTTTCCCGTGCGATTCGATTTGGCGGCGCAATGCCTCGACTTGTGTGAGTCTGTCGGTGATTTTGGACACGGTGGGGATTTTAAGAGAGGCAAAAGTAGGGTTGTGTCCGCGAAAAATGGGTGTTCATTCATACATTGAGGCGAATCGAATCATCTCAATCTCAAAACCGCCCCCCCACCGTCACATACACCCCTCGCCCGTCCGACGGGATGATGCCCGGGCCGGGATAGCTCTCCGCCCGGCGAGTGAAATAACGGGCATCCAGCAGGTTGTTGCAACTCGCTTCCAGCGTCAGCCAGCGCCAAGCGTAGGAAACGGAAAGGTCAGCCACACTGTACGCCGGAATCAGCCCCTCCACCGCCGTAGCCGTGCGCGCGGCGTTGGTCGCGTCGGAAAAATGTTCGCCAATGTGGGCGAATTGAAACGCGCCGCGCCAAGCGCCGCTTTGGAACGAAATCCCGGTGCGCAACATCAGCGGGGGCGCCATCTCCACTTTTTTGCCCCGCACGGCGCTGTCGTCGGTGTTCACATAACGGGCATCCACCACCGCAGCGTTGACAAAAATCGTGAGCCGTGTCTGAGGGTTTTTCAAAGAAAAGAAACGCAACAAATCCACCTCTCCGAAGGCCTCGAGGCCAATGTTGCGAGCGTCGGAAATGTTGCTGCGGAAACGATAGTCGTTGTACAGCGGCGGCTGGTCGGCCCTAAGCACTTGGCCGATTTTGCCATTGTAGGCGATGTAGAAAGCCGTTACCTCGTAGGTGAAGATATTTGATTTGCTGCCGCGAATGCCCAAATCCGCCGTGAATCCGCGCTCGTCGCGCAGGTTGCTGTCCACCACGAAGTTGGGGTTCACGATGCGCAAATCGGTGAAATTGATGGCGCGGTAGTTCTGCGAGATGTTGGCATACATCTCGACGGCCTCGCGTGGCTTGAAGGTGGCGCCCAACCCGCCGATGAGAAAATCGCGCGAGCGCTCGCGGTTGTCGTCAATCTTGTTTTGCACAATCACGTTGCCCGCCGCGTCCAACACCCGTTGCGTGAAATAGCCCTCGGCGCGGGTGACGATGCGCTCGTAGCGCAGCCCCGGCGTGAGGCTCCATTGGGAGGACAGGTTGAAGACGTTTTCGAGGAAGACCGCTTGGTTCTGATTGGGGAAATCGTAGGCGGAGTTTTCCAAATTTTCAGGGTTGATAAATCTGAAATCCGCGTCGCTGCCCGCGCTGCCGTCGCCCTGTCTGGCGGTCGAAAAACCCGAATAGAGCCGGTATCCAAAAAGCAGCGTTTGGGGCAAGCCATCTATTTTATATTGGTGCAGCAGTCGGGTCTCCTGCCCCATGTTTTTGAACTGGCCGTCAATCAGCGTGCGGTTTTGGCCAAAGTCGGCGACGTTGATGCGCTCCAAGTTGCCGAGCGACTGCCGTTGCGCCAGCAAGCCGAAGTTGCGCACGTTGAGGCGTGTTTTTTCGGAAAAATTGTAATTCAAGGAGACAGCAGCCATGTTCCACTCCACCGAAAACCAGTTGCGTTCGCGCACCGATTGGCGTGCATCGTCTTGGAACATCTTGTCGGTAAGGCCGCCCGGCTGCTGCGCCAGATAGTCCATGCGCGTCAGGTCGAGGCGGAGCGACAATTTGTCCGAAGCGCGGTAGTCAGCGGATGCGTAGCCGCAGCGGTAGTCGAAGCCGCTATTGGGTCGCCAGCCGTCGCCGCGTTTGTATTGGTAATAGGCGTAGTAGTTGAGTTTGTCGTTCAGCACGGTGCCGCCGATGCTGTTGAAGGAGCCGAAAAAGCCCCATGCGCCGACCGTTTGGCGGGTAGTGAGGGCGATTTTTCTGTCTTCGGGGCCGCGTTTGAAGCGAAAGTTCAGGAGGCCGCCAAACTGAGTGCCGTATTGCAGCGATGCCGCGCCGCGCACGATTTCGATGCGGTCGAGCGCCTCGGCGGGCGGGGTGTAGTAGCTCTCCGGGTAGCCCAAGGCATCGGCGCTGATGTCGTAGCCATTCTGGCGAGTGTTGAAATTGGCCGTTCGGTTGGGGCTTAGGCCGCGCCCTCCGATGCCGAGTTGCAGCCCCGCGCCGTCGCTTTCCCAGATGTTCAGCCCCGTCACGCGGCCATATATCTGGCGCGGGTTGTTGGTGGCCGTGTTGGCTGTGATTTGAGCCAGCGATACCACTTCCGTTTTTTTGCCTTTGTAAATGCCAAACTGTTCCACGCCGTGCAGGTGCGACAACGCCATGCCCTGCTCTTGCCCAGCAGTGACGGTGATTTCGCGGAGCTGGGTAGACTGGGTTGTGTCGGTTTGTGCCGCAACTGTAAGCCGGAATGATATTCCGGCCAGCATAAGCACGACGTTTACGAAACCTTCGAGGTTTCGTAAACGTGTTCGTGAGGTATGTCGGAATGATATTCCGGCCAGCATAAGCGCGGCGTTTGCGAAACCTTCGAGGTTTCGTAAACGTGTTCGTGAGGTATGTCGGAATGATATTCCGGCCAGCATAAGCGCGGCGTTTGCGAAACCTTCGAGGTTTCGTAAACGTGTTCGTGAGGTATGCCGGAATGATATTCCGGCCAGCATAAGCGCGACGTTTACGAAACCTTCGAGGTTTCGTAAACGTGTTCGTGAGGTATGCCGGAATGATATTCCGGCCAGCATAAGCGCGGCGTTTGCGAAACCTTCGAGGTTTCGTAAACGTGTTCGTGAGATTGGCCGGGATGTCATTCCGGCATACTTTGAGTGAGCCATGTTTTATGCGACCAACCGTCGCGGAGTTTTGTCAAGTCAATATTTGGAGCAATGAGGAGTCGGCTGGGGCGGGCGTTCAGCGTCACATAGACTTCCGCCCGCACGGCGGGGTCACTAACGCCGCGCTGTTCGTAGTGTTTTTTTAAAAAATGGGCGAATTGCAGAATCATGTCGGGCTGCATCGCCATTTGTTTTTCCTGATGCGGGTTCAAAAACTCGCTGTTCACCACTTCGCCTTCGCGCCCCGTTTTGGCATCTTTCACAAAAAATGTGGCGGTGCCTGCCTTTTCCATCAGCATCACGCGCCACGAAAAACGGTAGCCTTCCTCCGTCCAAAAGACATTGCCGGGGTAGAGCAGGTAGCGCCAAGGGAAGAGGATTTGGAAAGCGAAGAAGAGAATGATTAATGGTGAATGATGAATAGCAAATGATGAGTTTCTGATTCGCGAACCGCTTTCCGTGTGCTCTACGTTTGTCATCCTGTAAGGATCTGTCCGCTCTACGGGCGGGTTAACACTCACGTTTGAATCACGTTTACGAAACCTTGAAGGTTTCGTAAACGTAGCCGAAACCCAATTCCACACTCGCTCGTGCCATTTTTCCGAGAAAAAAATCAGCGTCGCGCCGAGCATCACGAGCGGGAACACGCCGATTTGGAACATCAAACCCGTCAGGGTGTGAAACACGATGACCGTGAGGTAAGCCCACGGGCGAGTGCGCGACCATGCGAGCCAGAACACAATCGTCACATCGTAGAGCATCCCTGCCCAACTGAACAAATAGGGCGTGATTTTTTGCTGGAAAAGCCAGCCGACGAGCGGGAGTTGGTCGTTTGCAGGCACCCAGATTTTTAGGGGAAGGGCGTTCGCGAGCCAGTCGTGATTTATTTTCCACAAACCTGCGTAGAAATAGACGATGCCGAGTTGGAGTTGAAAAATGAAAATCGTCCAGCGCGGGATTTGTTTTTGAAAAATAGCGGGTTTGCGAAGCACGTCGAGCGAATAGGCACGGTTGGCGGGAACAAAAATGAGCAAACCGCAAACGATGCTAACGAAGTAATAGTGGTTGAGGTAGTAAGTCAAATCAATCAGTTCCGTGTAGGTAAAAAGCAGAAATTGCGCCACTGCCGCCAACCGATAAAACAACCCCAACATGACGCACAAGGAACTGATGAGCAAAAGCGCGTGAACAACATACATCCCCGTCGCCGACAGCGGCTCCACCCACTCGAAGCCGAAGTATTTGAAATGAAACATCGGGCGGACATAGTGGTCGTCAATCCAACCCAACGCCCAAAAACGCGCGGTGCTGAACACGAGGAGCGCCCCTATGACCACGCGCAGCGTAATCAGAGGGGCGATGCTGATGGGCCGGGAGAGCCAGTTTTTGATGTTCCTCGTTGTCGCCATTTCGTTATTGCCGTTATTGGGGGTAATTGGGGGGCATTAGGGGTCATTAAGGTCATTAAAGAGGTCATTAAGGTCATTTGGGGCATTTGGGTCATTGAAGAAGTCATTAAGGTCATTTGGGGCATTGAAGAGGTCATTAAGGTCATTAAAGAAGTCATTAAGGTCATTTGGGGCATTGAAGAGGTCATTAAGGTCATTAAAGAAGTCATTAAGGTCATTTGGGGCATTAAAGAAGTCATTAAGGTCATTTGGGGCATTCAATCAATCCCCATCGCCGCTGCTGAACGTGATGGCGATGCCCAACAACGACGACATATCGCTTTTGAAAAAGCGGGTCATCTTTGAAAGTTCGACATAGAGCGCCTCCACTTTCGAGTTGTCGCCGGCGATTTGCTCCGACATCGAGGGCGTGGTCGGCAGGGCATTGAGGGCGGCTTTCACGGCGGCCAACTGTGCCTCGGTGTTGGCAATCAAGGCTGGGCCACCTTCCACGTTTTCCAGATATTCGCGAAAGCCGATGCCGTCTTGTCCGTTTTTGGTGCGACCATGCCAGATTTCTTCGATGGCGGTGAAATGGGCTTTGAGCATTGCCAACGACTGACCACTATAATATGCCTCCACCAACTGCGGCTCCACCTGCACCTGACCGGGGCGCTTGCCAAGCGGCAGACCGAGTTTGAAATTTTTGATGGACTCGTAGCTGCGCACGAACTCGTTGTAGAGTTGTGAGGTGCTGCTGCCCACGTCCGTGCCAGCGTTTTCCACAAATTGGGCGCGATAGGCGCCGTTCCAAGCGTTCAGGACACTGCCTACCCGGTCATTTATATTGTCGGCAAGGCCGATGAGATAGCGATGGCGGTTGGCGCTGTTGGCGAACGTGGCTAATATCTCGTCGTCGCTTTGATTTTTTCCAAAAATCAGGTATTCGATGGCTAAAAACCCACGCGCGTCGCGGTTGAAGTCTTCCAAGTTCCAGTTGCCACCGACGATGGCGTTCTCGATTTTCATCTCACTGGCCGGGAATGTGCCGATTTCCTCTATCAGCCCTTTTTTCAGACCTTCTTCTCCGGCGGGGCCAAAATTGTAGGCATTGACGTATTGCCATTGCGTGTAGGCTTTTGCCCATGCGTCGCGCAGGGCGGCGAGCGTTCCGGCGGAAGGTGCCAATTCAAATGCCGTAGCAACTGTGAGAAGCAAGTCGGTTTTACTTTTGAGGTCAGTATAAGCTGGTGCGACGAGATTGTCCGCGTAATTGCGCAGCATCGCCTTGCGGTCAAAAGAATCGCCGGGTTCTTTCGATTTAGAATCGCAGGCAGGCGCGACGAAAAGCGTCGAGAGGCCGAGAACAAGGAGGGAAAGATAGGCTCGATTGGACATAAGTTTTTGATTTTGAGTGAATGTGCCGATTTACGATTGACGATTTACGATTGACGATTATCCAGCCACTTCCACTTCGGGGGCAATATTTCTCGCTTCGGGGGATATTATGAGGTGTCATATTGGAAGAATTAAAGGGCGACATCTCATAAACAAACCAAGAATGGCTGTTTCAGGAAATCGTCAATCGCAAATCGCAAATCGTAAATCCCAATTAGCGGCCCTGCTCCGCGACCCAGTTCTTTTTGAAGTCTTCAATCTCTTGGTCAGAGAAGCCGAATTTCGCTTTCAACTTGCCGATGACCTGCGTCAGTTTGGGCAGTTCGGTCAACGGGTCGGTCGCAAATTTATAGGAGGTCGGTGTGCCGTTGTAAGGCGCGTTGAGCAACACCAAAATTTCGTCAATCTCCGCGTCCGTGAGTTTTTTGTGCGACTGCGGAATGGTGCGCCAGCCGTGTATGAAGCCCACGCATTCTCCATAAGCGTGCAAGGCACTTGCCTTTTGTGCATCGGTGGGATTGGTGGAGCTCATGGTGGAGATGACGCTATGGCAGTAGTTGATGATGGTGGCGGCGTTCACTTTCTCCCACGTTTCGCGGATGGTCGCTAGCGCCTCGTCGCGCTCTTGGTTGTACTCGTCGCCGGCTTTCAGCGCGGCTTGGAGTTTGATGAAGGCATTTTTCATTTGGAAGTACAGCCCTGAGCCGTCGTTTTTGTCGCGTCGGGCGGCGTAGTTGGCCATGAACTTGTCAGGGTTGGCAGCCTTCGATGCCGTCGGGGTGTTGGGAAAATCGGGATGCGAACCAAAGATGCGCACCAACTGGTCAGCAGAGGCGGGTGTCATGGTGCCTTGCATCAGGTTGACGGCGTGGTGGTAGAGCGCCGCTCCGAAAAGCCCTTTCTCGACCAACTGCTCGATTTCGAGGCCGTTCTCGTCGAACAGATAACCGCCAAAGGTGCCGCCCTGACCTACTGGCGTGCCGGGCGTATATCCCAACCCGCTTGCCTTGGCCATTTCGTCGAGCCAGTTGCCCGCCCCGTCGAGGCGACCCGCGTAATAGGTGGTGGTGATGCTTTTCAGGCTAGGGCTGCCCGTGCTGTACAGTTGCGAGAGGGTGGCATAATTGAGTACCGTGCCGGGTGTGCGTCCTTTTTTGGCTTCATTGACCAAAGCATCGAGTTGGTTGCGGACGGCATCCTCGGTAGCGGTGTTGGCTGCGAAGGAAGCAGCGTCGTAGGTCGTGGGGATGTCGAGAGGTGCTTTTTCGTCTTTCTTGCAAGACGTGAAAGCGAAGGCCACAAGGCAGGCGATTAGAATGGGAAGTGTATTTTTCATGTGTGTAGTTGAATTTGAATGAACAATGTCGGGGCAAATGTAATGAGCATTCGGGCTTATCGAGATTTTGTCCAGATTAAGTTTGACTTAATTTTGACACGGAAGGTTGCAGGCTTATTCGCCATGCTTGCACTCGTCGGCTTGTATACTTAGCGCCGTTAGGTTTTGGGCATGGCTGCCATCTCAATCTGCTAAAAATCAAGAACATCAATCATGTTCATCTAACAAATCCTAGCGAATCAAGGCATAAAACGCAGTATTTCAATGAACTGGTGGTCAACAGAGTTTTTGACGTGTTCGCCAATACCCCGAATGTCACAAAAAGTCATCCAGCCCTCCAATGCCTGTACAGTCATGGCAAAATCGCCGCCTAATTCTTTACGAACTATTGTTTGTAAAAACTTTGAAAAAACCATCTTGCGCACATTCCCGTGCCTCCCAGGGCAAACGCATCAAAATGGCACAAACCTCGGAGAGGTCAAATGTTGGTAGAAACGCCCCGTTTCCGCGGTGTTTACGACCCCGGCGGGGTCGAATGTTGGTGACCTGTTTACTGCGATAGACATTTGACCTCTCCGAGGTCGTGATAACTATCACAAAAACACACCATTTCTACCAACATTTGACCTCTCCGAGGTCGGTTGTATTTTGATGCGTTTGCCCTGCCCGTGCCTCCTCCTCATTGCCGGTGTAACGCAGGCAGATAGCAATGCCCATGCATAAAATGCGCGGTAAAGCCGGTTCTGTGCGTAGCGGTCGCCGTCCCGACACCCCTGGATGGTTTCAGCCAATTCTCCCTTGTTGAGCATTGCTTTGTATTGAGACACGAGTTTTTTTCCGACAAAGTTGTCTGAGATAAAAAAAGCAGGCCGGGCATTGCGCCTGGCCCACTTAACCCCCCAAAAAACCAAATGAAAACAATCTTAAATCTTGGTGAACTTTAGCACATCGGTGTTGCCGTTGCCGCCGCTCGTGTGCTCGAAGTGCATGAAATTGCCTTGAACAGAAATGATGCGCCAATCTTCTTCCAATCCCGACAGTGCGCTCGGCACGGTGCCTGTAAATTCAATCAGGAATTTGTTGCCACTATCGTCGAAGCCAGTCAGCCAAGTCCCGTTCTAAGTTTGGCTGCCGTTGGTGGCACTTAGGCTGCCATTGGCACCGAAGTCAAAAGTATAGCCAGCATAGTTGCTCGTTTCATCTTTTTTATCGAAAAAACAACCCGCTTTCCATTGCCCAGTGGAAGGCGTGATATCACTGCCGACAGAGGGGTTGTCGTCGCTGTTGGTGCAAGCGAAGAAAAAAGACAATGACAGTGGGAGAATGGCGACTAGGCTTTTTGTATTTTTCATCGTCGTAAAATTTTGATTGAAAAAACAGTTGAATTTTGCCGCAAAAGACAGTGCCGGGCGCAGCTCCGTCAAGTTTATCTGCCCGAGCGGGAAGTCGAGACAGCCGAACCGGTCAGTTTTGATATTGAGCCGCGAGCTGCGGTTTTAATTTTCGGCCTACATTAGCCGCTCATTTTTCTAACCAGATTAGTGGCTAAACCAAATTCTCATGCCAGTAAAAGATTACTCGAAGGATTCGCTCGAACTGCACAAAAAGCACAAGGGCAAAATCAGCGTCCGCCCCAAAGTAGCTGTCAACACCACAGAAGACCTTTCCATTGTTTATTCGCCCGGTGTGGCAGCGCCCTGTTTGGCTATCGAGGCCAACCCCGACGAAGCGTACAACTATACCATCAAGGGCAATACGGTCGCAATTGTGACCGACGGCTCGGCGGTGCTCGGTCTGGGCAACATCGGGGCGGCAGCAGCCATCCCGGTCATGGAAGGCAAGGCCATGCTGTTCAAAAAATTCGCGGGCATAGATGCCTTCCCTATTTGCTTGGCCTCACAGGACATGGATGAAATCATTCGCACGGTGCGCAACATCGCGCCAGTTTTCGGCGGGGTCAATTTGGAGGACATTGCCGCCCCCAATTGTTTCATTGTCGAAGAGCGCCTTCAGGATTTGGGCATCCCGGTGTTTCACGACGACCAGCACGGCACGGCTGTGGTGGTGCTTGCCGCCCTCATAAACGCCGCCAAAGTCATAGGCAAAAACTTGAATGACATGAAAATCGTCGTTAATGGCGCAGGAGCAGCTGGTATAGCCATCACCAAATTGTTAAAAGGCTACGGCGCAAAACGCCCGAAAATCAGCGTGCGCGATGTCATCCTCTGTGACACAAAAGGTGTGATTGGAGGCCACCGCGATGACCTGAACAATTACAAACGCGCCGCGCTCGAATACACCAACACCGCCAATATTAGCGGCACCGTGTTCGATGCCCTGCGCGGCGCGGATGCGTTTGTCGGTGTGAGCAAAGCAGGCTTGCTCAAACCCTCCGACATCAAGACGATGGCGAACGATGCCATCGTGTTCGCATTGGCAAACCCTGACCCCGAAATCATGCCCGAAGAAGCCTACAAAGGCGGCGCTGCAATAGTTGGCACAGGACGCAGCGACTTGCCCAACCAAGTGAACAACGTGCTCGGCTTCCCCGGCATCTTTCGTGGCGCTTTGGATGCCCGCGCGCCCCGCATCACAATGGAAATGAAACTCGCCGCCGCTTATGCCATCGCCGCCTGCGTAAAGGTACCGCAACGAGCGTGCGTCATCCCTTCCGCATTTGACAAAACAGTAGCCAAGCGAGTGGCGAAGGCTGTATTTCGGGCTGCAAAAAAGGCGTTGTGATGCGCAAATTGCGGCATGCTATACAAATCCTCAAGTCATCTTTGGTGAGTACTTTTGCCCGCCAAATTTTTCATTTCAAAATACCTGACCATGCAAGTTGACTGGAATGGCGTATATCCCGCCGTCACGACCAAATTCACCCCCAACGACGAACTCGACCTCCCGATGTTCGGCCTCAACCTCGACGCTCAAATCGCAGCAGGCGTGCACGGCATTATCCTCGGCGGCACGCTCGGCGAGTCCAGCACCTTGACCGATAGCGAGAAAGACCGTTTGCTTACATTCGCGTTGGAAAAATCTGCCGGGCGTGTCCCCATCATCATGAACATCGCCGAAGGCTCCACTCGCGATGCCATCGCTGCCGCTCGACGCGCCGAAAAACTTGGCGCCGATGGCCTCATGGTGTTGCCTCCCATGCGCTACCGCACCGACCACCGCGAGACGGTCGAGTGGTTTCGCGCCATTGCCGACACAACGTCCTTGCCTATTATGGTTTACAATAACCCGGTGGACTATAAGACCGAAGTGACCTTGCCGATGTTTGAAGAATTGCTCCAACATCCACAAATTCAAGCAGTAAAAGAATCCACGCGCGACATCTCCAACGTAACCCGCCTGCGCACCGCTTTTGGCGAGCGCCTAAAAATCCTCTGCGGGGTGGACACATTGGCGATGGAAGAGCTGCTCATGGGCGCCGACGGATGGGTGGCAGGGTTGGTGTGCGCCTTTCCCGCCGAAACGGTCGCTATCTACAACCTCGTCAAAGCGGAATGGCTGGAGGAAGCCCTACCGATATATCGCTGGTTTTTGCCCCTGCTAGAGTTGGACATCCATCCCAAACTGGTTCAATACATCAAATTGGCGGAGCAAATGACAGGCATCGGAACCGAATATGTGCGCGCACCACGACTTCCTTTGGAGGGAGAGGAACGCGAGCGAGTACTCCGCATCATCGAAGAAGGTATCCGAACGCGACCCGAATTGCCAGTATTGGTAATTTAACTTTTGTGGTGACACCTTTTGGAAAAGTAGCACGTCTCTTATGGTTGCGCCAGTCAAACTACTTGCCAGCAACCGATGACGAATCCTCCTTCTCCTCCCGCAAAAGAACTTGGGCAGTTCCCGTTTTACAACTTCTACGATTATATCCGCGACAACCAGTTGAAATACAAGCAACTGGCTTTTGAGAAAGAGCTGATGACGCAGTTCACTTGCCCGCTCGAAGGCCGTATGCAAGCCATGTGGTCGCATCACAACTACTTCGTGTATGTACTGGAAGGCAAAAAAATTTGGCATACCCCCACTGGTTCGCACGAGTTGACCAAAGGCTCTTGCGTGTTTGTTCGCAAAGGAGCAAACATCGTGGAGCAATTTTTCGATGCCGAGTTTTGCATTTTGCTCTTTTTTGTCTCCGACGAATTTATTTGCGAGACGCTCCGCCCATTGACATTAAAGGCGTCTCCAACTATCGAAAAACACCAGCCCGTGTTCCCGGTGCAAGCCGACGCGACCATCACGGCGTTCATGCACGCCATGCTCCCCTATTTTACCCAAAATCCACAGCCCGACAAGACGCTGCTCGAACTCAAATTCCGCGAGCTACTGCTCAATGTCGCGCACAACCCGCACAACCGCGAGGCAATCTCCTACTTCCGTTCTTTGTTGAATGAGCCTGCCGCCGTCTCCTTGCGGAAAATCATGGAGGACAATTTTCCCTACAACCTCAAACTCGAACAGTACGCCCAACTCTGCAACCGCAGCCTTTCCGCCTTCAAGCGAGATTTCCAAAAAATATACGGCCAAACACCCGGCAAGTGGCTCTTGGAGCGCCGCCTCGCCCATGCCAAAATGTTGCTGATGAAGGCCGACTTGTCCGTTAGCGAAATCGCCTACGACAGCGGTTTTGAGAACCTTTCTCATTTCAGCCGAGCGTTTCGGGAGCATTTTGGAGCGCCACCTGTCGCTTTTAGGCAAAAAATAGGCTAGGGCCGTTGAGCATCGCGCGAAAAGGATAGATGATTAAATCTTGTCATCGCCCCCCCCCCCGCGTGAGAAAGTCGGGAAGAAAATTTGAAAGCATTTTGACCGTTCGTTGGAGATGCCCAAGCTCTTTGCGCAGCTGAGCATTTTCTTTTTGAAGTTCCGATTCTTTTTCTTTGTGCAGCGGCGAGTCCTTGTCCTCCACGTCGGACCCAAACAGGTCAGATACCGAGCAGCCGAAGGCGGCAGCGATGCGTTCCAACTGGTCGGCGGTGGGCGATGTCCCGCCAGCCTCTATTCTCTGGTAAGTTCGATGCGAAATGAAGGCAAGTTGGGCGGCTTCGAGTTGCGTCAATCCGCGCCGCACGCGTGCCGCACGGATTTTTTCGTGAATACTTGGCATGGGATGAAGCTGATTTGGCGAAATTACAAAACTATGCCTCAAATATATGGCAAAACGCGTCAATTATGGCATACCATGCGCCAATTTTGTCGTAGGATTTAACAATTGAGGGCGGCTATCTTAGTCTTGTCAACGGGAGCAAGCCGAAAATCCCTCCAAGAGTAGGCATCAAACAAATATTTAAGTCATGAAAAAAGCAATTCTTTTGTTCGTTTTTGCCTTTGGCTCTACGATGGCGTTTGCAAGCAATACCGACCCAAAAGTCCTTTTAGTTGACGATGCAAGTAGCTTGGCCCACCAAGCAATTTCAAAAATAAACATCTTGACAGGAGGCACCTTAAGTGTTCCCGAATCATCTGAAAAAGATGTCCCATGCGTTTATTGTTCGTCTTGTGGAAGCACAGTAGTATGTGTTATATGCAATTGTGGCAACTGTAATATCGAGCTTGACTTTTTAGGTGACAGACTCTGTGAGTTAGGGTGCTGCTATGATATCCGGTAAAACTTATTGCACATGAAGCAAATTTATGCTTCATGTGCGGTTATTACTAACCAACTTTTCACTCCATGCGAAAATATCTTTTTCTAAGTCTCTTGTTGTCTTCAAACCTTTTGGCGCAATCCGATAGCATTCCTATCGGCAAGATAACATATAGCCAGCAAGTGAGCCTTCCTGCCGATATTCAAAATAATGGCTATTCCACCCTGTTGTTTAATAAGACATGCTCTGTCTATATACAAAATAGCGCACCTACAAAGGATTCATCTGTCAGCTCTCCCCAATATCTATCTATGACCTTAGCAGGAGACAGCGAAGGCTTTCCCATTTACAAACTCCACTCGGAGCGTAAAATGTTTTGCAAGATATTCTGCCGACAATCAAAAAATCATTGCATTGTAAGTGATACGTTTGGCACAATAGTTTGGACGCAACATCCTGAACACAAGCGATTCGGTCAATACGACTGCCGCCGAGCGACAGGCAAATTCCGAGGGCGCGAGTATGAGGCTTGGTACACACTTGACATTCCGATTCCGAGTGGCCCCTACAAATTAGGCGGGCTGCCGGGGCTTATTCTCGAAGCTACTTCGGCAGACGGGAAAGTAAAATTTTTGTTTGACAGATTGGAAATGTCTTCCGCGATTCCGGAGTTAATTAAAATACCTCGTGGCAAAGACATGAACATGACATACAAAAATTTTATAGAAGGCGAACTAAAATTTAATGAAAATTTGGAAAAGGACGCAAAGGCAAGAGGCATTGAAATGACTGTCACTCGCATGGAATCCATCGAACTGGACACGAGTAATTGAAACAGGTTATGCTATATTGCCGGGTCATCGGCTGTGCGTTTTTTTTCCGCCGCGCTTGGTGTTTTCACCAAGCGCGGCGGACAGGTCAGATACCGAGCAGCCGAAGGCGGCAGCGATGCGTTCCAACTGGTCGGCGGTGGGCGATGTCCCGCCAGCCTCTATTCTCTGGTAAGTTCGATGCGAAATGAAGGCAAGTTGGGCGGCTTCGAGTTGCGTCAATCCGCGCCGCACGCGTGCCGCACGGATTTTTTCGTGAATACTTGGCATGGGATGAAGCTGATTTGGCGAAATTACAAAACTACGCCTCAAATATATGGCAAAACGCGTCAATTATGGCATACCATGCGCCAATTTTGTCGTAGGATTTAACAATTGAGGGCGGCTATCTTTGTCTTGTCAACGGGAGCAAGCCGAAAATCCCTCCAAGAGTAGGCATCAAACAAATATTTAAGTCATGAAAAAAGCAATTCTTTTGTTCGCTCCCTGCCCTGCGTGGTGTGCTTACCATCCGGTCGTGACAAACTTATTTAAAGTGACCCAGCTTTCGCTCGCTCTCATTGTCGCATTCCAGTTAAACGCCCAAACACCATCCTCCATCATTGTAGGGTCTTTTGTGAATGGAATACCCACGCTTACCAAGACAGATGCCGAGCTGACATCTTCTCTTGCTTTCGTGTTAAATAATGCAACGTTATCGAATGCTGCAATGTCAGTTGGCACCGACACGCTTGGCAGCTATTACTATATTTTAGCAACAGCTACTCGTCCCAATCAGTATAATCCGAGCCAAATGTACATTATACTTTCTCAAAACGGCGAAGACATAGTTTTTGTCGCAACAGGTGATGGTTCGGGATGTACAATGGAATGTATTGCTGGCTTGCCATGTACAGGATGCGATACAGTCGTTTTTGAAACATGTAAAAGGATGAGGTGTACTTGCCACAGCGGAAGTGGGGGGTGTAATACTAGCATCACTTTCCCTAATTGATGCATCACCAGCACAAAGCGATTTTTGCCTCCTCGCCTTATCTTGATGTTCTCGCCAAAAAGAAAAGACATAGCTGCGACTTTCCGCCGCGCTTGGTGTTTTCACCATGCGCTGTCGCGGTGAGCATCGCGTCGCCGCCCGTGAAACAGTCTCGTCCTCGGGCGTTTCCTCCAAAAAGGGGACAAATTGCTCCAAAAACGCCTCCTGCTCCGCCTCGCTGAACCTGCACGGAACCTCGCTCGTCTTTCTGTACACGAAGCCGAGTTTTTCCAAAATCCCCCGAACCGCGCTCAGCGAGTACCCCAAGCCGAACGCTTTTTCGATGAAATCCCGCACCTGCTGCAAACTGGTGAAAACACCCGCCGAAACCTCAGAATCAACCCGGCCCAACTGCTCGTCGCTCATCTTCCCGCTGTACGGCACATAGTGCTTGTCCAGATACTTGTCCAAGCCGTCGGCACGGTATTTTTGAAGGCAATTGCTGATGGTGCCACGACCTATGCCCAGAATCGCCACCACCTCGTCGTAATCCTTGCCCATGTCCAACAATATCAAAACCGACAACTTCATGTACGAAAACTTGTCACGGGTGTTGCCGCGCAACTCCTCGACAAGTTCCTTTTCCGATGTCGTCAGCAGTTTGCCTATCATGCCACAAAGTTATGTTTTCTCGATGCCCTGTTCAATTCCATTCCGGTTTGACTATAGCCGCCATCAATTGTTAAATCCTATGACAAAATTGGCGCATGGTATGCCATAATTCCGCGCCATGCTTGGTGTTTTCACCAAGCAGTATCGCGAATGGCGACGCGACGCTCACCGCGGCGGACGCTTGGTGAAAACACCAAGCGCGGCGGAAAAGGTACCGCAATAGGCTTATGGTTTCAAATGTGCGAATCGTTAGGCTGTTGTTGAGGATTCAAGAAGGTAGCGCCATACCCATTGGATATCTTCGACTTCTGAAGCCTTCCATATTTTGAAGCATTATAAGGCTTTAGCGCACGAAAAATATCCAATGGATGGAATAGTCTACATAAAGTAGTGTTGAATAAACCACACTTGCAATGCTTTGAAAATCTGCAAGGGTACATTTGAAAATTGTCGCTTTTGTACGCCGGAACGCTGTTCCGGCATATATTGGAACAGCGTTCCGATTTACTTACGACAATTTGAGATGCACCCATCTGCAAGTAAATCAATGACATTACCAAATCCTCTTTAATCTCGATATGCCACTTGTTTTTTGATATCACTTCCTATAAATTTAAAAGCCATGAAAAAAACGCTATCTTTTGCTTTGTCATTCTTGTTTTTCTCCATCACCTCTCTAAAATCTCAAGCCGACAGTACAAATACCCAATCGGATAGCAAACCTATGGGTGCAGTGACGTACTTACATACAGTAGAACTTTCAGCAGATAAAGACCGCAATGGCCTTGCCACTCTTTTTTTCAACAATGCCCGGTCAGCATATATCCATCATGGAGTGCCAATGGAAAGCCTTAACAAACAGATAGATGAATACAACTCAGTACATATCTCTGGAGATTCAGAGGGATTCCCGATATACAAGCTCCATAAAGAGAAAAAAATGTGGTCCAAAATACCATGTTATCTCTCCAAACAACATTGTATAGTAGAAGATACTTTGGGCGACATTGCTTGGGTCATATCCCCAACCGAACGAAAAACCTTTGGCCCATACCAGTGTCATAAGGCACTCGGAAAATTTGGCGGACGCGAATATGAGGCTTGGTTTGCGATTGATATCCCGGCCAACACGGGGCCTTACAAGTTGGGCGGCCTTCCGGGCTTAATTCTTGAAGCCCGCACCTTAGACGACCAAGTAAAATTTACCTTTGTCAAAATAGAATTATCAACAACAATTGCAAGCACGATTGAAATGCCATCTGGGAACAATACTGGAATGAGCTATGCAGAATTTATTAAGGCGAGAAATGAGTATTGTAAAAACCTTGAAAAAGAATTTCGCTCAAAGGGAAATGATGTATCAATAACACCCGATAAAAATACTATTGAATTGGTTGAGACGGGCAATTAAATCCAATGTACTATAGGCGAACTTTATCCTACTTTTTCTTTCTCTTTTTGTTCGCTTCACTTAACGGCCAACAAATCTCCGGCCACGTCCGCGACTCATCGGGCGTGCCCGTTGCCTTTGCCAGCGTGGTCGCCACGAGCTGCCGCGACGAACAAATCTTGTCTTTCGCCTCCACCGACGACAAAGGCTTTTATCAATTGACCATAGCGACCGACTGCGACAGCGTCACGCTCACCGCCCGCAGCCTCGGCTATCGTACCGAGGCCAAGCGGTTGCCCGTCAAGAATCTATCGCCCGTTCAAAATTTTACGCTGGCAAATGCCGTGCTACAGGAAATCGTCGTTCGCGGCAAGGCGCCGCCCGTCGTCGTTCGCAGCGACACGACGGAATACAACGTGGCCTCATTCTCAGACAGCACCGAGTTTTCCGTGGAAGATTTGCTCAAAAAACTGCCCGGCGCGCAAGTCAGTGAAAGCGGCCAAATCAGCCTCAACGGCAAACTCGTGGAGCGCGTGCTCATAGAAGGCGACGACCTGTTCAATCAAAACTACCACCTCGCCACGCGCAACATCCGGGCGGACATGGTCTCGAAAATCCAGGCCATTGAACGCTATCAGGAAAACCCATTGATGAAAGGCATTCAGCAATCCGACCGCTTGGTGCTGAACCTGAAAATCAAGGAAGATAAAAAACGCTCCACCTCCGGCAGCGCCACGCTCGGTTCGGGGCATGGCGACGATTGGAAAGGCTTTGCGCATACCAACTTGTTTTCGTTGACACGCCGCGACAAAACCTACCTCATCGGGAACGCCAACAACACGGGCAGCGACGCTTTGGGCGACATAGACTACCTGAATCAGGGCGACATTTTTGACCAAAGCCGCCAGAGTATTCAGAGCAACCCGCTACAAGTCAGCGAGTTGATAGAAAACCCTCCCATGCAGAGCGCAGGCTTGCCGAGGGCCTTCACGCAGGCGAATCGCACCGGGTTTTTGTTTCTCGGCCATGTGATGCCCATCTCCCCGTTTTTCAAAATAAAAATGACGGGCTGGGTCGGGCACGAACAGTTGGAGCAAACGGTGAATCAGCGCACACGCTATCTGCTCGACGCGGCAAGTCTGGACTTGACCGAAGCACGCGCCACCGAACGGCGCGGGAGCGTCGGCAATTTTCAAATCGAGGCCGATTATTTCGCGCCCGACCAGAAGCAGTCGCTGCGCAGTTTTGTCAAAATCAACGGCGGACCGCAACGAAGCCAATTCGACATTTTGCGCGAGCAGCCGCAAAACCCGCCCTTCGTCATCACGCAGGATATTTCAAAAAACACCCTCAACGGGTTTGTCGCGCTGGAATACACCTTAAAAAAAAGCCCCAACGCGCTGTTCCAGCTTGTTTCCAAAAATGCCTGGCGGGATGGGACGCAAACGCTTTCGTCGGATTACGCTTATTACCCCTTTTTTTTCGGCCTCGACTCCTCCTTTGCTCTTCTCCAACAAAACGCGCGGCAACGACAGGGGAGAAGCCTTTTTTTGGGGAAATACATCACTCAGAATCGGACTTCCAATTGGAACGCAGAAGCCGGCGTGGATTGGGAATGGGGCCGACTGGCCTCCGACGTGTTTTTGGAAAACGCGGAAAGTACGCGATGGACACCCGATTCGGGTTTCCAGAACGATTACCGCCTGCGAGCGCCCGAATACTTCGCTCGACTGGCGTTTTCAAAAAATGTTGGCGCCTTGGCAGTCCGACTCAGGCTCGGCGCCTCATGGATGCCGCTCGCTTCCATGGATGAATACCTCGACATTGAAAAAACAGCCTCCCTGTGGAAATTGGAACCGCACTTCCACGCCCGTTATGAATTGAGCGAAAAAACGGCGCTGGTGGCAAACTACGATTTCCAACAAAGAACGCCCGAATTTACCGATTATCTGCCCGATTTCGTTTTCACGGACTATCAATCGGCGCAACGGGGCTTGCCCCTTCCGGTGCTCATGCCCGGCCATAAGGGAGGCGCACGCTTGGTGTTCAACGACCGTCAAAAACAGTTTTCGTGGAACGTGGGTATCGGGGCAGGACACACGGCAAACCAGTTGGGCGCACAATTCCAAATCAACCCTTACATTTTTTTGCAGGAAAAATACAGGCCCATTGTGCTGTCCAACTATTCGGCGAGCGGGTCGGGCAGCCGTTTTTTCCCAAAATTGAGCGCGAGGCTGGGCTTCGGGTACAACCTCATCGGGCTGAGACAGCAAAACAAAATAAACAGCGAAATGCCGCGCGACCTCAATTCACAAATTCACATTTTGTCGGTGGAGGCAGGCACCGCTTTCGACACTTGGGTGAATGTTATTTTTTCCAACCAAATCACGCACTCTATCGCCAACAACACACAAGGCCAAGCAAGCGTAAGCCTCACGGGAACTAATTGGCTCACTTCAGCCCAAGTGGTGGTGAAGCCGCCCGGAAAGTTCGACACGAAGTTTTACGTTTACCGCATTGCCAACCGGAGCAACGGAGCGCAATACAGCATATTTTATACTGCCAATGCCGTGAGCCGACTGCGCTTGCCCCGATGGAGAAGCGAGGCAAGGCTTTCAGTAGTGAATCTGCTCAACAGCCGACGTTTCGAACAAGTGTTCGCCGACGCTTTTTTTCAAAGCAGCACGAGCGTGAAAGCCGTCACGCCGTTTTTTTTGTTGAGCTGGGATTATAGATTTTGAAAAACAAAGGCGATTGATTCGATTCGACCTCCCCAGCAAAAAAACGCTCGCGTCCCTTACGGCAGCGCGTCCGCACAGCGACCATTTTTTACACCTCGCGCCTCCAAGCCATAGACCGAATACACAATCCATTCAAAATCAAGAACATCAATCATGGCGAACTGACAATCTTGTCGAATCAAGGTGTTTTTTCGCCCGTTTTTTCCAAAAAACAATTATTCCAAGCATAAGCGACGGGAAGGCTGATAGATTTGTGTGGCATTTCATCATCAAAAAAACATCACACATGAAAACCTTCCTCCTTTCGATTTTGATTTTACTGTCAGCTCCTGCGCTGAGCGGGCAAACGTACTTCGCGCCCATTGGCACCAAATGGTTTTACATGCGCTACCAGTTTGGCCCTTGGCCGCCCTCGACACCTTTCGCCGTGGTGGAAGCCGTTGACACCGCGACCGTTCAAGGCAAGCCCTGCATCGTGTTAGCAGGTGGCGCAGACTGCGGCACCCTGCCGCCGAAGATGTATATTCATTTGGAAGACGGTCGCGCCTCCTTCACCACCAACGCCAACGACCCGTTTCTCCCCCTGTATGATTTCAACGCCGGAGTTGGGCAAACCTTCACCACCTGCACCCCCTTTGGAGAAAACTGCGCGAAGTTTCGGGTGACCGCCGTCGAGACACAAGTGGTGGGGACACACGAGTTCCAAATACAGCACGTCACGCTGGACAGCGGCTACTTGTCATGGGGACAACAAATCATCCAGTATGCTGGCTCAAGCGGATTTTTGTTCCCGCAAACGGGGGCCTGTGACCCCGAACTGGGTGGCTTGCTCTGCTTTTACAACGGCTCGTTAAGCTATCCCGAGCCAAACTCGACCTGCGGCACCAAAGTCACCTACATACCGTTAGTGACACCCGCAAACGAGTGGGTGGCAGATTATCTGTTCCCCTCGTTTCCGCCAGAAATACGGCGTTACACCTTCTCGACCGACTCGTTCCTGTTGTCAGGCAAGCATTACCGGGAGTTGATATTTTCCAAAAACATGAGCGGCGGACCGTGGCATTCCACGGGCCAGTATTTACGCGAAGACAACGGGAAAGTGTTCAAGATATGGGACACCAACAACCAGCCCGAACGCCTGCTGTATGATATGGATTTTGGTGTCGGCGACACGCTCCCTCCCGACCCAGCCTTGCCGGGGCAAGGAGACCGGAGAATTGTGCAGGTGGACACGATAGCCCTATTGGACGGTGTGCCGCGAAAGTCACACCTGCTCGAAAGCACCTTGTGCAACGGCACAACCAGATGGATAGAAGGGATGGGAGACGTGGAGCGTCTGTTCTGGACGGAGGTGTTCTGCTCTTTGGGAGAGGACGGCCCACCCGTGCTCATTCGGTGCTTCAGCACCAACGGTCAACTGCTCTACAAGCGTTCCGACGTGGACGGGTGCTACACAAACTCCACAAACGACCTTGATTGGCTCACCATGAAAGTCTATCCGAACCCCGCGTCGCATGTGCTGTATTTTGAACTGGAGGACAAATCATCGCTCAGCGGCATACATATATTCAATGCGGTTGGCAACCTCGTGTGGAACAACCAACATTTTTTGAGCGACGGCAGCATAGAGATTTCGCAACTGCCCAACGGGTTTTACACGGGCATTGTTTACCTGCAAAACGCGGCTCCAAGGTCGTTCAAAATGATGATACACCGTTTCTAAAAGTCGCGGAGAACCCAAAAAAAACAAAAGCGCCGACTGTTCGCACGTTTCTCGCCGCAGGTGTTCTCACCCACGCCATGCCGTCATTGACCCTCTCAGCAAAAAAACTGACCTTTTAAGAAAAGCGTCCCGCCTCGCTTCGCCTGCACCTTTGCGTCATCATTCAACAAAAAAATTTTCAACCACAATGATGACACAACAAGCAGTCCCCATTGCCTTTTCAGGCTCCATCCCCCCCAATTACGACAACTACCTCGGCCCACTTTTCTTCGAGCCGTTCGCGCTCGACATGGCTCAGCGCATCCGCCACCTTAGCCCCAACGCCTTGCTTGAAGTGGCCGCCGGCACTGGCCGCGTGACCAAACACCTGCCCTCCGCCCTACCAGAAGGCACGCTCATCGTCGCCACCGACGTAAACCCCGCTATGGTGGATTTTGCCAAAGAGCGCCTCGCAGAACACAGCAACATCCAATGGGAAGTCGTGGACGCTGTCGCCCTGCCTTACCCAAACAAGCAATTCGACTGCGTCGTGAGCCAGTTCGGCGTGATGTTTTACAGCGACCGCCGCAAGGCTTATGCCGAAGCGTTCCGAGTGTTGCGACCCGGCGGCGTGTTCCTCTTCAACGCTTGGGACGACATCAAGCGCAATCCCGCCGCTCGCTTGACCGACGAGATGCTCGGCCATTTTTTCCCGACCGACACGCCCGCGTTTTACAAAGTGCCTTTTTCGTACCACGACGCCAATGAAATCCGCGAAGACCTCCAATCCGCTGGTTTTGAAATCGGCTCGATGCAGGTGCTACGCCTGACAGGCTACGCCGAATCGGCCGAATCAGCGGCCACCGGCCTGCTCGAAGGGACACCTGTTCACACCGCCATCATGGAGCGCGACGCGACTCTCTTACCCGTGATGAAAAAGGCTTTATCTGAAGATTTGGCGACTCTTTTCGGCGAAAAAGACCTCTATGTGCCGTTACAGGCGCGGGTCGTGATGGCCGTGAAAAAGTAAGTTCGTGAAAACAATTCTTCCCCTCCCTTGCTCCGCTGTTTGCGGGGCGAGGGCTTTGCATTGTACGCCGGAACGCTGTTCCGGCACTTGCCTCGCCGGAACAGCGTTCCGGCGTACAAAAGTTAAATTTTCTCAAAATTCATTGAAATTCAAATTTTTGCAAAACAAACCCCTACCTTTGTCGCGGCGAAAGCCACAACATCACATCATTTTCTTTTCAATTTTTTTTCAATGAATACTGGAACAGTAAAGTTCTTCAATGAGTCCAAAGGTTTTGGCTTCATCGTTGACAACTCCTCTAAAGAGGAAATTTTCGTACACGCCACTGGCCTTTTGGACAACATCCGCGAAGGCGACATCGTCAACTACGACACCGCTCGTGGCAAAAAAGGCATGAACGCAGTCAATGTCAAAATTGCCTGAGCGCAATCGAGACGCTAAGATTCATACTTTGCAAAACCTCCGGCAGTTCGCTGTCGGGGGTTTTTATTTGCCTCTGGCTAACTACCTTTGCGCCTTCAAACAGGTTTCGTTTTGACAGGATTAGCACGATTTACATGATTCAGAGCCTGTTTTGAAGAGATTTATCCTGCATATCATGTACATCCTCAGCGATTCTCGCTTTGTCGGGTTCTGAGGTGTCATCCCGGAAGCATAGAGGGGTGACATCTCAAAAGCAGGCCGAGGTGTCACCTTTTTCGTTCCTCAAAAGACGACACCTCTTACAAACCGAGAATAGCTGGTAAATCCTGTCAAAAAAGAAAAACAACCCTTGTCTCTCTGCAATCCGCAATCAATAATGGACGTCACCGTTGAAACCGCCAAAAGCCTCGGCCTCACTGCCGATGAATTTGAAAAAATCAAGAAAGTCCTGGGGCGCGTCCCCAATTTCACCGAACTCAGCATCTACTCGGTGATGTGGAGCGAGCATTGCTCCTACAAAAACTCCATTCTGCAACTTAAAACCCTCCCGCGAAGCGGCAAACGCCTCCTCGTCGGCGCAGGCGAGGAAAATGCGGGTCTCGTGGACATCGGCGACGGCCTCGGCTGCGCGTTCAAAATCGAAAGCCACAACCACCCCTCCGCCATCGAGCCATATCAAGGCGCGGCGACGGGCGTGGGCGGCATCCACCGCGATATTTTCACGATGGGCGCACGACCCATAGCGGCGCTCAACAGCCTCCGATTCGGCCCGCCCGACAACCCGCGTATGCGACGCCTCGTGGCCGGCGTGGTGAAAGGCATCGGCGACTACGGCAACTGCTTCGGCGTGCCGACCGTCGGCGGCGAGGTGTATTTCATGGACTGCTACCACCACGATATTTTGGTCAACGCCATGTCGGCAGGCATCGTGAAGGCAGGCGAGACCGTGAGCGCCACGGCGGGCGGCCCCGGCAACCCGGTGTTCATCGTCGGCTCGGCCACCGGCAAAGACGGCATTCACGGCGCGACTTTCGCCAGCGCGGATTTGTCGGCTGACTCGCATGAAGATTTGCCAGCCGTGCAAGTGGGCGACCCGTTTCAGGAAAAACTATTGCTCGAAGCCAGCCTCGAGGCCATCCAAACCGGCGCCATCGTCGGTATGCAGGACATGGGAGCGGCGGGCATCACTTGCTCCACCTCCGAAATGAGCGCCAAAGCAGGCTGCGGCATGCGCATTGACCTTTCAAAGGTGCCTACCCGCCAAGCCAACATGAAGGATTGGGAAATACTGCTTTCCGAAAGTCAGGAGCGAATGCTCATTGTGTGCAAACCCGGCCAAGAGGAGAAAATCAAAGCCGTTTTTGACAAATGGGATTTGCCCTGCGAACATATCGGTGAGACGACGGCGGGCGGACGGCTCGAATACTTTTATCATGGAGAAAAAGTCGCGGACGTTCCCGCCGAATCGCTGGTGCTGGGCGGCGGCGCCCCCGTGTATGTGCGGGAGCAAAAAGAGCCGACGTATTTCAAGGAAATCAGGTCCTTTCAGGATGACAAAATATCGCAGCCTTCCGATTTTAAATCAGCCGCTCAAAAACTCTGGAACGCACCGAACCTCGCCTCCAAAAACTGGATTACGCAGCAATACGACTCGATGGTGCGCACTGGCACGATGACGACCAATCGCCCAAGCGACGCGGCCATCGTGTATGTGAAAGGCACGCGCAAAGCCCTCGCCCTTACCACCGACTGCAACTCGGCCTATGTGTATGCCGACCCTTACAAAGGCGGCATGATAGCCGTCGCAGAGGCGGCTCGAAACATCGTGTGTGCCGGCGGCGAGCCGGTGGCCATCACCAACTGCCTGAACTTCGGCAATCCCTACGACCCTGAGGTGTATTACCAATTCGCCAACGCCATTCGGGGCATGGGCGACGCTTGCCGCAAGTTTGAGACCCCCGTCACTGGCGGCAACGTGAGTTTTTACAACCAATACTCGCACAACGGCAAAACCATCCCCGTCTATCCTACCCCGACGATTGGGATGCTCGGCATCCTTGACGATTACGAGCAACTGATGACGCTTGACTTCAAAAACGAGGGCGACAAAATCTACCTCGTCGGCACAAGCCGCAACGGCTTGGGCAGCAGCGAATACCTGCGTTTTGTGCTCGGAGAAGCATACAGCCCCTGCCCGCATTTCGATTTGGAAGAGGAATTTGGAATTCAAAAAGTCATTAGAGAGGTCATTAAAAGTCATTTGGTGGAGTCGGCGCATGATGTTTCAGACGGCGGGCTGTTCACGGCTTTGTTGGAAAAGGCGATGCCGCGCGAGCTGGGCTTTGAGGTGAAATCGAACCCTGCGGTTCGCAAGGACGCATGGTTGTTCGGCGAGTCGCAAAGTCGCGTCATTGTCACGGTGCGGACAGAACAAGCCGCCGCGTTCGAGCGTTTTCTACAGGCTGAAAAAACGCCGTTCGAGGCGCTCGGCACGGTCGCTGGTCGAAATGTGGTGATAGATGGCGAGGACTGGGGCAACGTTTCGACGTGGAAGCGCACCTACGACACGGTTTTGGGAAGAATGATGAACGATGAGTGACGAATGATGAATGTTTGTTTGCTCAAAACCATCTTATTTTTGCAGCAAAATTCGCCACATGGAATATCTGGAACGCATCACCATTGACCCTGAAATTTGCCATGGCAAACCCTGTATCCGAGGGATGCGCTGGCCAGTGGAAGTCATATTGGACATGGTCGGCTCTGAAATGACTTTTGAGGAAATTTTGGAAGACCATCCCGAATTGGCGCGAGAAGACATCATCGCCAGTTTGAATTACGCCAAGTTGTTGGTATCGGGTAAATCATTCAAGCAGGCCGCCTGATGCGAGTCCTTTGCGATGTTCATAATTCCTACAAGGTTGTTCGTTTTTTTTTGAACAGAACGGCATCAAGGCAATCCGTGTCAATACGATTTTGCAAAATTGGCACACGCCCGATAAAGATGTTTGTTCTTACGCTGACCAACATGATTTCGTAGTCGTGACCAAAAATGCCGATTTCCAAGCCAGTCTTTTTTTGAAAAAAACACCCCGAAAATTGTTGAAAATCGCGCTTGGTAATTTGTCAACTCATCAGACCATCGCCATACTTTCCGCGCATCTTGCTTTTTTGCAGACTTCATTCTCGAAGAAAATTTGTTTCATAGAAGTCGGACACAACTTCATACACATCATTGACTGAAATTTTGCTTTTCAAAAATGAAAAAAATAAAATCACTTCTTCTTTTCGTCCTGCCCGCGTTGGCGGTCATCTATGCTTGCAATGGCCAAAGTGGCCACGCCATCAAAGGCACCATCGAGGGCGCTGCCAACCTGCAAGTGGTGTTGGAACAAGCGCATTTCGACCGCACCAACGTCGCCATTGGCAAAGCCGCTTGCGACTCGAAGGGCAATTTTGAAATCAAAAACGAAAAGCCCTTTGAACAAGGGCTTTATCGCCTCACCATCGGGGCCAAACGCACCTTTTTCCTGCTCGACGGCAGCGAGAAAACGGTGACTATCAAAGGCGACATCAACACCATTGACCGCATGGAAATGGAGGTGAGCGGCTCCGAGACCTTCGCTTGCTACGCCAACATCATCAAGGATGCCTACAAAAACCAGTTCAAGACACCAGAGGAAGCCCGGGCCGCCGTCAACAAGGGCTGCAACCCGCTGATGAAGGCCATCTTGGTCTCCTCATTCCTTGGCAACAACGCCGCGTCTTTCATGGACGATTTCAAATCCTCTTCGGAGGCACTCAACGCTTATATGCCCGGCTCCAAATACGCGACCGACTATGCGAGCATGGTCGGCTCCATCCAGAACCAAGTGGCACAACAGCAAGCCAGCGAAGTGATAAAAGTAGGCCAACCCGCCCCCGACATCAGCTTGCCTGGCCCCGACGGGAAGGTGCGCTCGCTTTCCTCGCTGCAAGGGAAAATCGTGCTGCTCGACTTCTGGGCCTCTTGGTGCGGCCCCTGCCGCAGGGCCAACCCCCACGTCGTGGAAGTGTATCACAAATACAAAGACAAGGGCTTCGACGTGTTCAGCGTGTCGCTCGACAAGCAGGATGGAAAAGAAAAATGGGTGCAAGCCATCAAACAGGACGGCCTCGTGTGGGACAACCATGTGAGCGACCTCCAATACTGGAACAGCGCCCCGGCGGCCGTTTATGGCGTTCGCGGCATTCCCAAGACATTTCTCATCGGGCGCGATGGGAAAATCGTGGCAATTGACCCCCGCAACACGCTGGAGCAGGAGCTGCTGAAAGTGCTGTGACACGCGTTTTTGCATACAAAAAAACCCGCCTCGACACACGTCGGAGCGGGTTTTGTTTTTTTGACCGGGAAATCAAAGACGCTTTGAGAGCGCGTCGGTAAGCGAAATCAGCCCGCCTCCCATGATAAAGAGGCCGAGGGCAACTACAAGGATTAGCATACGTTTGGAATCGTTGAGCGATTAGGTAATGGGGGAGCAAGGCAGGGTTGCCAATAACAATGCCAAAACGCACTCGTTTGAAATCCGTTGAACAAGCATTCACATACCCCTTGCGCAGACTAATAGAAGTTCGTTACTTTTGTCCGGCTTTTCAAAACCATCCCGCCCATGCTCCAACACTGGCTCAAAGACTTGGTAGAGCGGCACGCTTTCGGTGTGTGCCAATATCTCGGCGAGAAAATGCGCGTCGCGCCCGGCGAGGTGCGCAAGTATTTCATCTACACCTCTTTTATCGGAATGGGGTCGCCGCTCATCGTTTACCTTTTCATCGCTTTTTGGGTCAACATTCGCCGCCACATTCGCCGAGGCAAAAATGTGATGTGGGAGTAAGGCGAAAAATTCGACCTCTTCACAGCCTCCGAATCCGCACTCACACACCCAGAAGGCACTTTCACAGCTTTTTCCCGACACTTTACGAATTCGTTTGTCTGCATTGCCCCTCCTTGCGTAACTTGGTTGCGCCAAATCATTTCATCTCTCAAAACGAGGACAATCACCCATGCCGACATTTACTCGCTTTTTATTCGTCTTCCTTTTCTGTGCCTGTTTCGGCCACGTTTTTTCCCAAAACCTTTCCATCGCCTACCAAAACCCAAGCAGCTTGCATGTCTGCGGCACCGACTCGCTGAAAGTGACGCTGCAAAACACCTCCACCGCTCCGCTGACGGGGCTGCTCGTCACCCTTACCTTGCCCAATGGCATCGAATACTTGCCCGGCTCAGCCAGTGGCGCATCGGAATCCGACCTCTCAAACCTTGGCGCGCCCAAACTCGCCACCACGGATTTGAACGTCGGCGCGTCGCTCAGTTTCACCGTGACGATAAAAGCCAGCTGTAGCCTAATCGGCACCATCAATAGCGGGGGGCAATTTGCCAACACCATCGCTGTCACTTACGCAGGGGGAAGCCAACAGCTGACCACCGACTTTTATGCGGTGGAGACAGGCCTGCTTTTCATCACCTCCATCAACCCCGTGTCACAATCGGGACAGGCAGGCAATGTGCTGACCCGAACGGTGTCGGTGCGCAACACCCGGCAAGGAGCCATTCGCTCTTTGCGATTTGTTGACCAACATCAGGGCGGCATGGACATTACGTTGGCGGGCATCGGCGGACAAAACGCGCCCAATCTGTTTCAAGCCACCGTGCCGGGTTCGTATTTTACCGCCTTCGGCGATGGCGACGATTTGTTTGAGTTCAACGAAACCATCACTTTCACGGAACTCATCACCTTAAAGGACTGCGGCGTGCCAGAGAAAATCTCGAAATCCACGATTACGTTGGATTGGGGCTGCGACGGCACTTCCTGTCAGGCAGACTCCACGACGGCGGAAGTAAAATTCTTGCCGTCCAACCAAAACCCACTGTTGTTGTTCGTGCCGAACTATGGGCCGCCTTTGAGTAACTGCGGCGATATCTTCTCGGTGCAAGAATTCCTCATCATCAACGTCGGAAACGCAATCGCCGAAGATATCAATCTGGACATCAACACGATGGACAGTGTCCGACTGGGCATCGTGCCCGGCACGTTTGAGTGGAACGACGGCGGCGGCTGGCAACCCGTCGCGGCGAACAACACCGTCAGCACGATGCTCGCCAATTGCGACATTGACACCATGCAACGCTACGCGGCCATCACCCTGCCATCCATCCTGCCGGGCGACACGCTTCGGGTGCGATTCGAGACGGCTTTTTGTCAGTATGTCTGCTTCACGGAGATACCCGGGCTGCAATGCGCCTATTCTTACAAAAGGGTCTGCCCGGTGGGCCAATTGTCCACTGGCTCTTTTGGCATTTTCCCCGACCAAGAGGCACTCAACTTGGAATCCCGAATCTATTTCGACATCGGCGTTTGTTTGGAAAACGACCAAGCCTATGAGTTTGACTACTGGGTAAAATCGAACCAACTGCTCAACTTCACGGGTTTCTTGCGTGTGCAGCTGGCCCTGCCGTGGGGATTGTTTTGGGAACCTTCGTGCGTCCCGATACTTGATGGGCAAATGCCGATGGCGATGACGATTGACACGTTTCCCAATACATTGACCACCGTCAATCTAACCTTTCAACTGCCCATGTCGCAGGATTCGGTGTTCGGCAAAATCTGCCTGCGCAACTTCTGCTTAGACCCCACCGCTTACGAATCCTCCCTACCCTCCACACCCAACAGCGGGAGCGATTTTACCATTTATCCCACTAAGGAAGGCTGCCTGCCTTGCGTGCAAAAAGTGAACGCCGTCACCTTCCTAACCACTTCTCCAAACGCGAACGCGAACTGCGGCATATCGGTCTGCGACGAATACCCCCTGATATTGAACTGTGGCTGCGAAGACCCCAGATGCGTGGGCGGCGGCATGAGCGAAAACTACTTTCCAACGGAATTTGACTCTTGGCGCATAAACAAAGGACTTCAAGACGACAACGACGACCGCAAGGCCGACAACCTGAACACGGCCAATTCCCCGCTCATCCGCCTCGACCGTTTTTTGCCGGGCGACACGATGCGCACCGTCACGCGCGGCGTGGTCGTGGGGGCCAGCATCTCCGCGGTTTCTTTCAGGCTATTCAACGAAGTGTGGCAAAGCGACTTTGGCCTCGACGGCGGCGATGGATTCGACATTTTGGCCGCCAAAAACAACATGACAAGTGCCGACGCGCTGAGTTACCTCAATGGCTCGCTAGTGCTAAAAATCACCTCCACTGGCCAACAATATACCTGCCCCATCGAGCAAGCCGCTGTGATTTCAGACCGCCACTACGTCAAGATAGCGGAACCCAACATCCGACCCGAACAGGTGTACGACGAACTGACAAGCATGTTCCATGAATTCGTCATTGACTTGCCGCTGCTCGCCGCAACGGGGTGCATCCCCCAAAACCTGTTACTTCATTCGGGCGATTCATTGATTCTTACCAACGACTTCAAGGTGGCGACCAATTTCACGCCACCAGCCTCCAACGACCCGCCACTTGTCAACTTCCGAAACACCATCTGCGGGATTCGGAACCTCATCGCTTGGAAACTGGACGGGTGTTTCCCCCCTCTGTTGCGCCAATACTCGGGTTATATCGAACGGTTCATTGCACCCATCCACAAAATAGAAGCCTGCGGCACGTCGTCCGAGCTGTCGCCTTTTCGCTACTCCATCCGCATCGCTCGCGCCAATTTGTTCCCTTATGAGGTGCGCCGCCTATCCTCCATTCTCGATTTTCAGCACAGCCTGCCTTCCAGCGTTTCGCTTTTGGAGGCGAGGCTCAACTTTTTCAATATGCAGGAAGGCATATCGCTTTTCGGCAATCAGTCGTTGCCGCCAAGCATCGCCAACAACATCCTGAGCCTCAATTTTCAGCCCTTTTTCGCGGAGCCGATAGACGAAGGCTTTGCGTTGGAGTCGAGCCTGTTGTTCAGGCAAAACTGCAAATTCGATAGCGATTTGTTCGCGCTGACACGCCTCACCACGCGCTATTTCAGCAACGGCTTCCACTGGCCCGACCCTTTCACAGGGGAAATCGGCAATCCATTTGCCTACCTCAGCGGCCAACCCAAACTTAACCTCACGCCAGCAGCCAACATCGTCACCACGCCCGGCGATGTGCTCAACCTAAGTTTAAAGTTGAACAACGGCTCCCCCAATGCTTCCCACAACACTTGGCTGCGCTTTGAGACATCGGGCGACTTGACGGGCCTTGAACTTGTGCTCCTGCCGCAACAACAAATCATACCGTCCATCGGAGGAGTGTTCCAAGTGGGCGAACTATTGCCCTTTGGCGAACTCAATTTCCAGCTCAGAGGCCAACTCAAAATCTGCGAGCCAGTCATCGCTACCATACGGTACGGGTGGGATTGCGCTCCCGTGACCAGCCCCTTTGCCGCCCCTTGCGGTACTGCAGAAAAAATAGTGGAGATACGCCCACTGTTCCCCGAGCTCGAACTCGTGGTGTTGGCACAGCCCACCGACGTGCCAATGTGCGCCCCTTCCAACATTTTTGAATTTGAAATTTACAACGCCAACGAAGGCATCGCATTTGGTGTGCTTGGCTCCGTGAAACTGCCAGCCGGCCTCAGCGTGGTGCCCAACTCCTCGCGGCTCTCCTACCCTGCCGGCAGCCCTTTTGCCAATCTCGACGACCCCGTCGCGCTCCCCGGCAATGTGTGGCAATGGACACCCGACGATGCCTCTCCCAACCTTGCCGCGAGTGGGTTGCAAAGCATTGACGATGAACCCAACAATGCGCTACGCATCCGTTTTCGGGTACAGGCCGAGTGTGGTTTCGTCGCCAACACGCGCCCCGTCTATGGTGCCGATGGCGCCCTGTCGTGCGGTGCCACGTCGAATCTGCTGCGCAAGCCAGGCGCCCCCATCCAACTGGAAGGCTACGGCCCTTCCTACGACTTGACGGCCACCCTTCAATATGCCACCGTGCAAGACGGCACAGCATGTGGCGAAAACTCCACCCTATCGGCCACCCTCGTGCTGGACGGCAAACCCAACCCGGGCGACAGTATCTATGTCGTGCTTCCGGCAGGGGTTTCCTTTTTGAGTGGCTCATACTTGCCGGGGCAAAACGCGCCCGCCGGGCCGCCACAGGTGGTTGGCAACGTGCTTCGATTGCCCTTCCCCGCCAATTTGCCCGACAACGCGACGGTAAAATTCACTTTCGCCATTCGCTACGACGATGCTGCCGGATGCGCCGACCAAGCTGTGCTGCTGCAAGCCCGCGAGCGCATCTCGGTCTTCTGTCCGCTTATCAATCAGAACTGCGCGGTGTATATCGCCACAGGCGAGTCGTTGCTTTTTTTGAAAGCGAAAAACCCCGATTTGTTGTTGCAAAACATCGAAACAACGCTCAATGGCAACACCTTCTCCTTCGAGGCCAACCTGCTCAACGAGGGCGGCGGCGCGGCTTTCAATCCCGTCGTCCAATTGTACCTCGACCAAAACGGAAATGGTCAAATAGACTCGAACGAGCCGTTGGTCGCCACCATCTCGCCCAATGCGAGCCTTGCGCCCGGCGCTTCCATGCCCATCGCGAGCTCCTTGAACCTGCCCTCTTCCGCGCTGTGCAGGCTGCTTGCTTTCATCCCGGCGGCAGCCAACTGCGCCTGTGCCGACAAGACCATCCCGCTGAACGCCATGCCCGTCGTGCGCTCGCCCGTCCGATTTTGCGAGGTCGTCACGGCACCTATTGGCGTGGACAGCGTGAGTGGCAATACCTACACTTGGCTCACGCCAAGCAACATCTCCTGCTCCAACTGCGCCCGAACAGTGTTCGCGCCCGGCCCCGACGTGCAGCCCGGCGAGGTGGTGACGCTTGTTTTGGAGGAAAAAACGCCGAACTGTACGGTGGAATACCGATTTGAACTGGAATTTGGCGGCGAACTGAACTGGGATGCCCCCGACCAGACCATTTGTCAAGGAGAAACCGTGAAACTCGAACCCGCGCCGGGCGGCACCTACCAATGGAGCGGCCCGGGGCTGTCAAATCCGACGGCCCCTGTCCAAATCATTCAGCCCAACCAAAGCGCAACGTATAGCGTGACCATCACCTTCAATGGCGGCTGCACGGGTTCGGGCCAAGTCAACGTCACCGTTTTTAAAAAAGACAGCCTCGACCTCGGCAGTTTGGTCACTTGCCTAGGCAGCCCGGTGAACGTGTTCGGCGCCTTGACCGACCAACCGGGTTTTTACAAACAGGAATTGAAAAACACCAATGGCTGCGACAGTGTCTCTTATCTGCGGCTGGTTGTGTATCCGAACGAGACTTTTGACAATCGCCTGATTTGCAAAGGCGACTCGGTGGTCGTGCTGGATTCCCTGTTCACCACGAGCGGGCAGGTTTGCCGAAGTTATACCACTTCGATAGGCTGCGATAGCACCCACTGCGTCGCGGTGGAGGTATTGCCCGAAATCGAACTACCGACCGTACAGGATTCATTCGTCATCAGTGCGGGAGAGGCGGTAGAGTTGCAAGCACCCACGGGGTTTGTCTCTTACACTTGGACCCCATCGGCGGGGCTGAGCTGTGCCGATTGTCCCGCCCCTTTGGCAAAACCCGATACTTCCACCATTTATCTGCTCACGCTGGCTGACCCAAACGGCTGTTCGGTGAGCGTGACATATCGGGTGCTATTTTGCGATTTTGAGAAATTGGTGATTCCGACGGCTTTCACCCCTAATGGCGACGGGGTGAACGATGTGTTCCGCATCGTGCCAATGGAAAATCTCGCCGACGTGCGCACGCTAACGGTGTATGACCGTTGGGGGCAAAAAGTATGGGAAGGCTCCGGCATCAACGCCGAGTGGGACGGCACCATCAACGGCAAGCCCGCTCCCTCCGACGTGTATGCGTGGCTGCTCACGGGGGGCTGCGATGGCGAATCGAGGCAGCGAAAAGGGGATGTGGGATTGCTGCGTTGAGCATGTGGGAATTTGAGGTTTAGGATAGGTTGCGCTGATTGTGTGTGCTTATTCAGGCGGTGATTTGAAATCACCACCTCGATAAGTGCTTGAAGACCACCGGCTAAAAAGGCTCAAGCCCCCACTCACACAAACTAATTTTGCCGATGTGCTTATGCGCGTGTTGTTTAGTGTGCTTAGTTTTACCGGGTGAAATACCTGCCCAATCGCGCAAGGCATTTGCTTCCCAATTGTGTGTTCGTGGCGTTGCTGGCGACACTCAGCCTTTTCTTTTATCATAAAACCATCACTTTCTGGCCCTCGCACATTCACGCTTGGACGCAGGGCGACCGCTACGCGCTGGCAATCAAATTCGCCGAAACGGGGCTTAATCTTTTCAAGCCGCGCACGTTCAATTTGCAAACGAAGGATGGCATCACCGCGGTGGATATGCCTCTGCACGACTACCTCGTGGGCGTGTTGATGTATCTGTCGGGAAGCAAAAAACCCGCGCTGTTTCGGGTTTACGCGCTGCTGTTTTCCATATTGGGCTGCTGGTATTTGTACCGAACGACGCGCGAGGCGAGCCACTCGCACTTCAAAGGATATGTCGCCGCGCTGTTTGTTTTCACCTGCCCTATCATCACTTACTATCAAGCAGGCTTCATTCCCTCAGCCACGAGTTTCGCCGCAGTCATGATAGCCTACTATTTTTATTTCAAATACCTCAGAGCGCGACAAGCCAGCGATTTTTATTGGGCAATAGGGTGGCTGACGGTGGCGGCGCTCTCGCGTTCGCCTTTCAATATCTACCTGTTCGCGGTATTGCTCCAACAAGGTGTGCGGTGGTTTCAAGACAGAAAAATAGTGCGGACGGAAGCCATCGCGTTCGGAATGGCATACATGGCGCTGGTGGCTGCCAATCTTTACAAGTGGTGGTTGGCGCGTGTGTATGGCTCGCAGTTTTTGGGGAAGCTGCTCCCGGCGAGTGATTGGGCAGAACTTCAGGGCATCATCGGCTCGCTCGCCGAACGGTGGACGTTCCAACTATTTGGGATAGGCCACTATGCGCTGTTGGCAATAGCGACGTTCTTTTTGGTTTGGGAACTTGGCAAGCGCCACGCGGAACGGTTGACACGGCACATATTGTTGCAAAGTGGCCTCGCCTTGGCAGGAGGCACGCTATATCTCGTCCTGATGGCTCGGCAATACGTTGACCACGAGTACTATTTTATGGACAGCCTTTATCCTGGCGTGGTGTTGTGGCTGGTAGCGGGCTTGCTCTGTGTGCCCTTTGAGCGAGTGTCGTCGCGGATATTGTTTGGCGCAACGGCTGCGCTGTGCCTTGGGTGGGGAATACTCGAATCGAAACAAGTGCAACAAATGAAATACGCCGATTCTCCCGCCAATTGGGGCGAAACGACGCGAAAAAACTTCATCGGTGCCGAGCAGTTGCTCGATTCGCTCGGCATCGCCCGGGATGCCCGGCTTTTGGTGATGGATGCACACTCCACCAACATCCCGCTCATTCATTTGAACAGAATGGGGCACACCCTGCTTGCCACCAGACCGGAGGACATAGAGAAGGCGCTGCGACTGGATTTTGATTTCATCGTGATTCAGGACATTTTTCTCCCCTCTGAACTCATTTCAAGTTATCCCCCGCTGTTGCATCAACTCGAACGGGTGGGGGGCAACGGGCGCATTTCTATTTTCCGATACAACCCACAGGGAGAGGGAGGCAGCCTGAAAAAAATACTCGACATTCACCATTTTCTTTTGGAAAGCACGCTCGATTTTGAGCCGGGCGGCCAATCCCCCGGGTGGAACACAAGCGTGCCAACGGAACCGGAGGGCGACAATGTGGTGGGGAGGCTTAAGAGCGACATCGAATTTGGCCCCGGCTTTTCCTATTCACGGGAGCCACTCGCCGTGCGGCGACTTTTGTTTGAAGCAAAATTATCGACCGCCAAAAAAGGAGAAAGGATGTTTCTTGTCGCCACGCTGGAAGGTGGGGGAAAGGTCTCTTTTTATGCGAGCCACACCATCATTCTGGAAAAACCAGACCAATGGACACCCTATCAGGCAATGTTTGAATTTCCAACAAACGCGCCGCCGGGGCAGGAACTGAAATGTTACCTCTGGAACCCCGACGGCGCGGATGTCAGGCTTGACGACTTGAAGGTGACGCTACTCTGATTGGGCGGCACAACGAAATCAAGCCCCACAAGCAACCGTTCGTTGGCAAAGCGCTTATTGCCGACGTTCGTATTGGCAGCAGCCGTGCAGGTTTTCATACACCTCATCGCTTGCCCGCTCTTTATCGGTGTCGTGACCGACCGCCGCCACAGCCTTGTGCAACTGGCGCGGTGTCACTTTGCTCGGCTCAAAAACGACGGTAAGCATCTGAGTAGCCTCATCCCAATCGGCCAAAGACACGCCCTCCACTTTTGCGGCCTTCTCGATGCGTTTTTTGCACATGCCACAGTTGCCATACACTTTGAATTTGGTGGTCATGGTAGCCACAGGGGCTTGAGTTTGATTTTCGGCAGGCACTTGACTTTGAATGCCTTGAAGGTTGAAGAGGAAGAAAATGCTGAACAAAATTCCGTATTTCATGCTGTAAAATGTTTGTGTTGTGGTTAAGTGAGAGAATGTCTCACAAGTAATAGTGGTTGACAGGATTAACAAGATTTACAGGATTTGCATCCTTATTTTTGGAAAAAACCTGTAAATCTTGTTAATCCTGTCGAAATTTGAACTTGTGAGACATCCTGTTTTCACAGCCCGTTCGGGGCGAAACGCACGCCCAAATACCCTACTTGCCCCATAATCGGGGCGAAGACCTGTGAGCCATTGAAATAGGGGCTGTTGGGTTCGTTGGCGGCGATGATGGCGTGGTGCTGTTGGAAGCCGTTGAGATTCTCCCCGCCGACGTAGAATTCGATTTTTTTCCCAAATCGCCGGGTCACTTGCAGGTTCCAAATCGCGTAGGTCGGACTGCTCTCCGGGAAATCGTGGGTGTATTGGTGCGGGATGAGCGAATTGTCGGGCAAACGTTGTGGCCCTACTATCTGCACCCGGGTGTTGAACATCCACAATTTGTTGGGAGTGGTGTAGTCCAACGTGACCATACCGCGATGCTTTGCCACCAAGGGCAGGGTGCGCAAGACTCCGTCGGAGAACGTCGCTTCCACCTGATTCCATTTATAGGCCAATTTCACATCCAGCCCTTTAAGAGGCGTGTATTGCAACATAGCCAGCAAGCTATTGGAAAATGAAGCCCCATCCACGTTGTAGAAAAAAACCTCGGTAGGCGATTGGTCCACATCCACCAGAATTTGCCGCACAAAATCCGTGCGATACAGGTCGAGGCTAAAGCTCGCGTCGCGGCGAGCCACCGTGAAGTTCTGCGTAAAATTCAGTCCATAGTTCCAAGCCTCTTCCAAGCCCCAGTTTTGCAGGCTCACACCGTTGGGCGGCATGAATGTGAGGGTGCGGTTGCTGGCTAGCAGGCTGATGTTCTCGGCCATGAGGTTGGCCGACCGAAACCCTCGCCCAGCCGAAAGGCGAAGGACGCTGTTGTGCGAGAAATTGTACTTGGCGCTAAGACGAGGCGTGAACAGCAACTGGTCGAAGCGCGTGTTCCAATCAGCCCGAGCGCCCAACACGATGACCAAGTCGGGCATTTCGAGCGTCAGGTTCGGACGGCTGTAGGCGTACTCCACCATAGCGCCGGGCACTGCTTCGCGGCGAGCGAGGTCGCCCTCGTTCACCGTTTCCCGAATATCGTCGTATTGGAAGGAAGGCGCGACCGTGATTTGGTGGTCGGTAGTGCTGATGATGGTCTGATAGAGTGTCTGCCAGTAGAATGCTTGTTGGGAGGCCTCATACCTGTTAGGGCCATAAACGGCACTGGTGCGATGCCATGAGGCTGACACCATGTTCCCGAGCTGGTTGTAGGGCTTGCCGCCAATGCCTTCATAGCCCATCTTGCCCCATACTTCCACGCGGTCATTGTTTTGGTCAATAGAAAACAAGCCCGGTATGCCTTCGATGGGTCTGATTTGGCCGCCTTGCCGTCGGTCGGTCAACGCATGCACGTTGAATTGAGCACACATAGCAGGGCTTTCGTAGAACAAGCGATAGAGACCATTCAATTGCCGGCGACTCGGCGCGTCGTAAAAGTTATCGTCGTTCATGTCCCAACGATTTTCCACAAAATTGCCGTGCAACAATAGCCCATTGGAGACTCGGCCTTTGCCTTTGCTGTTAAGGTGCACGTTCAGCTCGCCACGCCCTTCGGTGGACGTGAAGGCGTTGACAAAAACAGGATAGTCCAAATGTGGCTTTACCAGTTCGGCGTTGATTTGGCCCGTCATGCCCGCATTGCCATTTTTGACCGTGCTTGCCCCTTTGGCCAACTGGATGCCATGGAGCCAAGTGCCGGGCAAGTACTCAAAAGCAAAAGGGGTGGCGATGCCCCCCATAGTGGGGCGATTTTCGACCATGAACTGGCTGTACACCCCGCGCAGGCCAAGCATCTGAATCTCTTTCACGCCCGTGAGGGCATTGGAATACACCACGTCCACCGTGCCATTGGTCTCGAAGCTTTCGGAAAGATTGCAGCACGGCGCCTTGCGCAACTCATGGCTGTTGATGCTCTCCACGTTGCGCGTTTCGAGGGTGGACACTTTGTTGTCGAAACTATGTGCTGCCACCGTCACCGTCTGCAATTGCTCCACGCCACTTATTTCAATCCACAAATTATTCTCGGAAGGCAGCACCTGCACCTCCGCAGGTGTGTGACCCACATATTGAACCACGAGCGTAGCCGTCCCTCTGCGAGCAGGCAACACAAACCGCCCTTCCGCGTCGGTCACCGCGCCCACCTTTGTGTCCTTCCAAAAAACGGAGGCACCCACGAGCAATTCCTCGCGGTCGTTGGTGACGATGCCCTTCAGTTGAGCATTGGTATTTTGCGATAGTAAAAATTGAATGCCGAAAAACAGCCCTGTTAACAAGGCAGATATTTTTTTCATTGTCAGTGTGTTGAAGCGCGGCATTGCTGGCCGCTGATGACAAAATATCGGGGCAAGGACGAACCTGCCCTCATCACAAAAAGAAGTTGGCGCAGGACAAGGAATCGCCGCGCTACGACACACTGACTAACAGCGAAAAGTTTGATGGCGCACGCATATCTCGCGCCCAGAGGGAGAGGGAGGAGGAGACTTGTTGATATGCACCGCCTCGCAAACAACAGGACGGAAGAATCGCTTGAAAAGCGGCATCTGCTCCATCCACAAGGGGCAATCAAAGGATTTGTCGAAAGGCTTGTCCACCAAAAATTCGGTTTTCATCTGAAAAACCTTGGTGGATTTCTCCATGCAACCGTCATGTTCCGCTGAGCAACCATCGTTTTCCTTGCAGCAAGAGGTGGCTGGCCGAGATGTGGGCTTGGGGCAGCAATCGGGCACTTGTGCCCGTTCTTTAGCGACGCAAGCATCTTCAGCCACAAAAAGAGAAACCGTCGTGACACCCATGCAGTAGCAATAAATCTGCTGCACGCTCACCCCCATCGTAGCGGTGAGCAGTGCGGCCATCCAAAGCCAAGCGAACGATTTTTTTGTGCGAAGAGACATTATACCCAATGGCGCATCTTAGATGAGCGCTTTGCCAAAAACGTGCTGCAAAAATAATTTTCAATTTTTGAAACGGCAAAACGAGTGTCGAGGTTTGGCAAGTGTTTGCAAAAAAGAAATGCCGAACTGGGAAGAAAACAGGCACGGACGGGAGTTTTGGGGAGGGTTGAGAATCTTCTTGAAAGCCTGCTTGGAGGGTGTTAGTGTGTTGTTTGACTTTAATTTTATTTCAAGATTTGCTCAACCCTGACGTTTTTGAAGCAAAAATTGCCAAAAAACGGTCAAATCAAAATGAATTTCTAAAAGCCTTTGTTGGAAATTGTAAACCCTACACTACTTTTACCGCCACGAAAAACCTCCATTCGGCGGAAGAACAAATTTTCCATCTCTGACATTTTTTTGTTGGCCACACACCAATTTTTCCGGCACCTGCATCTAAGTCAAGCAGAGTGGCCGAAGCAAAGAAGAAGTGTGTGGCGGTGAGTGGAAAAATTTGTTGTCTCTGTGTGGTGGAGATTCAGTCAAACAAAATCATTCATCAACTTAAATTTAAACGCAGCATGACAGCAGCAAAAACCACTCAAGCGAAACAACAGCAAAAAGGCGGTATCAACGCGATTTTCCCTTTGATTGCTATTCCCCTTTGTTTTGTGGCCTCCGTATTGGTGTACAAGTATGTATTCGGCGCGCCGCACCACTTCGTTGACAATGACCCAGCCAACGACCCGCTACCGGGCGACTACTTCGGCACGATTTACAAAGGCGGTTGGGTAGTGCCCATCCTGTTAGGTCAATTTTTTGTCGTCGTCGTGTTCGTGATTGAGCGATTCATCTCGCTTGGCTCGGCATCCGGCAAAGGCAAAGCAGATGTGTTTGTGCGCAGCATCAAAGGCTTCCTCGACAGGGGCGACATCAGTGGCGCTATCGCCGCTTGCGACAAACAGCAGGGTTCTGTGGCCAACGTAGTGCGTGCAGGTCTGACGAAATATGCTGAAATGGAAAAAGTGACCGGCATGGAAAAAGACCAAAAAGTATTGGCTATTCAAAAAGAGGTGGAAGAAGCCACTTCGCTGGAGTTGCCGATGTTGGAGAAAAACCTCAACATCTTGGCCACGCTGGCATCGGTCGCCACCCTTATCGGTCTGTTCGGAACAGTGCTTGGTATGATTCGCGCGTTCGCCGCCCTTGCCACCGCAGGCGCGCCCGACGCATCAGCCCTCGCAGTAGGTATCTCCGAAGCCCTTATCAACACAGCATTGGGTATCGGTACTTCCGCATTGGCCATCATTTTTTACAACTATTTCACTGGCCGCATTGACAACATGACTTACAGCATTGACGAAGCAGGATTCAGCCTTGCCCAAACCTTTGCTGCCAAAAATCACTAATTCATTGAGATATGCCAAAACATAAGCCTAAACGCGGCAATCCGACCATTGACATGACCGCCATGTGCGACGTGTCGTTTCTCCTGCTCACATTCTTCATGCTCACCGCGAAGATGAAGCCCGCAGAAACAGTCGTCATTGACACGCCCTCCTCCATTTCGGAGACGAAGCTGCCCGACGTTGGTACTTTCACCATTATGGTTGCACCCGACGGCAGAACTTTCGTTGACATGGCTGGTCAGCATACACGCAAGCTCTTGATTGACAACCTGAACGAGCGGCACAGAATGGGACTGACGGAAGAAGAGAAACTCAAGTTCTCCATCTCTGGCAGCTTTGGCGTGCCCTTCAATCGGCTCAAACAGTGGATAAATTTGGACAACGCCTCGCGCGATAAAATCTCGACGGGCATTCCCATTGATACGCTGGATGTCAACAAAAGCGAGCTGGCCGAATGGATTCACAATGCCCGCCTTGCTCAGTTTCAGATGAAGCAAGAAGGCAAGGTGAAAGACGAGTACGTCATGGTGCTGAAAGCGGACAAAGAAACGCCCTACCCGGCCGTGCAGAAAGTCATCAACACCCTCGTTGACATCAACGTCAACAAATTCAATCTTATCACCAACATGGAGGCTGACCCAAACAAGATGGAAGCCAAAAAGTAAGGTGATATCATTTATTTCATCACTAAAAAAGCAACAGCACTATGGCTGAAATGCAAGTTGCCGACAAAGGCGGCAAGAAAGGTGGGAAAAAACGCGCCAAGAAGATGTCAACCCGTGTTGACCTGACCCCCATGGTGGACTTGGCCTTTTTGCTTATCACCTTTTTCATGCTGACCACCACGTTGGCCAAACCGCAAATAATGGCTTTGGTGATGCCCGAGAAGGATGTCAAAAAGGAAGATGTCGAGCCAGTGAAAGAGTCGAAAGTGCTCACGCTCCTATTGGGCGCCAATGACAAGGTATATTGGTACGAAGGCATTACCGACGCAAAACTTGATTCTACCGGCTACGGTGCCGAGGGTTTGCGCAAAGTCATTTTGGATAAAATGGAAAAAGTGAGGCAACAATTCGGGATGGAAGATTACGAAGATTTCAAAACGAAAGAGCCTCGCAAAGGCTCTTTCCTGAACGTCATCATCAAACCAACCGAGGAAGCCCGCTACAAAAATCTGGTGGACGCGCTCGACGAAATGGCCATCTGCAAAGTAAGATACTATGTGATTCTTGATGTCTCCGACCTCGAAAAGGACTTTATCAAGAACCCCGCAGCAGGCCTCAAGTTCGACGTGGAAGAGCAAATACAAGCCGCCACGGGTGGCAAATAAGCGCACCCACCGTCCACCGAATCCAACCGTTTGCAACGTCAAACAATTTTAACAACTTAAAATTCAAGAACAATGGCAGAAGAAAAAGGCGCAGTATATCAGGACGTGCTGGACATCCTCTTCGCCGACCGCAACAAGGCTTACGGGGCTTATCAGCTCCGACGCGCTTACCCCAAATACTTGGGGCGCGCGCTTGTCGCAGGTTTGCTCCTGCTCGGGTTTGCTTTCGCCTTACCGGCCATTTTGAGCGCCGTGCGAAATCTCGCCCCAGCGGAAAAACCCATAGATGTCATAGCAGAACTTGGCCCGCCGCCGGATATTGACCCAAACAATCCGCCGCCGCCGCCGCCGCCGCCGCCGCCCACACCGCCGCCGCCCACTCGCTCGACGGTGAAGTTCGTGCCACCCGTCATCAAAAAAGACGAAGAGGTACAGGATGAAAAACCGCCGGCAGTCGAGGAACTCCTCGAGAAAAAAGAGGACATCGGTACCGAGACCAAAAAAGGCACGGACGACGCACCTCCTTCCATCGAGACCAATCCGTCGGAACTCAAGGTGGTAGAAGAGCCTAAAAAGGTGGAGGACAAAACTTATGAGATGTTCGACATCCAAAAGCCGCCAAGCTTCCCCGGCGGCGAAAAGGAACTGCTCAAATACTTGAGCGAAAACATCAAGTACCCGCCGCTAGCCCGCGAAAACAACATTCAAGGCACGGTGGCACTCACTTTCGTGGTCGGCAGAAACGGCCAAGTCAGCGATGTCCAAATCGTCAAAGACATCGGCGGTGGATGCGGCAAGGAAGCTGTGCGCGTCGTAGAGTCCATGCCTAAATGGATTCCCGGCGAAGCGAATGGCAACCCAGTAAAAGTGCGTTTCACCTTGCCAGTGCGCTTCCGATTGGAGTAGTCAAAAGTGCCAACAAGCAAACATGGGTCGCGTGCCAAGGTCGGCCAGCGATTTATGTTCCGACAAAAATGAAAAGCGGCATCGCCTCAGTCAGAGCGATGCCGCTTTCTTTTGTTTGTATACCTCGCGCCGCCAAGTTTTGGGCATAGATGCAATCGCAATCTGCTCAAAATCAGGGGCATCAATCATGTTCATCTGACAAATCCTAGCGAATCAAGGTATATCAACCTCAACTCAACGGTTCATTGATTCCAAAAACTCCTCGTTGCTGCTTGAGTGCATCATCTGTTTCTTCATAAACTCCATAGCCTCTTCTGGTTTCATGTCCGCAAGGTGATTGCGAAGGATGAACATCCGTTGCAACGTATCCTTGTCAAGCAGCAATTCTTCGCGGCGCGTGCTGGACTTGGTAAGGTCAATGCTCGGATAGAGGCGACGATTGGCCAAGTTGCGGTCGAGTTGCAGTTCCATGTTGCCCGTACCCTTGAACTCTTCAAAGATAACTTGGTCCATTTTGGAGCCCGTGTCAATCAAGGCCGTCGCCAAAATGGTGAGCGAGCCACCATTCTCAATAGCCCGTGCGGCGCCAAAAAACTTCTTGGGTTTTTGCAAGGCAGTCGCCTCCACGCCACCTGAAAGCACCTTGCCCGATGCCGGGGCAACGGTGTTGTAAGCACGAGCCATGCGGGTGATGGAGTCGAGCAGTATGACCACATGGTGCCCACATTCCACCATGCGCTTTGATTTTTCCAGCACAATGTTGGCGAGGCGGACGTGGTTTTCGGCCAACTCGTCGAAGGTGGAGGCCACCACTTCAGCTTTCACGCTGCGACGCATATCCGTCACCTCTTCGGGGCGCTCGTCAATCAGCAAGACGATGACGTAACACTCAGGGTGATTCCTCGTGATAGCGTTGGCGATGTCTTTCAGAAGAAAAGTCTTACCCGTTTTGGGCTGTGCCACTATGAGGCCCCGCTGCCCCTTTCCAATAGGTGTGAAGAGGTCAATGATGCGGTTGCCGAAATCGCGCCCGGTGGTGCTGGTAAGCAAGTTGAATTTGGCCGTGGGAAACAAAGGCGTGAGGTAGTCGAACGGAACGCGGTCGCGCACGTCTTTGGGGTCGAGGCCATTGATTTTGCTCACTCGTAGCAAGGCAAAATACTTTTCGCCCTCTTTCGGCGGGCGGATGGCTCCCCGTACCGTGTCGCCCGTGCGCAAACCAAACAACTTGATTTGGGAAGGGGACACATAGATGTCGTCAGGGCTGGTTTGGTAATTGTAATCGGGTGAACGCAAGAAACCATATCCATCGGGCATCATCTCCAAGGTGCCTAACCCCTCTATGATGCCATCCAACTCCACATCGAACTTTTCGCGATGTACCACTGGCGGCATCACCTCGGCGGGTTCTGGTTCGGGGCGCTGCTGAATGGTGCGTGCCTCGTTCATCTCACCGGGAGGCGTTGTTTTGCGAGCTATCACCATTTCATCCTCCTCGTCTTCCCCCACTTGTGTCACGAATTCTTCTTCCTCCATGTTGTTGAGGCGAGCGGCATCGGGGTCATACAGATTGGGGTTGCCGGGGCGTTGTTCGCGGCCGCGGTTGTCACGATTGCGGCGGTCGTCCCAATCCCGGCGCGGGTCGGAGCGGCGTTCGGAGCGTTCTGGAAGGCGGTCTTGCCGGCTCGCACGGTCACGGTCGTCGCGGTCGCGGAATCTGTCAGAGCGGCGGTCGTCCCAATCACGACGCATATCGCGGCGCGGGTCTTGCTGTTGAGTGTTCCGACTGGGCTGGTCGCGACGGAAATCGCGGTCGCGGCGGTCGGAGCTGCGCTGTTGTTGGCGCTCGTCCGGCTTGGGCTGCTCCGGCCTCTCGATACGGCTGTCGGGCTTGGCTGTTTCGGGGGTTGGGGTTTCGGCTTTCGGTTTCGCAGTTTCGGGCGTTGGCGCTTTCACGACTTTGCGTGCCCGGCGACCTGTCTGCGGGTTTGGCTCGTCCACGACGGGCACTTCCTTTGCCTGATTGTTTTTTTCAGCGAGCGCCTGTTCGTCGAGGATTTTGTAAATGAGTTCCTGTTTGGTTAGTTTGTTGTACCCCTTGATGCTCAGTTGCTGAGCGATTTCTTTGAGTTCGGGTACCAGCTTGTCTGTCAGCTGCAAAATGTCGTACATGGCAGGTGTGGGTGAAAATGTTTTTTAAAAAACGACGCGGCACAACGCAACAGAGGGCGTTCGGCGAATACGCGCCGGGGTGGGAAATTGTGCGTGAATGAAAAATTTGAATGAGTAAAACAATCTGAAAAGGCACCGACCGGAGGGACGGCTCACTATGCAAGACTTGATTTTCGGAAAGTCAGTTTGTGACCAGCGTGGTTATTTGAGTGTCGGCTCACGATTCGCTCACTATCTCCAAAAATGCCTCCAATCGGACGACTTCAAACTTTCGGAACTGTAAGGGAAACAATAGCGAAGATGGTCGGATGATTCAGACAGCGGCGAGCACCAAAACGGAACAGTACGCGGCAAAGATAAGCCTGTTTTGAAATTCAAACTATCTTGCGCCGCTTTTTTGCGCTTTTGGCGCGATTTTTTACAAAAAATAGCTGTGCTTATCGCTCACTCGCACAAACCTTTCCGGCAAAAAACAACCAGTAAACGAGGGAAGGGGAAATTTGTTGCAAAAACCCAACCTGTCACCACTACAACCCATTCCGACAAAAAATGCTTCAAGTAAAAGTCATCCGCGAAGAAAAACAACGCATCGTCAATGGCCTACGCAAACGCAACTGGTCGGCAAAACAACTCAAAGTCATTGACCACATTCTCCAAACCGACGACGAGCGCCGCGCCACCCAAAAAGAACTTGACGACACCTTGGCCGAAAGCAATCGCTTGGCCAAACAAATCGGCGCGCTTATGGGACAAGGCAAAAAAGACGAGGCCGAAACCATGAAAGCACAAGTGGCCACACTCAAAACCCGCAGCAAAGAACTCGAAGAACGCATGGACAACCTCAAAAACCAACTAGATGACATGCTTTACTCCGTGCCCAACTGTCCACACAAAAGTGTGCCAAAAGGCAAAACCCCTGACGACAACAAGGTGGCCAAAGATTGGGGCAAGCCCTTCCCCACCCTCTCCCCAGAGGCGCTACCGCACTGGGATTTAGCAAAAAAATACAACTTGTTCGACCTTGAGCTGGGTGTGAAACTCACAGGGGCAGGCTTCCCTGTCTATCGCGGTAAGGGAGCCAAATTGCAAAGGGCGCTGATTCAATTTTTTCTCGATGAAGCGACCAAAGCTGGCTACGAGGAGATTCTGCCGCCCCATCTGGTCAATGAAGACACCGCGCGCGGCACTGGCCAATTGCCCGACAAAGAGGCCCAAATGTATAAATGCGACCTTGACAACCTCTACCTCATCCCCACGGCTGAAGTGCCTGTGACGAACATCCTCCGCGATGAAATCGTCGCGGTGAAAGACTTGCCGCTAAAAATGTGCGCCTATACCCCTTGCTTCCGTCGGGAGGCCGGGTCTTATGGTGCCCATGTGCGCGGGCTGAACCGCGTGCATCAATTTGACAAAGTGGAAATCGTGCAAATAGAGCATCCCGACCGTTCTTACAAGACCCTGCAAGGCATGGTGCGCCACGTCGAGAAATTGATGAACAAACTCGAACTACCATACCGCATCCTGCTCCTCTGTGGCGGCGACATGGGCTTTGCCTCGGCCAAAACTTACGACTTTGAGGTGTGGTCGGCAGCCCAGCAACGCTGGCTTGAGGTCAGCTCTGTCTCCTGCTTCGAGACCTTCCAGAGCAATCGCATGAAACTCCGCTTCCGCGACGAAAACGGCAAAATCGAGCTGGCGCACACCCTCAACGGCTCGGCATTGGCTCTGGCACGCATCGTGGCGGCCATTCTGGAAAACAATCAAACACCGGAAGGCATCCGCATCCCAAAAGTGCTTTGGAAGTACACGGGGGTTAAGATGATTGTTTGAAGATTTGAGGGTTTGAGGTAATACAGAAAAACCGAGAGATTTCAGGGGAATTTCGGAAAATCAGGAAATCTTCAGAAAATCATGTCAAACCTTCCTGTATGTTTTTTTACACGGCAAACACTGCACTCAAAGGAGCGCAAGTTATTGAAGACCAAAACGCTGTGCCTCCGTGTCTCTGTGTTTTCTCGTTGCCGTGACACAGTTTTGCGAACACGCTCTCAAACCCTCAAACCAGCCCCCCCCAAACCTTCAAACCCTCAAACTTTTTCCCTCCAAATCGGTTTTGATGAAACTTGCCGCAAATGATTGCTCGTTCGTCGAACAATCGTTATTTTTGGGCGTTCAAAACGTTTAAAACCAAAATCGTTCACACAAAACCTCTCAGTTATGTTGATTCTCATAAGCATCGTTTTCATGGTCATCGGCTTCATCATTAGCGGTGTCCTGAAAAGCAAGTTCAAAAAATACAGCCAAGTGCCGCTTTCCAACGGCATGAGTGGTGCTCAAGTAGCGCAGGCCATGCTCAACCATTACGGCATCATGGACGTAAAAATCACCCATGTCGAAGGCCAGTTGACCGACCACTACAACCCTCAAAATAAGACCGTCAACCTCAGCGAAGATGTCTATCACGGTCGCTCGGTGGCTGCCGCAGCCGTAGCCGCGCACGAATGTGGCCACGCGGTGCAACACGCCACTGCTTACAGTTTCCTTCAAATGCGCTCCTCATTGGTGCCAGTGGTCAATATCGCCGCCAGTTTGCAGCAATACCTTTTCTTGCTCGGTTTTGCGGGGTTGGGCATTTTCCACAGCCCCATCCTGCTGATGATAGCCATCGCGGCTTTCGGCATCACGACGCTGTTTAGCCTCATCACCTTGCCAGTGGAGTTCGATGCCAGCAATCGGGCACTGACATGGCTCGACCAAACCGGCTTTGCACGCGGTCAGGAGTACGCGGGCGCGAAAGACGCGCTCACTTGGGCCGCCTTGACCTATGTATCCGCTGCTTTGGCCGCCTTGGTGCAATTGCTTTACTTGCTCTGGATGCTGTTTGGCAGCAGGGATTAAAGCACAACCATCTATCAAATATGTCCAAAATGGCTTGCCGCACGGAGCGGCAAGCCATTTTTTTTTGCCTGCGACTGACTGTGACTCGGCGGAAATCGGTGCATGATGACTTTCCCATGTGAGGTGACTTATCCAGCAGGGTAGCGCCGAAAGTTTTGCCTTTCATTTTGTACTCCAATCGTTGCCCCTCTTCTTTTGAGGAACTTTCATGACGTTCAAAATCAAACATGGGGCATCCCGAATTTTTGCCCCAGCGGGGCGGAATATGGGCAAAAACCTCCTTCATATTCAGCCCCGTTGGGGCAATTGGAAGACTTGATTTTTAGCAAAATAGTGAGCCAAAATCTGTTTTTCAAAATTCGGGATGACTCATGTTTGCTCAAAATCAACAAAAAGGCGACCTGTCACCAGGTCGCCCTATCATTAAAAACCATCCCCTTTTCAAAAATCAATGCAAATCGAAGCGGTCAAGGTTCATCACCTTATTCCAAGCCGCCACGAAGTCCTTGACGAATTTTTCGCCGGCATCAGCACTTGCGTACACCTCGGCCAACGCCCTCAGCTCCGAGTTTGACCCAAAAATCAGGTCCACCCGCGTGGCTTTCCACTTGGTGTTGCCCGTTTTGCGGTCGCGCCCTTCGTAATGGTACTTGCCTTCATCGGTGGCTTGCCACACCGTGCCCATATCAAGCAAGTTGACAAAGAAATCGTTGGTCAAAGCCTCTGGGCGATGCGTGAGCACGCCGTTTTCGCTGTTGTTGTAATTTGTTTTCAGCACGCGCAGGCCGCCGACGAGCACCGTCATTTCAGGTGCCGTCAGGGTGAGCAGTTGCGCCCTGTCCACGAGCAGATGTTCAGCTGGCACCGCCGTTCTTCCTTTCAGGTAGTTGCGGAAACCATCGGCATACGGCTCCATGACGGAGAACGATTCCACATCGGTCTGTTCCTGCGAAGCATCCATGCGCCCGGGCGCAAAGGGCACTTTGATGTCGTGGCCTGCGCTTTTTGCTGCTTTTTCGATAGCGGCGCAGCCTGCGAGCACGATGAGGTCGGCCAACGAAATCTTTTTGCCACCTGTTTGTGCGGCGTTGAAATCTTGCTGGATTTTTCCGAGTGCGTCGAGTACTTTCGACAGTTGAGTTGGGTTGTTGACCGCCCAGTAGCGTTGCGGTGCCAAGCGGATTCTGGCACCATTGGCGCCACCCCGTTTGTCGGAGTCGCGGTAGGTAGAGGCCGATGCCCAAGCGGTGGAGACCAGTTCAGCGACCGACAGCCCCGAAGCCAACACCCTTTGTTTGAGGGCATCAATGTCCGCCGCATCCACCAATTTGTGGTCAAGCGCAGGGATGGGGTCTTGCCAAATCAGGTTTTCTTTGGGCACTTCTTTGCCGATGTAACGGGCGATTGGCCCCATGTCGCGGTGGGTCAGTTTGAACCAAGCCCTTGCGAAAGCATCGGCGAACTCGTCGGGATGCTCGTAAAAGCGCCTCGAAATTTTTTCATAGATAGGGTCAAAGCGCAGCGAGAGGTCGGTGGTGAGCATGGTAGGCCGGTGCATTTTTGAGGGGATGTGCGCATCGGGAATCACCTCATCGGCATTTTTGGCCACCCAATGATAGGCACCTGCGGGACCTTTGGTCAGCTCCCATTCGTACTCGAACAGATGGCGGAAAAAGTCGTGGCTCCAGCGCTGCGGGGTCTTCGTCCATGTCACCTCAGGGCCGCCCGTGATGGTGTCGGCACCTTTCCCTGAGCCATATTTGCTTGTCCAGCCCAATCCTTGTTCTTCGATGGTGGCGGCTTCTGGCTCCGGGCCGACGAGACTTGGGTCGCCCGCGCCGTGCGATTTGCCGAAGGTGTGGCCACCAGCGATGAGCGCCACCGTCTCCTCGTCGTTCATGGCCATGCGACCAAAAGTCTCCCGGATATCCCTTGCCGCTGCGATGGGGTCGGGATTGCCGCCGGGGCCTTCGGGGTTGACGTAGATAAGCCCCATTTGCACCGCTGCGAGCGGGTTTTCGAGGTCGCGCTCGCCAGAGTAGCGATTTTTGTCGCCCAACCATTCGTTTTCAGCGCCCCAGTAAATGCTCTCATCAGGCTCCCACACGTCTTCGCGGCCTCCAGAAAAGCCGAAAGTTTTGAAGCCCATAGACTCCAAGGCCACATTGCCTGCCAGAATCATGAGGTCGGCCCAAGAGATTTTGCTGCCGTATTTTTGTTTGATAGGCCAAAGCAGGCGTCTTGCTTTGTCGAGGTTGGCGTTGTCGGGCCAGCTGTTGAGCGGAGCAAAGCGTTGAAGTCCCTTGCCCGCGCCTCCGCGCCCGTCGGCGGTACGGTAGGTGCCGGCAGCGTGCCAAGCCATGCGGATGAACAGGGGGCCGTAGTGACCGAAATCGGCTGGCCACCAATCCTGCGAGTCAGTCATGAGCGCGTGCAGGTCTTTTTTCAATGCTTCGTAGTCCAGCGACTTGAACGACTCACGGTAGTTGAAATCCTTGTCCATTGGGTCGGATAGGGATGAATTTTGCCGGAGGATGTTCAGATTCAAGCGATTGGGCCACCAATCACGGTTGTGTGTGCCTATGGATGCCTTTCCATTTTTGGAAGAAACGCCAGTGAAAGGGCATTTTGCAGCATCGTTTGTGGTGTTCGACATATCGTAAAGCTTTAGTTTTATTTTATGACCCAAAGGTACAAGGCCGAGGCGAAGCATAAAAACTGATATTCTTTATGCCTCCATAGCCTTTGCCTATATTTGCCGCTCTCGGACTTTTAATAGCGCAAAGCCAGACCGATTGACAGCAACCCTTGTTAAACATGAATTTGCAACAAATGCACTACATCGTGGCGGTTGACACTTACCGCCACTTCGTGAAGGCCGCCCAAAGCTGCCACGTCACGCAAGCCTCTTTAAGCATGATGGTTCAAAAACTCGAAGAGGAGTTGGGTGTCAAGATATTTGACCGAAGCAGGCACCCCGTCGCGCCGACACCCGTCGGCCAAAAAATCATCGAGCAGGCAAGAATCGTCGTGAGAGAGGCCGCCAAACTCAAAGAGATTGTGGAAGACGAAACCTTGCCCATTAGCGGCACTTTGAGGGTTGGCATCATCCCTACCCTCGCGCCGTACCTCATTCCTTTGTTTTTGCAAAAATTTTTGAGCAAATATCCAAAAGTAAAACTGCAAATCAACGAGCTCACCACCAAAGAAATCGTCGAAAGAATCAAACTAACCCAACTGGACGCGGGCATTTTGGCCGTCCCGCTTAACGACCCCAACTTGGTCGAGGAAACCCTTTTTGAGGAAGAATTTGTGGTTTATTGCTCAAAACTGGACACCCAATTGCAAAAGAAATACCTGCTGCCCGACGAGCTCGACATCAGCCGACTTTGGCTGCTCGACGAGGGGCATTGTATGCGCAATCAGGTCATCAACCTCTGCGCCCTCAAACTCAGCGAGCGGAGCATACACCAGTTCGACCTCTCGGCGGCCAGCATCGAGACCCTGAAAAAAGTGGTTGATATGTACGAGGGCATCACGGTGTTGCCTTATTTGGCCATGCACGACCTAACGCCGTCGCAGAAAAACAACATCCGTTTTTTCAAAGAACCAGCCCCCGCCCGAAAAATCGGCTTGATAAGCTTTCGCTATTTTGTGAAAGAAAAAATGCTCAACGCGCTCAGAGACGAGATACAGGGCTGCATCCCGACAGAAATGCACTCGCATAAAAAAAAGCAGATTCTGGAAATATACGGCATCTGATACAATCGGCACAGTAAGCACGCCGGCGCGCACACAAGACAAACAAACTCGCCGGAGCAAACACCCTCAATTGCAAACACACCACGCATCCACCACGCTCGCCGCCGCGCTTGGCCGAGCGGGCAATCGCGCCCCCCATGCTCACTGCTTTTTCGCCACCCCTTCCAAAAAAGGCACGAACCGAAACGCATCCAGCATTTCCTCCCTGAACTCCGACTCCCCGATGCGCTCTAACCGGTACATATACTGCACATCTTCGCCCACCGGGATGACCAAAATGCCGCCTATGGCCAATTGCTGCCGCAACGCGTCGGGCACTACCGGCGCGCCCGCCGTCACGATGATTTTGTCGTAGGGCGCAAACTCCGGCAAACCTTTCGTGCCATCGCGGAAGTAACATTTCACCGCCCGGATGCCCATGTCGGCCAACAGTTTTTTGGCACTAAAATAAAGCGCCTCTTGCCGCTCCACGGTATAGACCTTGCCCCCCAAAGCGGCCAGAATCGCCGCTTGGTAGCCCGAACCCGTGCCGATCTCGAGCACACGGTCGCCGGGCTTCACGAGCAGCAGAGCCGTTTGGTAAGCCACGGTGAACGGCTGCGATATGGTCTGCTCTTGTCCAATCGGGAAAGGCTTGTCCTCGTAGGCGTGTTCCTCGAAGGCTTTATCCAAGAAAAAGTGGCGCGGCACGGCATTCATGGCAGCCAGCACGGTCTCGTCGGCGATGCCGCGTCGGCGCAGGGCATCCACCATGCGCTTGCGCAATCCTTTGTGGCGATAGGTGTCAGTCAAGGGTAACAACGAATGGTTGGGATGATGAACGATAATGCCTTTTGGCAGAACAGGGGCGGCAGGGTCAAAGGTAGCGCGAAGGAGCCGGGGCTTGGGTGTTTGGGCGTTTATTTTGATGAGAAATACAACTCGCGCTGCCAGATTTTCAGCATAGCGACAAGCGCAATCTGTTCAAAATCAAGGATATCAACCATAGCCACTGAACAAATTCAGGTGAAGCAGGGTATAAAATTGGGCAAAACTACTTCTGATTTCAAATATATTTGCCGCAGAACGAGCCTCCCTACTCTGGACGCTCACTTGGGCTACAACTATCTCGCACAACTTACAACTCTTCATTCACAACTTACAAAACGAATGGCTATTTCTATCAAATTCGGCACCGATGGTTGGCGTGCTATCATCGCCGACGAATACACCGTGGAAAACGTGAAGCGCGTGGCAGAGGCCACCGCCCGTTTCATGCAACAGCGAAAGATGAAAAAGGCCGTCATCGGTCACGATTGCCGTTTCGGGGGGGCGCTTTTCGTCGCCACCACGGCGCGGGTGCTGGGTGCCTACGGCATAAAGTGCCACGTCGCCACCGGATTTGTCAGCACCCCGATGATTAGTTTCGGAGTGGTCAAGTTGAAAGCCGACATTGGGGTGGTCATCACCGCAAGCCACAACCCGCCCACCTACAATGGCTACAAACTCAAGGCTTCTTATGGCGGGCCTTCCATCCCGTCGGACATCGCAGCCGTGGAAGCGCTGCTGCCAGACGTTTGTTCTTTGGACAAACTACCGACCATCGAAGAACTGAAAGCCAAAAAACTGTTCGTGGATGCCGATTTGGAAACGATGTATATCCGCCACGTCAAGAAAAATTTTGACCTAAGAGCCATCAAACAAAACCCCGGCAAACTTGCCTACGATGCCATGTACGGCGCAGGGCAACGGGCGATGCGCAAACTCCTGCCTCGCGCAATATGCTTGCACTGCGACGAGAACCCGGGCATGCACGGCCAAGCACCCGAACCCATCCACCGCAACCTGCTCGGCTTGAGCGAACTGGTGCGCAAAAACCCGAAAATCATCGCGGGCATCGCGCACGACGGCGATGCCGACCGCATCGGGATGTACGACGAGGACGGCAACTTCGTGGACAGCCACCACCTCTTGCTCATTCTTTTGCTTTATCTCTACAAATACAAAAACCTGCGCGGCAAGGTGGTTTTTACCTTCTCCGTCACGGACAAATTGAAAAAAATGGCTGAAAAATTCGGCCTCCCCTACGAAATCACGAAGGTAGGATTCAAGTACATCGCCGAAATCATGACTCAGGAAGACGTGCTGGTGGGTGGCGAGGAATCGGGCGGCTTGGCGGTGAAAGGCCATATCCCGGAGCGCGACGGCATCTGGGTAGGGTTGCTGGTGCTTGAGTTCATGGCCAAAACCGGCAAAACGGTGAAGGGGCTGGTGCAGGAAGTGTATAAGGAAGTGGGTGCTTTTGCCTTCGACCGCGATGATTTGCACATCACGGAAGCTCAAAAGCAGGCCGTCATAAAGGCATGCAACAGCCGCGCTTACACGGCTTTTGGTGCCTACAAAATCCAGCAGGTGGAAGATTTGGACGGCTGGAAATTCCATTTTGGCGACGAAAAATGGGTCATGATACGCGCTTCCGGCACGGAGCCGGTGCTGCGGGTGTATGCCCAAGCAGGGTCGTTGGCCGAAACGCGCAAGATGCTGGATGCCGCTAAGGAGACGATTCTCTGATTATTAACCCTCCAACCTTCAAACCTTGTCCTTTCCATTCCTCATCGCACGGCGCTATCTGTTCGCCAAACGCAGCACGAATGCCATCAACATCATCACTGGCATCTCGGTGCTGGGTGTCGCCATTGGCACGGCGGCGCTGGTGCTGGTATTGTCCGTTTTTAATGGTTTCGAGGATTTGCTGGCAGGGTTGTTTGGTCATTTCAACCCTCAAATAAAAGTGACCGCCGCGAAAGGCAAAACCTTCGAGGCCGACAGCCTGCTGCTTACGCAGCTGCGCGATTTGCCGGGGGTGATGTACCTGAGCGAGACGCTGGAGGAAATCGCGTTCTTCGAATACGAAGGCTCGCAGGATTTTGGGGTGCTGAAAGGTGTGGACGAGTCATTCGCCCGTGTGAACAACATTGACTCCACCGTGCGGGAAGGCGACTACATTTTGCAAGTCGAAGACCGCAACTGCGTCGTGATGGGAGCGGGCGTGCGCAACAAACTCTCCGTCAACGTGCACAATGTGCTCTCGGCCATGACGGTCTATATGCCGACGGAAGAGGCGGGCGGCGTGCTCGACAAGCCTTTCAAAACACGCTTTGTGTACCCAATGGGCACTTTTGCCATCCAACAAGATTTTGACAATCAGTATGTGTTGACGAATATCGCATTCATGCGCGACTTGCTTGGCGTGCCGCCGGGCACGGTGTCGTCGTTGGAAATACGCTGCAAGCCCGGCGCGAAAGTTTCGGAAGTCAAAAAACAGATTCGAGCCGTGTTGGGCGACAGCTTCACGGTGCGAGATGAGTACGAACAAAACGAGGCATTTTTCAAAGTGATGCAACTTGAAAAATGGATGGGCTTTGCAATCACCAGCCTGATGCTGGTGCTCATGGCGTTCAATACCATCGGGGCGCTGTGGATGATTGTCCTCGACAAGCAAAAAGACATTTCCATCCTCAAAAGCATGGGGGCTACTGACAACACGGTGCATCGCATTTTTTTGCTCGAAGGGCTGCTGCTTACCTTGTTGGGCATGGGCATTGGGTTGATGCTGGCGCTGGCGCTCTACTTCGCGCAGAAGACGTGGGGATTGGTCGGCATCCCACAGGGGTTCTTGGTGCAGAGCTACCCCATCGCCATGCGGATGGGCGATTTTGTGCCCGTCATCCTGACCGTTATCAGTATCGGCTTATTGGCAGCGTTGCCGCCAGCGCAGCGGGCGGTACGGGTGCCAGCGTATTTGAGGGAAGAATGAAGGAGGGTTTGAGGGTTGGAGAGCGTGTTCGCAAAACTGTGTCACGGCAATGAGAAAACACAGAGACACGGAGGCACAGAGTTTGGGTTTTCACTCCTTTGAGTGCGGCGTTTGCCGTGTAAAAAAACATACAGGAAGGTTTGACACGCTTTTCTGAACATTCCCGAACAGTCTCCTGAACATTCCCCTGAAGTCTCTCGGTTTTTCTGTATTACTTCAAACCCCCAAACCCTCAGTTGCGCAGCCTAGCGCCCGGCCCGCCCTCGAAGAAGAAATTGTACCCCCGAAAAACTGGGGCAAAAACACCTTCCTGAATCAGCAGAAAACTGTTCTGGTTCACTTCCGCGAAATAGCGGTGAACGTAAGGCATCCCCTCCGGCGTTTGTTGCACTTCCACTGGCCAGAATCGGACCTGCTTTTCCTCCCCATCGGTCTTTTTCACCGTGACAATGGCAAACGGCACCAGCGCCGTCACCGAATCGCGCAAGGGATTGTTCGTCTCATACCCTTCGGCACCCTTGTTTTCAAAAGCCAGCAGATATGCTTCTGGCACACCCTTGCGCAAGGGGTTTTTGTTGGCGGGTGTTGCGCTAAAAAAAGGTTTTACGGTGTAGGTGGCCTCGTCGGTTTTTTCCAACAAAAAAGATTCGCTTCGCTGTTGGGGGTATTCAACCGAAATGGCTTGAATATCGGCGGGTTTTTCGCTAAAAATGGTGCGGTCCATCCAGTCGTCGTCGCCCAAAAGGTAGCGGACGCGCAATTGGCCAACAAATGACGGGATGTGCGTCACATAAGGCTGGTCGGAGCCTTCCATCATCATGTATGTGCCGAGTTCATTGCTTGTCACGCCGCCCACATAGTAGCTTTTCAGCAGCTTGCCCGCTTTGTTGTAAATCTCCACTTTGATGCCCTCCCCGGCGAGGCTCTTCACCATAGTTTTTTCGGAGGCTTTGGTCGGCACATACATCACGTTCACCTTGGCGATGGTTTCGAGCAAGGTGCTGATGGCCGAAGGCCGGGCGCGGGCTTTGCCATTGTAAGTCCAGTGGTCGCCATTGCGTTCGAGCAGCGCGGTGCGGCCTTTGCGGTCGGCCAGAAAAATTTTGTGGATGTCGCCTGTGTTAGGCACGGCAAACTGCATATCCCAGGCGTTGCGGCTGCCTGTTTGAGATTTCTTGTTCAGGGCAACCCAAGCGCCCACGCCCAACAGCACAAACAGGGCTGTCAAAAGCAAAGTCCTTTTCATAAAAATCGTGGTTTTGAATCAACAATGCGCAAAAAAAAATCACACAGTAAGGCGCATTGATTTGGCAGGAAAAATAGTTGGGGCAAAAGTACAAAAAAGTGTGGCCGATTTGATCCGATTGAAAATCAAATGGTTGCCAAGCCCCCAAAAAAAAGTCTGCCCCGCATTGCGCGGAGCAGACACATCAAAACAAAACGAAAAACCAACTTTTTCTTTTTTTCAAACGGTTTATGCTTTCAGACGGTGCGATGTTCGGGGAAGTTGCACCCGCAAATGTTTTTTTTAACAATATTCTTGCGAGCGGGGATGGTTCAATTGTCGCTACGCGCTTTCAAACGCACCGGTATTTCTTTTTCCTTGCCGTCGCGCACCACTGTGAGACTGACCGTGTCGCCGAATTTCAAACGCCCCACCATTTCCCGAAGTTCTGAGGTGGATGTCACGTTTTTGCCATTTATTTTCGTCACGACATCTTTTGGCAACAGGCCCGAATGTGCGGCGGAGCCGTCGTCGTGCACTTTTATCACCGCCACTCCCTGAACGTATTCCACTCCGAGTTTATTGGCCAATTGATTGTCCATCGGGGCAATATCAATGCCAAGGTAGGGGCGGCGATATTCGCCATATTTCACGAGGTCGTCGGCGATGCGTTTCACGAGATTGACCGGGATGGCAAAAGAGTAGCCCGCGAACACGCCAGTGGGGGTGGCGATGGCAGAGTTGATGCCGATGAGCCGCCCTTGCACGTCCACCAATGCACCGCCGGAGTTGCCGGGGTTGACCGCTGCATCCGTCTGAATGAAAGACTCGATGGCCTTGCCCCCTTTGATAATGTTGATGTCGCGGCCTTTTGCGCTGATGATGCCTGCGGTGACCGTCGAGGTCAAGTCGAAAGGATTGCCGACGGCCAACGCCCATTCGCCTACTTTTACGTCGTCAGAATTGCCGAGCTCGATGGCGGGCAAGTTTTTTGCGTCAATCTTGATGACGGCCATGTCCGTGTTTTCGTCGCGGCCCACGAGGCGTGCCTTGAACTGGCGCCCGTCGTGCAGTGTCACGTCGAATTCATCGGCGAAAGCGATGACGTGGTTGTTGGTCAGGATGTAGCCGTCGGATGTGTAAATCACCCCCGAACCCGTACCCGAGCGCGGCTGCGGCTGGAAATCGAAGCTGCGGCCAAAGAAGTACTCGAAGGGGTCGGAATAACGGCGCTCTTGTTGGCGCTGCCGGGCGAGCTGCTGGCTTTCGGAAGCCTTGATGTGCACCACTGTTGGCATGGACTTTTCGGCGGCCTTCGTGAAGTCAAACGAAGGAGGCACGTTGCCGTAGTTGATGTGGCGCACCACAGGAGCGGGCGCGGTGTTTACTTGGGGTTTTTCAAAGAACTTCGCTGCGCCAAACGTCATCAAACCGCCTATGGCGCCTGCGAGGAGCGTTGACCAGAATTTATTCATAACTCGTGCTGATTTTAAAATTTATGTTTTGCTAACTTTGTTTGCAAGACGCAGACTGAAACGAAGATGCGATTGAATTGCTGCTGGTTTTTGGCATTTTAACGCTGCATTAACCATGCCTTTGCCGCCTTTCTCCGTCCGTTGTTTCGTCAACAAAACCTGTGCTAAACGACTGTTTTTTGACAATATGTCAGTCCAACTGTTTTTGCCCGACCAACAGCGATGCCTAACCGACCAATACCGCCCATGAAGCGCCTTTTGGATGCCCCGGGCGCACTTGAAGATTTACTGCGACCGGAGACCCCGCTCGAAAGGCGATTGCTTGCGACGGAGGAGTTCCGTCATGGCCTGCTTTGGGGGGAGCCGCGATTCGGCCACCCAGAGGGCAAGGTTGCGTTCCATGTGCGCGAAGTGTTTGACAACATTGACCTGATTCCTCGCCTCTCCACACTCCAACGCGAACAACTCCGCCTCATCACGCTGGCCCACGACACGTTCAAATACGCCGAAGACCGCTCGCGCCCGCGCGACTGGCAAAAACATCACGGCATGTTGGCACGGCGCTTCATGGAATCACATACGAGCGACCGCGTCGTGTTGGATGTCATAGAGACCCACGACGATGCCTACTACGCTTGGTTGGGCGAAAAACATGGGCAATGGCCCGCCGGGAAAACCCTCCACGCACTCCTCACCCGGCTCGACTACTGCCTGCAACTCTACTACCTGTTCTTCAAATGCGACACTCAAACGGGCGACAAGACCCAAGCGCCCCTCAAGTGGTTTGAGCGGGTAGTGGGAGGCATCGAGGTAATGGCCTTGCGCGAGGTGATGCAGACTGAGTAGGCATTATATTTTCTATCCAATACCACCTTACTTTTGCGCCTTCCAAAATGACGCGCGATGTGACGGCAGATAGGTTTGTCCCCGCGCTTTGACCGCCGCGAATCGTATATTGCCCAACAATGAAAAAAAGACACCTCGTTACCGCCGCCCTACCTTACGCCAATGGCCCGTTGCATATCGGCCATTTGGCTGGCGCCTATTTGCCCGCCGATATTTATGTGCGCTACCTGCGATTGATGGGGCGCGATGTCGTGTTTGTGTGTGGCTCCGACGAACACGGCGCGGCCATCACCGTGAAAGCCCGCAAGGAGGGCACCACACCCCGCGCCATTGTGGACAAGTACCACGCGGTGCTTAAAGATACCTTTGAAAAAATCGGCATCGCGTTCGACATTTATCACCGCACTTCCGAGCCGCTTCACCACGAGACTTCGCAGGATTTTTTCAGAACCCTCCTCAAAAACAACCAGTTCGAGGAAAAAGAAAGCGACCAGTATTTCGACGAGGTCGCGGGGCAGTTTCTTGCCGACCGCTACATCGTCGGCACCTGTCCGGTGTGCGCTCACCCTGAAGCCTACGGCGACCAATGCGAAAAATGCGGCTCCACCCTCAGCCCGACAGATTTAATCAACCCCAAATCCACGCTTAGTGGCTCGGTGCCTGTCATGCGCCCCACCAAGCATTGGTATCTTCGCCTCGACCAACACGAAAAATGGCTGCGCGAGTGGATTAACACCGGCAGAACCACCGAAGGGGAAAAGCAATTGCACAACCCGGCAGACTGGAAAAACCATGTGCTGGGCCAATGCAACAGCTGGCTCGAACAAGGGCTTCAGCCCCGCGCCATGACCCGCGACCTCGATTGGGGCGTGGATGTGCCGCACGAAATACCCGGCTCGGAAGGCAAAAAACTTTATGTGTGGCTCGACGCGCCCATCGGCTACATTTCGGCGACGAAACAGTGGGCGCTTGACAACAACAAAGACTGGAAACCTTATTGGCAAAACGACGACACGGCGTTGATTCACTTCATCGGAAAAGACAACATCGTGTTTCACTGCCTCATTTTCCCGGCCATCTTGAAAGCGCATGGCGAGTTCATCCTCCCCGTCAACGTGCCTGCCAACCAATTCCTCAACCTCGAAGGGCGCAAACTTTCGACCTCGAAAAACTGGGCCGTGTGGGTGCACGAGTACTGCGAGGAATTCAAGGGACAAGAAGATGTGCTGCGCTACAACATGATTAAAAAAATGCCCGAACAAAGCGACAGCGAGTTCACTTGGAAGGGCTTTCAAGAGACCAACAACAACGAACTGGTGAACAACCTCGCCAACTTTGTGAACCGCGTGTTGGTGCTCATGCACAAATACTACGACGGTCTGGTGCCATCCGTCAATCCCGACCAGTCGTTCAAAAGTGGCTGGGATGCGGAAAAAACAGGACAGTACAACGAGGAGTTGCACCTGCTGCATCAGAAATTGGAAGCGATGGGCACCGAAATCGAGCGCTTCGACTTCCGCGAGGCGCTGCGAATTTTTATGGAAATATCAAGCGCAGGCAACGCGCTCCTGCAATTCAACGAGCCGTGGAAAACAGAGAAGGAAAACCCGGAGATGGTGAAAGTGGTGATGAACCTCGCGCTCCAGCACGTCGCCGCACTCTCCGTCGCCGCTCGGCCTTTCCTGCCATTCGCAGCCGCCAAATTGCGCGACATGCTCAACCTAGCTCCCCTGCAAGATGAAGGCGACTTGCTCGGCCTGCTCAACGAACTCGTGGAAGGCAACCCCATTGTGCTGCCCAACCACGCCATCGGGCAGGCCGCGCATCTTTTCAGCCGCATTCCCGACGAGGTGATTCAAAAACAAATTGACAAATTGACAGCCACCGACCCAGCCCCTACCATCACCAAGCAGGAACAACCGAACACCACACCTTCACCATCAAAATACGAACCTTTGAAAGAGACGATTCAATTCGATGATTTCGCCAAAATGGACCTGCGCACAGGCACCATTCTCACCGCCGAAAAAGTGGAAAAATCCAAAAAACTGCTCAAACTCAGCGTGGATATGGGCTTCGAGACGCGCACCATCCTCTCCGGCATCGCCGAGCATTTCACGCCCGAGGAAGTGGTGGGCAAACAGGTCGTCGTGCTCGCCAACCTCGCTCCCCGCGTGATGATGGGCACCGAGTCGCAAGGCATGATTTTGTTCGCCGAGGATTCGGAAGGCAAGCTGGGCTTCGTCGGCCCGTCAGCCGACGGTTGGCCCAACGGGATGGGCGTGAAATGAGTTTTCTGCCATGCCCGCAAAAGACGATTTTGGGCAGAAGTCTACTTCGCTCCGCCAAGTTTTGGGCATGGCTAAAAGCGCAATCTGCTCAAAATCAGGGACGGCAATCATGTTCATCTGACAAATCCTAGCGAATCAAAGTGTAGTTTTTATGTCCAAACTGCGGTGCGGCCTTGGGGCGCAAAACACCCAGCCGCGTTAAACCTATCCACCTATTCCTCGTCTTAGCCACTCAAACAGAACAACTTGCAAGCCGCCGCGACGAACAATCCTTTGTCAGACGAACAGATTTTGGAACTGTTGCACTCGGACACCACGTTCGAGCGCGGTTTTCGGGTGCTGATGACGCAATACAAGGAACGCCTCTACTGGCACATCCGACGCTTGGTGTTGGTGCACGAAGATGCCGACGATGTGCTGCAAAACACGTTTATCAAGATTTACAAAGGCATCTTGCAATTTGAGGGCAAATCCAAGCTCTACACTTGGCTTTACCGCATCGCAACCAACGAGGCCATCACATACCTGCAAGGCAAAGCACGCCACGCGGCCTCGTCACTCGACGACGCGACCACCTTGCTTAGCCACCGCTTGCAGGCAGATGCGTGGTTCGACGGCGACGCGGTGCAAGCCAAGTTGCAGCAGGCGATAGCTCGATTGCCCGAAAAACAGCGACTGGTGTTCAATCTTCGATACTACAACGAAATGCCTTATGAGGAAATGTCGGCGCTGCTCCACACCTCGGAAGGCGCGCTCAAAGCATCATTCCATCACGCGGTGAAAAAAGTGGAGGCTGCGTTCAAAGAAGACGACAACCTCTAAAACATACCCGAGCCACACAAAACCAACCACTTGACAATGAACAAGGAAACATTAAACGACGAATTGAAACCCCTGTCGCCATGGCTGCACGGCATGAAGCAGCGCGACGATGGGTTCCGAGTGCCAGACGGCTATTTCGACGCAGTGGAAGAAGCTGTGCTCAACCAAGTCAAAGCCGCCGACGCGCTCCGAAAACCCGTGCTTGCAAGTCGCAGGGGCGGATTGTTTGCCATGCTCGCACGACCCAAAGTGGCATGGCCCGCCATAGCAGCCACCCTTGCGTTGGTCGTGAGCGCGGTATGGTTTTTCCGCTCTGCCAATGTCGCGCCCACCCCTGCCGATTGGGCCAGCCAAGAGTTGACAGAAGAAGAAATCGAGGCCTTTTTGCTGGAAAATATCGGCGACTTTGAAGCGGAACAACTCTTCTCCATCACCGTCGCCGACCAATCCGCTCAAACCAACAAAACCGAACAGCCCTTGACGACGGACGAACTTTCAAAGGAAGAGTTGGAGTGGCTGCTCAAGGAACTGAGCCATGAAGAATTGGAACAACTACTCAAAACCTAAATGTTCACTCCCTCAATCAATGTTCTCGCACATGAAGCGCCTGTTTTTTGTTTTTTTGTCAACGATATTCACACCGCTTGTCGCCCTGAACGCGCAAGACGGAATGTCTGACCGCATCAAGGCATTGCGCAGTGAAATCTACACGCGCGTACTGAACCTGACCCCCGACGAGGCAGACAAGTTCTGGCCCATTTTTTACGAGTACAACAACAACAAGGAAACCCTGCAAAAGCAGCTCCGCCCCGAAACCAGCATTGACAACATGAGCGACCAAGAGGTGGAAGAATATGTGAAAAAACGGTTCGAGATTCAGCAAAAAGAACTCGATTTGGAAAAAGAGTTTGTGCAAAAGCTCCGCAAAGTGCTGCCGATTCGCAAAATCGCCAAACTACCCCGCGCCGAACGCGAATTCAGGGAATCCCTCATTCGGCGCTTGCAGGAGGCACGCGAAAAACGCCAAGAGCGGCGCTCGCCGGGCGGAAAAAACCGGTAAATGTCCAGCAGCATGGCAGCAGGCTTGTCGCGCCGGCTCACTCACAAAAAAAAGTCGGCGGCAATGCCGTCGGCGAGGAACTTGCCCGTCCGAGTGAGGCGATAATGCTCCCCTACCCGCTCCATCACGCCGCGTTCCAAAAACATCTTGGCCCCCTGCTCGAAATGCGCGGCAAACCGCCCCCCCATGCCTCTAATCACGTCCATGTCGGCGCCCCACATCGTGCGGAGCGAGGTCATCACATATTCGTTGAAACGTTGGGCAGGCGTGAGTGTCTCCCGCTCGTACGGCACTTGATTGTTGGCCAAAGCCTTGATATAGTGCGCGTTGTTTGCCACGTTCCATTGGCGGCTGTACCCGTCGAACGAGTGCGCCGAAGGGCCGATGCCGAGGTATGGCTCTCCGCGCCAGTAACCGCTGTTGTGGCGGGCATAATGTTCGGGCAAAGCAAAATTGGATATTTCATAATGCTCATAGCCATGCGCGGCGGCAGTCTCCATCAAGTATTCAAACTGGCGAGCAGCCTTCTCTTCGTCCACAGGCAGTTGTTGCCCCTTGCGCACCCAAGCACCCAGCGCCGTCCCCTCTTCCACCGTGAGGCAATAGCAAGACAAATGCGGGATGCCAAAATCAAACACCCTCCGCAGATTTTCGGCCCACTGCGCATCCGAAGTCGTAGGCGAGCCATAAATCAAATCAACGGAAAGCGCATCGAACCCAACGCTTAAGGCATCGCGCAGACAATCTTGGGCATGGGCGGCGGTGTGGGCGCGGTTCATCCAGCGCAAATCCTCATCGCTGAACGATTGGATGCCGATGCTCAGGCGATTGACGGGCGTGTGTTGACGCAAGGCGTTCAGTTTTTCCAATGTCAAATCGTCAGGATTAGCCTCGAGGGTGATTTCCGCGTCAGGTGCCACGCGGTGCAATGCCGTGATTTTGGAAAAAATCTGTTCCAATTCTCCAATTTCCAACAAAGAAGGCGTGCCGCCGCCCAAATAAATGGAAGAAAGAGCGGCCCCGCCCAGAAAGTCGCGTTGCAATTCCAATTCGTTCAGCAAAGCCGCCACGAGCGCCTCCTTGTGCCGCAAAGAGGTAGAAAAATGAAAGTTGCAATAATGGCACGCTTGTTTGCAAAACGGAACGTGGAGATAAAGACCGAGCATAAAAACAGTTCGATGTTGGAAGGACTGCGCTCAAACACTTTCCACGAACGCAAGCGCCCGTTGTTCCGACCAAGAAAACTCGTAGTTGGTGCGTGTTTGAAAACCACAGTGACCACCGTGTTCGGGCATTTCAAGATAAAAATATGGGTGTTCGGACGCAATCTCCGTTGGCATGCAAGCCTGTGTCAGGATAGGGTCGTTTTGAGCGTTCACGAGCAAGGTAGGCACCCGGATACCTGCGATAAAATTCTTGGCCGAGGCATTTTGATAAAAATCCGCCGCATCGCGGTAGCCACAGATGGGGGCGCTGAAGTGCTCGTCGAAGTCGCGCCAGCGCCGCACCTGTTCAAGTTTGGACAGGTCGAGCCGACCGGGAAACCGAGCATCCTTTTCCTTGATTTTCCTTACCAACGCCCGCATGAACCGGCGGCGATAGAAGGCGTTTTCCCAACGGTCGAGCGCCTTCGAGCCTGATTCCAAATCGCAAGGCGCTGAAAAGACGGCGGCAGCGCGAATTTGAGCGGGCGCTTGTTCGCCTTGCACGCCGAGATATTTCATCGTGATGTTGGCTCCCATGCTGTAGCCCACGAGTGCAACGGACTCGTACACGTTCGTTTGCAAAGCATGGCGCACCACCGTGCCAATATCTTCCGTGTCGCCATGGTGATACATCCGAAAAGCGCGGTTCATCTCGCCGGAGCAGGAACGGCAATTCCACGCGAGCACATCCCATCCATGCTGGGCAAAGAGTTTGGCGGTGCCGCGAATGTACTGTCGGGTGGAGTTGCCCTCCAGCCCGTGTGTCAGGATGACGAGCCGTCGGTTGCGTCGCCTAATCCAGTCGAGGTCGAGAAAATCCCCATCGGGAGTTTCGATTCTTTCGCGTTCGTACTCGACCCCTTGCACGCGGCGAAAGATGCCGGGGCCTAACGTTTGGAGGTGGCCATTGTATTGCCAAGTCGGCGGGCCGGGATAAGTGGAGCGTTCTATTAGCGGCATGGGAAAAAAACGCACAAAGGAACCCAAAATTGGGAACATGGAACAAAACGTCACAGCGAAATGCCGCGCTTCCAAGGGATAAAATCATCTTGGCCGAGGCGAACGGCAGCCACTTGGGTTTGCCCACTGGCCACCTTCACCACATATTCCAGCAACTGTTCGGCGGCTTGCTCTATGGTCAGCTCGCCGTTGATGATGCCTCCCGCATCGAAATCAATGATGTCGGGCATACGCCGAGCGAGCGCGGAATTGCTCGACACTTTCACCACCGGGGCTATGGGATTGCCCGTCGGGGTGCCAAGCCCCGTGGTGAAGAGCACTACCGTCGCCCCGGCAGCCACCTCAGCAGTAGTGCTTTCCACATCATTGCCGGGCGTGCAAAGCAGGCTCAGACCGGGCTTGGCCACTTTTTCGGGATAGTCCAGCACATCTACGATGGGCGAGGTACCGCCTTTTTTGGCTGCGCCAGCCGATTTGATGGCATCGGTAATCAACCCGTCGCGGATGTTGCCCGGCGAGGGATTCATGTCAAAGCCGCTGCCAACCGCTTGGGCTCGCTGATTATAGACAGACATCAATTCCGAAAAACGCTCGGCGGTGGCGGTGGTGGCGCATCGGTCGCAGAGCTCTTGCTCCACGCCACACAATTCGGGAAACTCCGACAACACGACGGAGCCACCCAGCGCGACCAACATATCGGACAAATGGCCCAATGTGGGGTTGGCAGAGATACCCGAAAAACCGTCAGAACCACCGCACTCCAATCCAATGCAGAGCTTTGAAAGCGGTGCAGGGCGGCGTTCGAGGCGGTTGGCCTCCATCAGCCCCGCAAAGGTCTGCTTGAGGGCAATACCCAAAAGGTCGGTCTCGGTGCCAACTTTTTGCTGCTCCAACACCACCAAAGGTTTTTGAAAATGCGGCGCACGGCGGCGCACCTCCTCCATCAGCATGGACACCTGCGCGTGTTGGCAGCCAAGACTCAACACGGTGGCACCCGCCACGTTGGGATGCGTGATATATCCCGCCAACAAACCACAAAGGGCCTGAGCATCCTGCCGAGTGCCGCCACAGCCTCCCTCGTGCGTCAAAAATTTCACCCCGTCCACATTCTGGAAAAACCGCTTCGATGTCGGGGCAGGAGCCGCAAACAAGTCTGCCTCCAAAATATCCTCCACACTCTTCCCTGTTTCATACAAAGCCATCAGTTGGCGCGTTTGCGTTCGGTAGTTGTGTTGCTTTCCGTAGCCCAAATCATGCACCAATGCCTCGCGCAGCACCTCCACGTTGCGGTTTTCACAAAAAACCATCGGGACGACCAACCAATAGTTCGCCGTGCCGACCGAGCCGTCGGGCCGGTGGTAGCCGAGAAAAGAGCGAGCCCGCCATTTCGACACCTCTGGGGCTTGCCACACGCTCTTTTCGGCGGCACGAAGCGCAAAACCCTCTGTGGCGTGTTGCAAATTGGCCGTGGAGAGCAGCCCCCCGGCGGCTATCGGGCTTTGCGCCTTGCCCACCAGCACCCCGTACATCCGCACGGCATCGCCTGTTTGAAGCGCGTGTGCGGCAAACTTGTGCTTGGCGGGAATGTCCTCGACCAGCGTCCAGGCATGGCCGTTGAGATGCACCGTTTCCCCTTTAGCGAGGTCGGTCAACGCCACCACTGCGTTGTCGGTTGAGTGTATTTGTAGAATCTTCTGTTTCATACAGGGCAAATAACGCAGAAATCTCAGTTTCAAAGATAATTCATGGGAACGGACAATGGTTGAGATGATGATGAGTGTGTTTTGATGCAACAGACGGGGAAGTAAATGATGTGATATTGTCGGGGAAACTCACACCACCCTCGGCGCCAACAACTCGTACAGCGCCCGGGTCACGATGCGCGAGAGCAAAATCGAGAAAATGAGGCCGCCGATGAGGACGTAGGCCAATGGCGAATAGAGCGGATTCTCCTCGATGGCGATGGGCGTGAGGCCGCCGATAGCCGTGAGCCAAGTCAGCAAAATCGGCACGAAGCGAATCTCGCCCGCTTCCTGAATCGCGTCGTCTAGACTTCGACCTTCGGCGTGGAGTTGGTTGGTGAAATCCACGAGCAGAATCGAGTTTTTCACCTCGATGCCCATGAGCGCGATGAGACCGACCACCACCGTGAACGAGAACGGGGTGAAGATGTAAATTGAAAAAGATGAGGAGACGGTCTTTGTCGCGTTCTAGTGTCTTCACCAAGTTGAACGACGAAATGTGTAGATATAAGCCAACTTCAGCACCGATTTGCATTTTTATTTTTTTTGTAAAAACTTAGGCATCCAACCCAAGTCAATGCAAAATTGTTTTAGCGAATAAATCCGGTTGATGGAGTTATCGAATGACATATCGGTATTGAAGGATTTGGTCACGGCCTTGCTTGCGAAGGTGGAGGCACTGGAATCCGAGAACGCCGCCCTTCGGGCGGAGAATGCCGAATTGCGTTCGCGCCTAAAGATGAACAGCAAGAACAGTCACAAGCCGCCGTCGTCAGATGGTTTGTCCAAGAAACCGGGCCTTCCAAAAGACCCGCCCAAAAAGAGCGGCGGCCAGTCTGGGCACATCGGCGAAAGACACAATTTCGAGTTCAATTACCGTCACGCCCTCTGAGGCTAATCCTTTTTGGGGCTTTTTCCAGCTCCGGCACTTCGCCCGGACCGGCAGAGGATTGACCGCCCTGCGTGGACAGCCCCATGGTCTGTGGTTTGGTGTGTTGGCGGCGCACCACCAGCGCCGGGGCAAGCGATCTATAGGGCGGTGGCGAGGCTTAACTTAATGGGGTTGATGCTTTGTTGGATGATTTACTTTGCCAATATTTCAAGTATTGATTGATAGTTTTCAATTGGAACAGGGTGGTCAACTAATTCCTGTAGTTCTGAGTAATCAAAGGCTTCTCTGTCTTTAAGACGTTCAACTGTAATAAATGACATTCCCATTCGAGCTAATGCTGGGGCACTTTCACTTTTAATTCCAAAACTCTTTAAAATCTTTACTGATTCAACAACACCATAAAGGGAAGCAACTTCAAGAGGTTTAAAATCCTTCCTCAAAGTTGAATTTTTTGTTAGACTTATTCCATTTTTATTTAATATCCTTAATCGTTCTGGTTCAAATTTTATTGAATAAAATATATCGAAATCAACCTCCGCTTCTAACTCATCCTGTAGCATATCTTTATTATGCTTTCTATAATCTTGGCTTCTTCTTTCGTATGAAATAATGCAAGCAAGCATATTGTAAAAAACGTACCAAGGGACTTCTTTTTTTGCTATTACCGAGATATTTCTAACATTAATACTTTCTTTATATCGTTCTTGCATGGCTCTAATATCTTCAATAGTAAGGCTTGGAACTCCAACAATCTTTCTAATTCTTGAAGTAGTAACACCATAATTGTTATAAATCCCAATTACAGCCTTTATAAGGTCTTTTGTTCTAACTATATCTGAATATTTTTCTCCATTGGGATGAGCATAATAATTGATGAAGTCTCCATAAATGCTTTCTTTGAGTGGCGTAAATGGTGATGCTCCTGCTTGAAGTAATATTTTTAAAGTTTCAAAATCACCTTGGAGTACTGCTTCAGCAATTGGGATAGTGTCATTAATGCCGTCTAAATTAGCACCTTCATTAATTAAGGTTTGAACACTTGAAGTATTTCCACTTCCAATTGCATTTAAAAGTTGCCTTTGTTCTTCTGGATTAAGTTTGTTTGATGGCAAACCGCATCCAAATTGCACTACCAAGACAAGGAAAAATAAGATTAAATTTTTCATGCTGCAATTTTTTTTTTCGGTTGACTTGTGCCGCCCTGCGTTGGCGTTGCGGGTTGGGCTTGGCGGCGGTTGGCGTTGAGTGCATTGTTCATGCCCATTAAGTTAAGCCTACTGGAATAAAGCGAGAGACGACCTTTGTGATAAATACCACTCTATCATGGGGTCGCCTCTCAGCAAGTATTTCCGGGCCATACGGCTCGCGGTTGCAAATATAGCCAACTCACCGGAACTATACTTCCGCCGTCCGGGGCGGGATTTTTGTCGTCGTCGCCTGCTGCCAGCCGAGCGAACGGTCTGGCTGGTGTTATCGCTGTTGCGCCAGAGCCTGTGCGTCGAGCTCGGCCATTTTTTCCAACGTCTCGACGCTGTGGATGACATACCCACCAAAAGCGCCCTGGTACAGGCGCGCAACAAAATCCACCACACGTTTTTCAGGGATTTGCTGCGGCAAAGCGCCGAGTTGTTTTATCACTGTTTTGAGGCGCGGCGCTGGCGTTCTTTCCGTTTGTGGGCTACCGACGGGTCGGGGTTCCGCCTGCCTGACACCGATGAGTTGGGCGAGGAGTTCGGCTGGCACGTCAACCAGCATTCGGCGGTGGCCTCGGCCCGCGTCCTGGCGCACTTCGACGTGCTCAACCAGATCATTGTCAACGCCTTTTTCCACACCCGTTATGAATCCGAATCCCTCATCGCCCCATGGCATATTCATACCGTACCCTCAGACGTGCTCATGATTTACGACCGGGGTTTCCCGGCGCAGGTCATCCCCTGGCTGCATCTTTATTTCGGTTCACATTGCTTGGTCCGCCTGACCCTCACCCATTCGACCGTCGTCGAGGAATTCGTCGCTTCCAAAAAACGACAACTCATTGTCCGCGAAGCGCTTAACGTGCGCTCCAAACGGACGCTCCGCGCCCTTGGCATCCCCTTCCAGCGGGGGCAGGCCCTCGAGCCACCCTCATCGTGTACAATTTCCTGTCGGCGCTCCACCACAGCATGCAAGATGACATTGACCGGATCAATGCCCGCAGAAAAACGCCCTGCCAGGCTAACCGCAATATCAGCGTCGGGCTTTTCAAGTCTTTCATCGTCAGGCTTTTCCTGCGCCCGCGCGAAAACCTCGACGCCGAAATCGCGCGACTCAAAAAATACCTCCTCAAACAACTCGAGCCCCGCAAAATCAATTACCGCCCCAGAAAGCCTCCAATGATGCGCCTCGGCGAAAGACACAATTTCGAGTTCAATTACCGTCACGCCCTCTGAGGCTAATCCTTTTTGGGGCTTTTTCCAGCTCCGGCACTTCGCCCGGACCGGCAGGGGATTGACCGCCCTGCGTGGACAGCCCCATGGTCTGTGGTTTGGTGTGTTGGCGGCGCACCACCAGCGCCGGGGCAAGCGATCTATAGGGCGGTGGCTAGGCTTAACTTAATGGGGTTGATGCAGTGATGGGTGCACTATTTATTGAATTACAATCTTCCCAATTGAAATTTCCTTATAATTTGCATATAATTGAATGAAATACAATCCCTTTGTCAATTGTGAAGCATTGAACTCCGATAAAAATTCTCCTGCCTCCTGTCTTGCTTTTTTTATTTCTATAACAACTCCCATTTCATTGACAAGTGAAACATGAATATTCTCTTCTTTGTCAGTATTGAATTTAACAGTAAAAGTTTCATTTGCAGGATTAGGAAAAATAATAAGGTTTTGTATATTAATACCTTCAATAGTTGCATTAGGTTGTAAAACAACTATCGTATTTTCTAATTCATAAACACAACCATTGCCAAGTGTGACTGTTACTGTATATGTAGTAGTAGTTGTTGGGGATACATACAAAGATTTGTTGTGAGTTGTATCTCCCGTACTCCAAATCGCTTCAACTGCCCATACATACATACCAACTGTTTGCCCAAGCTGTATGGTATCATTTGGATAGTTTAATATTGGTTGAGGTTCTTCAACATAAACAGTACCTATGTATGCTTTTGTACATCCGGCAATACTCGAAACCGTAACAGAATAGGAAGCAGACGGTGAAATCGGAACAACTTGTATAGATTGAGAACTTTCACCTGTGCTCCAATAAAATTCATAATCATACCATGCTGGGCCCCAAGTATTTGCAGTCAAGGTGGCGACAGAATCATATGCGCAGACTATTTTACTTGGAACAGATAAGCCAATTTCTATTACAACAATGGTCTTTTGCAATGTAACTCCTCCTCCCATGCCGTCACTTATTTGAACTATATATGTGGTGTATGGGCTATTATCTGGCGTAATGACAATAGATGATGAAGTATCTCCTTCAGATGTTAAATAGTTCACTCCCTCCCACGTTATTTTTCCCCAAGTAAAATATTTACCTTCACTTGCTGTAAGTGTAATTGATTCTCCTTTGCAAATTGTATCTGAAGATGCAATTAATGCAGCATTTGATAGTTCATATCGATGAACACATATTGAATCTATTGAATTTTGATAAACTTCTTGCGGAATGTCTATACAGTTGCCACATAAAGGGGGAAAGTAACCAAAAGGAACAACAAATAAACAAATCTCAGTTGCTAAATTGTCATTTCCACCCGTTGTATAATCTACACTCCATTGACCATCACATAAAATCGGAACTGTTGGGCTACAAAAAGTCGGCTTGGTCCACCAGCCACCAACTTTGATATAGGTTGCGATTCTATATTCACATGGCTTTATATTATCAACATGCCCTTTAATCAATGAATAATTACTATATCCGGGTATGTTATCAACAATAAAAGTGTCATTTGAACCGTTACTCAGGGTACTGCATAACCATGTACTATCAATGTTCGTTATCACTTTGAACAATGTATCCATTCCTTGCTTCATGGTTTTGTCGTTAGTAAAGATTCCCCAGCCATAATCATTAGGCAATTTCCAAGGCTCATCAAATGCACAAAATAAATTTACATCAATATTAAAAGAAGTGCTCCAATTAAGCAATTCTCTATTGTACCGAATTGCATTTTCAAGAGATGGTACAGCATTACCAACTGGGTTTCCTTCTGTTTTCCACCCGCTTTCTGAAATGATTATTTCTTTTCCGGTGTCAATTGCAAATGGCAAAAGGTCTTGATAACATTGATGAAACCTTTGTATTGCACAATTAATTGAAGTCCCCTCCCAAAAAGGATAAATATTAGGGAAAATGAAATCGCAAGCGTTCATTACTTCCGGATGGCAGATTAGTTCGGAATAAATGTCAGCACATGAAACTGGAATATTAGGGCAGGCTATTTGAACTTGATTGATATAGTTAATCAATTGGGATGGTATCAAATCGCCTCGCAAAAGAACTTCACTCCCTACAATTAATTTGTCGGCATAGCCCGCATTTGCAAGCGCAATTCCGTTAGCGATTTGTTGTTGATTTGCGGCAATTCCAGCCGCTGAATTTTCTTTGCCGAGCCAAATTCCTACAATTACTTTAAATCCTTTTTGTTTGGCAAGGATAGGGATATTCTGTAACCCATTTTGGGTTCCAAAAGTACGAATACCTTCAACCCAAGGTTTAAGAGTATCTAAAAGGCAAATAATCTGAGCATCTGATATTGAATCGCCTTGATTGGGATTTTGACCAACTTCTGTGTAAGGGCTAAAATTTAGCCATTTCAGTTTAACAGTTTGGGCAAACAAATATGATGGTTGGCAGGACTCAATGACGAGAAAGGCAACCGATAGCCATATGTGTATATATTTATTTTTCATTTTTTCATTGCACCCATCGGGGGCATGGACGACGTGGCGGCGGTTTATCCGGCGGCATGTCCGGCCATGCATAGTTAGTGGCATTCCCTTTTAGGCCTTCCGGTGTCGTTGCCGCTAACGGGGGCATGGACGACGTGGCGGCGGTTTATCCGGCGGCATGTCCGGCCATGCATAGTTAGTGGCATTCCCTTTTAGGCCTTCCGGTGTCGTTGCCGCTAACTCTTCTTTCCCGTCACCCCTAATTGACGGTTAAATTCGCTTTGTCGCCCGCCGGGGTTGCGTGTATCCAACTCGAATCGGCTGGATACACGCAACCCCGGCCACAAAAAAAACGCAGCGTGCCGGACTATGCGTGCCGGCAAGCTGCGCTTGAGAATGTTGGCGGGGCGAGGCAGATTGTCCATGAGAGGTTCCTTTGACGGGCAAAAATAAGCATGTTGGTCATATCTCCAAATCATCCAACGGGCTTTTTATTTTTTCCCAACTTTTTTTCGTGATATGGGTGTATATCTCCGTCGTTTTGCTGCTTTCGTGACCGAGCAACTCCTGTATGTTGCGCAAATCCATGCCTTTTTCCAGCAGATGCGTGGCGAAGGAATGGCGCAGCGTGTGGGTGGTTGCCAGCGGGTTGATGCGCGACCGATGCTTGGCGGCTGTGAAGATGGCCCGAACGCTTCGGTCGCTGTACGGGCCTCCGTCTGGCCCCTCGAATAGCCAATGTACCGGGCGGTACAGCGCCAGATACTCCTTCAGGAGGCTTTCGGCCTTTTGGGCAAGGGTGGTGCAGCGGTCTTTTTTCCCCTTCGCGTTGCGTACAAAAATGCGGTGCTGCTCAAACTGGAGGTCGGTCAATTTCAGTTTGGTGACTTCGCCGAGGCGCAGTCCGGCTGAGTAAATCATGGTCAATATGCAGCGGTGCTTGAGGCCGTCCGCGGCCTTTCATCCTCCATTTTTCACCACCGCCCGCGCCAGCATCCCGCATTCAAACCACACCACCACTCGATAAACTCCTGCCGGGAAACGCTCAAACGAGCAGCGGCTAACCCATCCCAACGGCTCACGTTGCTCCAACAGAAATTGGCCGCTGGCATCAAACACCTGAATACCAACGGGTTGCGCAGCCGCTTCTGAGCAGTCAACCGTCAGCCAATCGCTCGTGGGGTTGGGGTAGAGGCGTATGCTGCCCAAACCTTGGGGCGTGCTCACGGCCACGCCCGACACCACGACCTCGATGGTCTGTTGCAGGAGCGATACCCCGCAAGGGCTGGTAGCAATCAGCGTCACGGTATAGACACCGCTCGCGGCGTATGCGTGGTCAATGTTGGTTCCATTGACGAACGGCGAGCCATCGCCAAAATCCCAAGTGTAGGTGGCGGCGCTTTGGCTCAGGTTGGTGAATCGTACCACCCCGCCCGGCAGAAAAGTGTAGGAAAAATTGGCGGTCGGGAAGCCAAACACCTGCACGGCGAAAGTTTGTTCAGCCGTGTCGGCCCCCACGCCGTTAGAGGCGATGAGTCGGGCAGTGTAGGAGCCGGAAGTCAAGTACTCCACCGTGGGGTTGGGGGCGGTGGAAGCGGCTGGGTTGCCGCCCGGAAACTCCCAGACAAAGTTGGCGACGTTGGCCGATGAGGTGTTTTCAAAATCCACGGCGGCCGTCAGGCAACCGAGCGTGGTGTCTTGCACCCAAAAGCCCGCCACCGGGGGAAGCGCCACGGTAAGCGTCTGCTGCATGGCGACAGTGTCGCACACATTCCAGACGGTCAGGGTGACGGTATAGGTGCCTTCGGTGGTGTATGCGTGAGCGGGGTTTTGCTGGCTGGAGATGGTGTTGTCACCAAAATCCCACAATCGGTTTGCGGCATATTGGCTCTGGTCTGCGAATTGCACCGAGCCATCGGGTTGCACAAAAAAGACAAAATCGGCGATGGGTAAGGGATTGACGGTGACGACCACCAACTGTGTCAAAGTGTCTTGCCCGGCAGCATTCGAGACAATCAACGTTGCGGTGTAAACGCCTGTGGTCGTGTAGCTAACGAACGGGTTGGGCAGGGTGGAGCTGGCCGGGGTGCCGCCGGGAAATGACCAAAGCAACGCGGTCACATTCGCGGAGGAAGCATTGCTGAATGGCACGGTCGCCGCGCCGCAGCCAGTGGTCGAGAGCGGAAACGTGAAATCGGCGATGGGGGGGAGCAGCACGTCCAACGTCTGGGTGGCGGTCGCGGTGTCGCAATCCGTGATGGCGTAGAGCGTGACGGTGTAGGTGCCTTCCGAGGCGTAGGTGTGTTGAGGATCTTCTTGTTGGCTGGTGTTGCCGTCGCCAAATTTCCAGAAAAAACTCGTGGCGCTTGACTGGTTTGAAAAATCAATCGTAGCGCCATTTTGGGAAAAGGAAAAATCTGCGTTCGGCACTGGATTGACCCACAAATTGGCTTCCGATGAAACGACTTCGTAGCACCCTGCACGCAACACACGGCACCTGAACTGCCAGCCATTTTGCCCGGCGACCACACTCAACACCGCGAGTGAGGGTGTCTGAAAACCCGCGTATTGAGCGGCATCGGCGATGTCCTGCCAACCCGTGCCGTCGTTCACCTGCCATTGGAACGCCCAATTGCCGTTGTTGGCTTCCACCACGAATGTCGCCACGTCGCCGGGGCAAACCGAGTCGGGCGCGGGTGATGCCAGCACTTGGGGCAACGTGTGGTTCGCCGTGCCTGCGGGCATGGCGGGGAGGTTTTCCACCAAGCCCGCTTCGCCTGCCGAAGCGCCCCGTGTGGTGCCGTTGCAGCCATTGGTGGAGGCCGCCACGATGCCCGCTTGCCCGCCCGTCGGGGCGCTCAAACCGGGCAAGTTGGCCAGGATGCGCCCCCCGGAGCCGCCTCCGCCGGGTCCAAAGCAACGGTTGGAGTTGTTGTTGAAAGTGTTGCCGCCGTTGCCGCCGTTGGCACGCACGACGAGGTTTGCGGGAGCGGCATTTGTTTTTAGCCATATTGTGCCGCCTGCGCCGCCGCCGCCGGCCCCGTCGCCTTGAGCGAGTGCGGCGCTCAGCCCATTGGCCGAGATAAGGGGGTTGGCCCCAACGATGTCGCCTGCTTCTATCAAGATGATGCCGCCGCCGTTGGCCCCCGCACTGAACAGCGTGTTGTTGGAGTGGCCAGCCCCGCCGCCCCCGCCGAGAAACATCCGGTTGGTGGTGAAAGGCGGCGCATAGCCTCGGATGCCGGGATAGTAGCCGTCGCAGCCGAGGGCGCTCGGTTCGTCGTTGTCGCCGCCGTTGCCGCCGTCGGTGATGTTCGCGCCGCCACCGCCGCCGGAGTTGTGGTCATTGCCGCCACCGCCGCCGTTGGCTTGGGGGCCGCGACCGAGTTCCTTGCCCGGCTCGGGCAGCGCGATGCCTTCGCCTTTGTAGCCGCCGCGCCAATTGGGGAAGGGGTAGAAATAATTGAGTTCGGGAAAAAGAAAATTGCAGTTGTTGCCTGCACCGACATATGCCGCGCCGCCGCGAAAGCCCGCGCCATCGGCGACAATGGGCGCGTCTATGGTCAGTGTGCCAGCCACTTCGAGTGCCAGCACGCCGCCCGTGGCACCGTTCCACGGCTGGCAGCGTAGGGTGTCGGTCACAAGGGCGTTGGTGTATTGCGGGATGGTCACCGCCTGCAATTTGCCCGGCAGCGAGTAGGCGTAAACGAGCTTTTTTTGCACAAAAAGCGCGTTTTCACTCACCGAATCAATCACAGCGCGTTCGTAGCGCCCCGCGAAGTTCATGTTTTGAATCAGGCCATAGAGAAAGTTGTTGCCCGACACAATTTCGGTGCCTTGCATCTGAATGAGCAAGACGGGCGCACCCGCGCGAAACCCCGTAGTGTCGCTCACCGTCAATTTGCCAGAGCAGCTGTCAATGGCAGTGACGGCAGCGTAATGGTTGATTGTGCCAGAGATTTGTACGGCTTGAGCGTCTGATGTTTGGAGCTTGAAAAAGAAAAAGATTAGCGAGCATAGCCGAAGTATGTTCATGCGGAACCGATTTATGGTGATTAGCAAAATTTTTCACGGACGAGGCTGCTTTTTAACGCACAAAAACAAATCTCATTTGGTTTTTCGGCAAAGCCATTCGTACATTTGCGCCCTCGAAAAGCCCGGCGTTGTTTCAGACAAGGAACCGGGCGAGTATTTTCTCACTTAAATTTTCAAATTTCAGAACATGGCAGTCAAACTTCGTCTGCAACGCAAAGGTCGCAAAGGCGCGCCTTTTTATCACATCGTAGTCGCTGACGCCCGCTCCCCGCGCGATGGCCGTTTCATCGAGAAACTCGGTACTTACAACCCCCTCACGGTTCCGGCCACCATCGAATTGGACCGCGACCGCGCTTACGACTGGCTGAAAAAAGGCGCTCAGCCGACCGATACAGTGCGTTCCATTCTTCGTTTCAAAGGTGTTTTGCTCAAAAAACACTTGGACCGCGGGGTGAAAAAAGGTGCATTGACCCCCGAACAAGCAGAAGAGAAATTAAATGCTTGGATAGACCAGAAAGAAGCCCGTATCGCTGCCCGCCGCGAGGCCAGCGCTGAGGGCAAGCGCCAATTTGTCGCAGCGGTGGATGGCGTCGCGAAAGCAAAGCCAAAGCCCGCCCAGCCTGTGGAAGAAGTGGCTGAGCCGGCAGCGGAAGCCGTCGAGGCCACTGCTGAGGTTGTGGAAGCCGTCGAGACATCACCCGTCGAAGCAGCAGCCGAGCCAGTGGTGGAGGCCGTCGCGGAAGCTCCCGAAGCGACCGAGCCTGCCGAGGACGCTGCGCCTGCTTCGGAAGAAGAAAAATCTGGAGACGCATAACCAAAATCTTCCGGGCATATCCTTATGTTTGCCCTCAGATTTTGATGGTGAAATAAAAACCTGGTAAAGTCCTGTGCGGCTTTACCGGGTTTTTTTTCAAAATATCCCCCCAATTGGCCGATTTTCGGGTGTTTGGTTTCGCGGGTGGCCCCATCTTTCGATCATCGCCCATTAGTTTCTAATTATCCAACTTAGCGTTTGTCATGCAACCATTAGACGAAAAATACTACGACCGCCTGAACGAAATCGCGGTGGCCATTCAGGAATTCCCCAATCTGGCGCTTTACCTCGAAGAGGAGGAGGATGAGTACTACAACGCCTTGCGCACGGAGTTCGAGCCGATGCTCTCCGAACTGCACCACCAAGTGGCGGCAGAAGCGCCGTTGCAATTGGTGACTTTTGAAAAATACCTGTTGGAGCCGCCTTTTGAAGGCTTGTACCTGCCGCGTGTGTTGGGCTACGCGGTGTTGCGCGGCGAAATCACCGACCAATACAAATACGTCCGCCCCAACGACCACTTCAAGGACATCCTGCTGGCGATTTGCCAGAGCGTGCATTTCGAGCAGCTGAAAAAACGCATCGGGCAAAGCATATCGGTGGGGTTTGCGCTCAGCAGCGATATCTGGATAACCAATCTGATGACGCAGGTGGAAAACAAGCGTATCCGCTACTTCCTCCAACAATTAAAAAGCGACCAATACCGCGACGTGAAGGCGCGTGCCGACCTCTATCGACGTTATTCCAATCAGTTCCGCAACGAACTGTACTACTCGGCGGATTTCCCCACTTCTTTGGGTGAGATGAAAGCCAATTTCTCGGCGTTGCGCCAGTTTTTGCTCAAACGTTTTGAGGTGGGCGGTGTGAACGACAGCCTCAAGGAGCAGATGAAGGGCTTTTTGGACAACAAGAACTTTCAGGGCACGGAGGAGTATCTCGAAATGTTGGCCATGTATGGCAACTACACCGAGCTCGACCCAGCAGAACGGCTGGCCTTTGCCACCCATTTCGAGCGCGAGCGGCGCTCTTTCCCCGAATTCGACACGCGCTACCTGCGGTTCCTGTTGTCGCTCTACACATCGCCCGGCATCACCGCTGCCAACGACGAGCGCATGAGCGCCGCCGTGGACAAAACTTGGAAAGACAAAATCAGCGATTACTACCGCATTGCCGACAAAATCCATAGCCTCGGCTATGTCCATCCCGATGCCATCGAGGCCGTGCAGGATTTTTACAACACACACAAAGGACTTTCGGTGGAAAGCGAGTGCCTGCGCCAGTTGGTGCTGACTTATTTTGCCCGGCTCATCAATGGCTTGACCGAGCGCGAATACGCCGACTACTTTGAGTTGAACAAGATTTTCGGGGTGTATATGAAGATTTTTGGCAACCAGCAGTTCAACCAAGCGGTGGAAAAACACTCGATGGAATACATCCGAAAACTCTTGACAAAATTCACCGACAAACGCGCGAAGGACTATCAGGATGTGAAGCGTTTTGTCTCCGCCCAATTTGTGGACTTCGGCTTTTTGGACGACAAGGAAGTGGTGGAGCTGTTCAAGACGCGACGCAAACGGCGCAAGGCATCGGAGGGGTAGGTTGTTTGTTGTTTGTTGTTTGTTGTTCGTTGTTTGTTGTTTGTTGTTTGTTGTTCGTTGTTTGTTGTTCGTTGTTTGTTGTTCGTTGTTTGTTGTTTGTTGTTCGTTGTTCGTTGTTTGTTGTTTGTTGTTCGTTGTTCGTTGTTCGTTGTTTGTTGTTCGTTGTTTGTTGTTTGTTGGTTTCAGCCAAATAGTCGAAGCGCGGGTGAAAGTTGTTTTTGAAAAAAATACCTTCACCCGCGCTTTCTTTAGATATGCCCACTCATTGACCACATTTTTCACACTCCCTCGCTATGTCAGTTTTGATTTTCCTGATTGTTCTCTATATCTTGCTCGGCGTGAGCATGATGAAACTGTTTGAAAAGGCGGGCATCCCCGGCTGGAAGGCATTGGTGCCGGGCTTGGCGGCAGTCGAATGGTGCAAGATGATTGGCCGCAAACCGCGCTATGCCTTGTGGCTGCTTTTCCCCATCGTCAACATTTTCATATACGCGGGCATGGTGATTGACATGGTGCGCTCGTTTGGCAAGCACAGCTTTTGGCAGGCCGCATTGGCGGTGATTTACGCGCCAATTCCATTTTTCCTCATCGGAGCCAATAAAAAGGACCAATACCAAGGGCCGATTTTGGAACGCGAGCGCGAATATCACCGACTGCACCACGCCGCGCAAGAGAAGCAGGACAAACTGGCGCTGAAAAGGGTTGAGACCGACTATGCGTACCTCCGCAAATCGCAACTCCGCGAATGGGCCGAAGCGGTCATTTTTGCCGTGTTCGCCGCGGCGTTCATTCGGATGTTCCTCATCGAGGCCTATGTGATTCCCACGCCTTCGATGGAAGGCACGCTCAAAGTGGGCGACTTCTTGTTTGTCAGCAAAGCGCACTACGGTATTCGCACACCAATGACGGTGGTGCAATTCCCCCTGATGCACAACCAGATGCCCTTTGGCTTGGGCAAATCATACACCGAAAAGCCCTCGTTGCCTTACTACCGCCTTCCCGCGCTGGAAAAAATAGACCGCAACGAGCCAGTGGTGTTCAACTGGCCTGCGGGCGATAGCGTGGTGATTACCCCCGAACGAAGCTACAGCATTGACCAGATACGCCAGCAAACGGGTGGGTTGCTGCCGCCCGGCCTGAAAGTCGTGACGCACCCCATTGACAAAAAAGACCATTACATCAAGCGGTGCGTCGGGCTGCCAGGCGATAGCCTCGAGATTCGCAAGGGGCAGATTTACATCAACGGCGAATTGGCCCAAAACCCGAAACACCGCCAATTCCTCTATCAGGTGAAGCCGCAGAATATCAGCCTGAAAAAATTGGAGGAGTGGGGCGTGTCGCTCAGCAGCCCCCAAGACCGCCAGTTGGCCAGCCAAGGCGCTTTCTTCTTCGACGACGACCAAGTCAAGAAAGTCAAATCGCTTGGCAACAACATTCAGGTGGAGCGCGTGCCGCAAGACCGCGAGCCGGGCTATGTGTTTCCCAACGATGCCCGCCACGCCGGCGGCTGGACGGTGGACGACTACGGCCCCATCTGGATTCCGAAAAAAGGCGCGACCACGCCCCTAGACACCAACAATGTGTCTTTCTACCGCCGAATCATCACCGTGTATGAGGGCAACAAACTGGAAGTGCGCGAGGGCAAAATTTTCATCAATGGCCAAGAAGCCAACTCCTACACCTTCAAACAGGACTATTTCTGGATGATGGGCGACAATCGCCACAACTCGGAAGATTCGCGGATTTGGGGCTATGTGCCAGAAGACCACATCGTGGGCAAGCCACTTTTCATCTGGTTTTCCACTAAAAACGGAAATATGCGCGAGGGCATCAACTGGAACCGCATTTTCAAATCGGCCAGCTCGATGTAAAAATGTCGTCAACGACTACCTTGCGGCAAAAATGCTGAACCATGATGCCGTATCTTCCTGCTGCCCACCGCTATGACTCCATGCAATATCGCCGCTGTGGTCGCAGCGGTCTGAAACTCCCGGCGGTCTCGCTCGGCTTGTGGCACAATTTCGGCCATGTGGACGTGTACGAAAACTACCGCGCCATCCTGCACCTCGCCTTCGACGCGGGCATCACGCATTTCGACCTTGCCAACAACTACGGCCCACCACCCGGCTCGGCGGAGGAAAATTTTGGCCGCATCCTGCGACAAGATTTCAAAGGCTACCGCGACGAGATGATTATCTCGTCGAAGGCTGGCTATCACATGTGGGAAGGCCCCTATGGAGAATGGGGCAGCAAGAAATACCTCATCGCCAGTCTCGACCAAAGCCTCCAACGCATGGGGCTGGACTACGTGGACATTTTTTACAGCCACCGTCCCGACCCGGACACCCCCTTGGAGGAAACCATGTCGGCGCTCGACCTCATCGTGCGGCAAGGCAAGGCGCTCTATGTGGGCATTTCAAACTATCAGAACAAAGAAGCGCAAGAGGCTATCCGCATTTTGAAAGAACTCGGCACGCCCTGCCTCATTCACCAGCCCAAGTATTCCATGTTCGAGCGTTGGGTAGAAGGCGGCTTGCTCGACATCTTGGAGCACGAGGGCGTGGGCTGCATACCCTTCTCCCCACTGGCGCAAGGGCTGCTGACCGACAAATATCTGAGCGGCATCCCGACGGATTCGAGGGCTGCCAAGCCGCACGGCTTTTTGAAAGAAACCGCCATCACCGACGAGCGCCTACGCCAAATCCGAACACTCCACCACATCGCCCAACAACGCGGCCAAACGCTCGCACAAATGGCCCTGTCGTGGCTCCTGAAAGACGCACGCATCACCTCTGTGCTCGTTGGGGCCAGCCGACCGGAACAATTAGCCGATTCGCTGCGATGCCTCGACCGTCTTGCGTTTTCCCCCGAGGAATTGGGGCAGATAGAAGCGGTGTTGAAACGGTGAGGCAGACAGGAGAAAACAACTGACCTCGGAGCACCCATTCCGCTTAAAATTTAAGGCGGTTTTGCCGCGCATGGCGAAAGGCCACTTTTGACTGACGAAGAGCCTATCACACACTTTCTTCCTTTGGACGCTTGCCCTTTTCAAGCAAATTCGATAGGAACGAGTTGTAGAAATTGGTCGCCGCCATTTGGTGGGGCAACAGCACCTCGTCGGCGCCGCAAGCGCTCAGCAACTCGTAGTCTTTGTCGTTGAGCGCGGTGAGATAAATTTTGCCCTCGTAGCCATTTCGTTTCAAGGTCTCGAAGAGGTGGACGGAGGCTTCCCTGTCGGATACCGTGCTCACGACGCACTTGGTGTGCTTGAACGGGATTTGTTCCAGAATCTCCGGGTCAGTGATGTCCCCATAGACGATGTCCTTGCCACGCTCTTGCCATGACTTGACGATGATGGGGTCGAAGTCAATGCCCAAGTATCGCACCTCCTGATGTCCTTCAAGCATTTCCGCGAGCCTGCTGCCAAATCGGCCAAGACCAAAAATGACCAAGTCGTAGGGAGGTTGTTCGCCTGCTTTGACATCTGTTTCCCGATAGGGGTTTTTTCTTTGAAAAATACTGAGCAACGGCGCGATGACTTCATAAATCTGGTGAGAGTAAAGGATGAGATAGGTGGAAAGACCAATCGTGATGAGACCCACCAAGGTGATGAGGCCCACCGTCTCTTCGGTGATGTGCCCGACCGTGAGGCCCAAGCCGGCAAAAATGAGGGAGAACTCACTGATTTGCGCCACGGTCAAGCCCGCCAAAAAGGATGTCCTTTTGCGATAGCCCATGAAACCCATGATGATGAGCACAATGAGCGGATTGCCCACAAGCACAAACAGGGAAAATACAAGGGCCGCCGGCACTTGGCTACCGATGATGGCCAAATTGAGATTGGCTCCCAAATTGACAAAAAAGAAGAGCAACAGAAAATCACGAAGACTCACCAATCGGCTACTGATGACATCCTTGAACTGCGAGGAAGCCAAACTCACCCCTGCCAGAAACGCCCCCACCTCTCGGCTGAAATCCATTAAATCGCCCGCCGATGCCAACGCAACCGACCATGCGATGGCGAACAGCGTCAGCAACTCCTGCGACTTGGCCAGAAAATAACTTACCCTCGGAATCACCCACCGCATCACTATTAGCGTGACCAACAGCAAGATAGAGCCTGACAACAGGGATTTCCCAAAATCCTGCAAGAGCGTGGCGTCGTCCTGCTGCCGCATGGCCGAAAGCACTATCATCACCAAAATGACCACTATATCCTGCACAATCAGAAAACCAATGGCAATCTGACCGTGCAACGAGTCTATCTCTTTTTTATCGGACAACAACTTCACGATGATGATGGTGCTCGAAAAAGTCAGCGCCACCGCGATGTAGAAACTGTGCAGGCTGGAAAAACCCAAACCAATCCCGATAAAATAACCTATCAACGAGGTGAACACAACTTGCCCCAACCCGGTGAGCAACGCGATTTTGCCGATGGACTTAATGATGCGCAAGTCGAGCTTTAGCCCCACGATGAACAGCAGTATGGCAATGCCCATGTCCGCGAGCAAGTGAATGTTGTCCTTTGATTTCACGATGTCCAACACCGACGGCCCGACAAGCACCCCCAACGCAATGAACATGACTATGAGCGGTTGCCGCAACAACTGCCCGATGCCACCCAACAAAGCCGCAAACGACAGGATAATCGCAAACTCGTAAAATGGATTCAAGGATATGGAGGAAAACCAACTCATAGCGGAATGATGATTAGCGGCATGGAGCCATCATGCACCAGCTCATTGATGAGAAACTTTCTGAACAATTGGTCGGAGAAGGAACGCGAGCCTTTTTGCACCACCAGCATACTGCAATCCTCTTGCTGCAAATATGCCTTGATTTCCTTGAAGGCGCTTTCAGCCTTGAAAATCTTGAAAGAGGAAGGCGCTTCCGATTGGTAACGCGCGCACAGGTGTCCCAAATAACCCGACGAACGCTCCGCATCCTCTTCCGGCGCGACCACGGCGACAAACTCGATGTGCACGATGCGCCCCTTGAACGAATGCACCACTTGGCCGAAAGCCTCCTCATTGAGCGGATATTGTTCGCTCACGGCCACAATCAATTTTTCCGGGATGAAATGGCCGACATGGACCGGCACGGCCACCGTGACATGGTTGAGGTATTCCACCACCTTTGTCACCGTGCTGCCTATCAGGATTCTCTTCAGCGTGCTCGTGCCTTTCAGCCCCATCAAGAGCATATCCTCGTGCCGCTGTTTCAATATTTTAGACAGCGAGACCAGCAGGCTTTTCTCCGAGACGTGGTAGGTCACCTTGAGCGCGTCGGAAACGTGCTTGTGCACCAAATCGGTGAGCCTCGCAGTGGCTTTTTCCTTTTCTACTTCAATGATGTGCCGCCGGCTTTCCCGGTCAGCCAAGGCAGGTACCAGCCCCGGCACCTGATGCATCACCAAAAGCTGGGCGTGCAGCAGCTTGCCCCATTCGTTGGCAAGGTGCAGGAGTGTTTCGGAATATGGGGAAAAATCAATGAGTACGATGAGCCTTGTCTTCATGTGCATCAACATCAGTGTGTCCGACCATCGCCTTGCAAGTTCATAGGCCAATCCCGATATGCCGAACGTGCAGAAAATAATTGGCGGAGGGTGGAAGGTTTAGTGGAGCCTACGTCCACCCTCTACCTTCTACCCCCTATACCCTGAAAATTGGCTTGTAGCGACGGTCAGATGGGTGGGTGATAAGCAAAGGTAAGCAACGGCCTGACATTTTCCAATTCACCGCGGAGACGCGGAGACGCAACGTTTTTATTTTTTGAAAATCAAACTTTTAGAAATCCTATGCGTCTCAGCGGTTGGGAAAAATGTCATGTAGCGTGGGCACTTTGTCCAATAAGTACTTCAACGCCGCCGATTTCCCGTCCCGCCTCATGCCAGTAATGACGGTGATGTAATGCTGATTTAAGTGTTCCTCAGGTGCAGGAAAAATTTTGCGAGACAGCATACAGCATAACTTTTTGCAGAAAAAAATTAGAGGATGTCTCATGATGGATGTTTGTTTGACAGGATTGACAAGATTCGCGCCCTTTTTCGGGTAAAAAAAACCTGTAAATCTTGTTAATCCTGTCGAAATTTAAACATTCCGGGAGGCGGCTGCCTTCTGGGTCGAATCCGTGTCGAAATTTAAACTTGTGAGGCGGCCTCTTTGTAGTTTCCCAGAAAACATAACCTTTTGGCCGCGTCCGGATGCTGCCCTCACGCCAATTTCACCGCAGCAATGCCACCTCGCCTTTTCGCGCCACGCGCTGCCGCTGACCGTCGCGCAGCACCTCGTACTCCACCCACCAAACATACACATCGGAAGGCGCATCCTTGCCATCCACCCGACCATCCCATGCGGCGGCGGGGTCGTTTGTTTCGAAGAC